>JALQUR010000085.1 GCA_023260695.1 Planctomycetaceae bacterium
CGGGATCAGGTGGATGGCACCGGGATCAGGTGCAGGTGGATGGCATCGGGATCAAGTGGATGGCATCGGGATCAGGTGGATGGCACCGGGATCACTGTTCGTCGACTTCGCGCTGTTTGCGTTCCCGGTCCTGTGCCATCCATTTGTCGATTTCTTCATGCAGTCTTGGGGCAAGACTGATGCCCGGCTGGTCTCGCAACAGAAACAACACACCATCGATCATTGAAAGGTCACGCAGCACGGCGGCTGGATTTGTGAGTTCCACGTTTGCGAGCAGTTCTGGAAGTGAAACCTTGCCGGATTCGCCACGCAGAAAACTGATGACACGCCCGCACTGAGCCGGATTGATGGCCTCCACCTGTGTGAGTCGCTGTTTTGTGAACAGAGCCGCAGCAGCCATGCGCTGCGGCAGACAACATAACCGCAGCAGACGCTCTATTCCTGTCATGTTGGTTTCCATCTGCCCGAGAGCATATGTCCAGACGGAAGAAAGGGGCTGAGCGGCTTCAAAAGACTGACCGTGCTCGTCCGCTGCGATCGTCTGGTCGCCCAGTTCCTGTCGCGATCCGTTCAGCACAAACATCTGCAGTGCTCCGAGGATTCCGCCACCAATGAGCAACGCAACCATCCACGAGCAGTGGAAGCCGAACCACAAAATGAGCACGACAATGCCGAGCTCAAAAGCCCACGCAGCCAATGCCATCCCGACCATTGCAGCAACAGCGCCGAGTGTAAGTTTCCGCTGCAGTTCCAGCTTATCGGTAAGCCAGCGTTTTGCCTGACCACGTTTCACAGAGATGCTCCTGGTTCACGCGGACTCCGATGTTCCAGAGGAACACAGGAAAAGTCCGGCTGCTCTAATCCCGACCGTTGCGTTTCCAGGTGTGCTGCTGCTGCAGTCCCTGCCCGGCACGAACGCCCGACCAGTTTGATCGCTGCCACAGACCAGCGCAAGGATCGGACCGTTCAGCAGGATAGAGCATCGGGATCCCGTCATCCACACACATTCCCTGCTCAACCGGTCCCTGAATTCCCAGCACACGCTTGAGCAGCTGAATCATCTGGAGGACAACCACCAGCAGTCCGAACATCAGCAGCCCCAGCAGAAGCAGAATCGGTCCCTGATCAAAGAACTGCTCAGCAGCCGGCCAGATCACGCGCCAGCCCAGCAGCAGAATCAGCGTGGCCAGGCTGAGCCATGGTCCATAGGGAATCTCTGAGCCCCGACCAAGCAGCAGACTGCTGAACGCCACAACACTGGCCATCAGCGGAGCCAGAAACAGAAATACGACCAGCGACCCCTGCCAGCCAATCACACTTCCCACCATGGCCATCAGCACAACATCACCAAAGCCCATGGCTTCACGTTTGAAGACTGCAGCACCGATGATGCGTACAAGCCAGACAACTCCGCCGCCCACAACCAGCCCGGCAAGACTTACCAGCAGTCCATGCAGATGCGGCCACTGCTGAGCAAATGGCAGACAGTCCCAGTAGAACATCAGCGGTGCCACGTTTTCCGGCAGTAGTGTGCGCAATGTCTGAGTCACACTCTGGTCCTGAAACCAGAGCGGGACAATCCAGTTCTGGCCAAATGCTCCGGACAGCACGATTGATGTCAGCATCACAGGCACCGTGCTGCCATCGGGAATAATCCACAATTCCAGATCAATCATCGACGCCACGATCAGCGCACAGATCAGTGCCGCATGCAGCAGATAACGAATGTGCAGCCAGAGTTCCAACGAATGCAGGTTTGTCAGATTCTGCGGCCCATCGTCAGAATAAAGCCCCCAGACCAGAGGACGGCCATGCATCTGCTGCGGAATCTCCACCAGATACAGCACAACGAACAGCACACCGGTGAGCAGTTCAATCAGCGGATAGCGAGGTGAAATTGGCAGCCGACAGACTCGACAGCGTCCCCCCAGTCGCAGCCATCCAAAGATCGGGATATTGTCGTACCAGCGAATAGCAGACGAGCAGCGGGGACAGCCAGACCCGTGCGTGTTCAGCGCCCTGAGCTGATCCCAGAGTCGGCGACGAATCGGGAATCGATAAATGCACACATTCAGAAAGCTGCCAATGCAACTTCCGATGATGAACAGAAAGGTGAGTACGAAGGGAAGCGGCAGGTCAAGCAGTATCATGCGGTTCCCCTTCTCAGCCTGATTGCCCCGCACACAGCCGCAAAGCAATCCGCTCCAGCAGCCTCAGCCACAACCAGCCGTCGCTCGTCCTGCCCCCGGCATGCTCTGCCCCTCATTCGAATTCTCCCGCAATATCAGCCTCCAGCTGATCCCGCAGGAAGTGACAGATCTTTCGAACCAGGTGATCGCGAGATTCATTGTCGGCGCGAATGATGATGCTGGCTGCATCCTTATAACACGGCTCACGCTGCGCCAGTACTTCGCGAACTTCTTCATCAATGGGACGTCCCGTCAGGCTGGGCCGTACGGAACCCCGACTGCGATCCTGTGACAATCGAGCTACCAGAGTCTTTTCGGAAACATGCAGCCACACGACCGGACCAGCCGCTTTCATGAGCCGCCGGTTTTCTGCAGCCAGCACCGCACCACCGCCGCTCGCAATCACGGTATGCGGCTGCAGCAGCAGATCAGCAAGCACCTCGGTTTCCAGTTTTCGAAATCCTGCTTCCCCTGCGGCAGCAAAGATTTCGGGGATCGATCGCCCGGCACGCTCCTCAATCGCCTGATCGCAGTCGACGGAAGTCCAGCCCAGACGTTTTGCCAGTTTCGGTGCCAGACTGGACTTTCCACAGGCACGATAACCAATCAGGGTGATCACCATGTCTGTCAGGGTCCTCGAAGTTTCAGTACATCTGTGAAAGGCAGCAGTGCGGTCCTGATCCAGCAGAAACGGACACCGCCACGGGATCAGCCTTCGTCGGTTTTCACCACCATTCTGGCAGCGGAATTTGCCTGACGCAGCGTCTCCATCATATAGTCGAGCGGCGCGTCCTGGCCGGTGAACATTTCAAACTGCATCGCAGCCTGCCGGATGAACATCTCAATGCCACCCACCGTGCGACATCCTCGTTCCCGAGCATGCTTCAGCAGCAGCGTCTGTTCGGGATTATAAACGGTGTCGAAAACAAGCATCTCATCCCGCAGCCAGTGCTCTTCAAACGGAGTCGCATCGACATCCGGATGCATCCCGATGGGAGTACAGTTGACGAGGACTTCAACCTGCTCAACCCCACGATTCTCCCAGCTGACGTACTGGCAATTGAGTTCTTCGGCGAGGGTCCTGCCGCGATTACGGGAGCGGTTGGTGACCGTTACAGCGGCACCGCTGCGAACCAGAGCATATCCGACAGCGCGAGCTGCACCGCCAGCTCCAAGAATCATCACCCGGCGGCCCTGCAGATCTGTCACGCCGCCCGCTTGCTGCAGCCCCGCTCGAATCGCAGCAAGGGCAGCCGGAGCGTCAGTATTGGTGGCAAACCAGCCACCGTCCCGGCGCACCAGAGTATTGGACGCCCCGATCAGATCGGTTTCCGCTTCCACCTCGGTTGCAAAATCCAGCACCGATTCCTTGTGCGGAATGGTGACACTGAATCCATCGAAACCCAGCTGAGCCAGTTCTCTGAGTGAATCCTGCAGCCCTTCAGCCGGAATGCGAAGTGGCAGATAGACGGCATCGATACCCTGCTTGCGGAAAGCCGCATTGTGCAGCAGTGGACTGCGGCTGTGGGCAATCGGGTCACCGATCACTCCAAAGATGCGAGTATCCCTGGTGATCTTACTGAACCGATACAGGTTGCGAACTTCGATCCACGACAATTGTCCGGGCGCCATTTCGCGTTCACGACTGAAGCTGGCATAGGTGAATGGTGATCCAGAGCGGCCGCAGAGAATTCTGCTGACGGTGCCCATTTCTCCCATGCAGAACCCAACGGTTGGTATCTGCGATCCCTGTACCATCTGCAGCACTCGAGCATTGTCGGCTGGCGAATTTGCCATCGTGACAATCTTGATCACGTCGGGATCAAGCTGCGTCATCCGACCGTGAATCTCATGCAGGTCCAGCGGTGTCTCGTCGAAGTTGTGATAGCTGATAATCCGCTTTGTGCTGCCGTATCGCCGAATGCTGCCGGCAATGTCCTCTTCGATGTCGACGTATTCCGCTCCGGCGATGATCGCTTCGCGGAGCAGAAGTTGACGCTGCTCCTCCGTACCCGGCCAGCGTCCGCGATCCACGCGACGACGGCAGGTGACCACCACTGGCGTCGGACGGTCCTGCAGCAGGCGACCGATGTCCGGACGCTTCCGCATAAAGTCCACTCGCAGCTCCACCAGCTCCGCACCACGCTCGGCCAGGACACGATGTTCCTCCATGATGGAGGAATGTCTTGTTCGTCCCAGACTTACACAGATCATCTGAATTCCAATTCGCCTGTATCAATTCGAGCCTGCAGGGACTCAATCGGTTAATCGTTGCAATTTCGCCGGACTGGCGTGTGTGGACTTCTGGTTGCACATCCGGACACCGGCCAGTCAGCTTCAGAGATCAGTCACCACCAGTGTCCTGCATGAATCGTAAGATCAGCAACGCAGCATCCCTGTTCGCTCATCCAGCCCGAGCATCAGATTCATGTTCTGAATCGCCACACCACTGGCACCGCGAATCAGATTATCAAGTGCCGAAAAGACCACCAGCTGATCTCTGTTGAAGCATACAGTGACGTCGCAGAAGTTCGTTCCGGAAACATCCTTCGTGCGAGGGATTCGATCCAGCACCCGCATAAACGGAGCATCAGAATAAAAGGTTCGGTACAGCTGCAGCAAATCTTTTTGTGATCGCTTTTCGACAAGACGCGGATAGATGGAACACAGAATTCCCCGATCCATCGGCATCAGATGAGGATTAAAGGCCACCTGCACGTCCAGCCCGCCCACATCCGCCAGCACCTGCTCAATTTCCGGTGTATGGCGGTGAGTCCCGATACCGTAGGCCGTCACACTTTCGTTGCATTCGGAAAACAGGTTACCCAGCTTCGGTGTTCGCCCTGCTCCGCTGACTCCGCTCTTGGCGTCAATGATAATGCCCTGTGGATCGATGAGTCTTTCCGCCAGCAGAGGTGCCAGTGCCAGAATGGAAGCACTCGTGTAGCAACCGGGGTTGGCAACCAGATCGGCTGTTCTGATGCGATCCCGATACAATTCCGGCAGACCGTACACGGCCGTCTCCAGCCGAGTGGGATCAGTATGAACATGCTGATACCACTGTTCATACACACCCGGGTCATTGAGCCGATAATCTGCACTGAGATCAACGATGCGGCAGCCAGCCTCCAGCAGCTGAGGAACAGCATCCATACTGGCGGTATGCGGGAGACAGCAGAAGGCCAGATCACAGACGCTGCCCACCTCCTCCGCTGTCAGGTTCTGGCAGGTCAGATCAAAGCGACCAGCCAGCCCGGGATGAATATCAGTCAGCTTCGGGCTGCCTTCCTGGCGAGTGGTGGCGGCAACGACCTGAACCTCAGGATGGTCTGCCAGAATCTTCAGCAGTTCCAGAGCGGTGTAGCCCGTTGATCCAAGAATTGCGACCCGTGTCATCTTCAACTGACCCTGCGTGATAAATGCCTGAACCTGATTCCTGCTGCATCGGCAGGCGTACTGCTCAACATCCCAACTCCGAGTATATTCGCGGATGTTCGATGCTGAAAATCTCCATAACGAAAGCGCGGTTGATTTCAGGAAAACCGGAAGTCTCCTGCCGTTTTTGTTCACTGTTCACCGCTTGTATAACCCGACCAATCACCATAAGGTAGATCATCGGTTAACTCAGCGGACCCGTCTGTTGCCCGATGCAGTCTGCTGAAAATCGTGTCATTGCACTGTGTCCTCAGTGACACCAGCGCGTTATCTGCCTCAGTTACGTCTGCCCTCGAATACGCTTCACATCGGATTTTGCCATGCTGCTTCGCATTCCACTCTGTCTGGCTGCTCTGCTGGTAGCAGTCGCTCAGTCCGATGACCCGGCACCAGTGGATCAACTCCTGCAACAGGCACTGCAGAAAGCCGGAGACAACCGCGCACAGCTGGAACAGGCTCTGGCTGACGTGCCGGAGCAGCAGAAGGCTGGTCTGCAGTTTCTGATCAGTCATATGCCCGATCGCGATCTGCAGGTGCTGGGTGCCGAATTCCTCGTGGAAAACAGTCGGCTGGCCTGGCAGGCGGTGAATGCGGCTCCCTGGGGAGAATCCATCCCGGAGGAAATCGTGTTCGATGCCGTGCTGCCGTACGCCAATGTGAGTGAAAAGCGTGATCCCTGGCGGGCCGACTTCGTGAAACGATTTGCTCCGCTGGTACAGGATGCAAAGACGGCTTCAGAAGCCGCTGCAATCCTGAATCAGAACATCTTCAAGGATCTGAATGTCCGGTATTCCACTCAGCGTCGCCGCGCCGACCAGAGTCCACTGGAGAGTATGGAAACCGGACTGGCATCCTGTACCGGGCTCTCAATTCTGCTCATCGACGCCTGTCGGTCCGTTGGCGTTCCCGCACGCCTCGTTGGAACTCCGCTCTGGTCAGATGGAAGTGGAAACCATACGTGGGTGGAGATCTGGGACAATGGCTGGCAGTTCACCGGTGCCTGTGAACCAACCGGCAATGATCTGAACAGAGGCTGGTTCACGGAACGAGCAGCCCGGGCAGTTCGTGATGACCGTCTGCGAGCAATCTATGCCGTCACATTCCGTCGTAATGGCCAGTCATTCCCCATGGTCTGGGCACCCGGAAGCGACGATGTTTCCGCTGTAAATGTGACCGAACGTTACACGTCCCGCGAGCCGCTTCCGGAAGGACATGCCGCACTGCGTATTCGCGTCCGTGGAAAGAACAACGATCGGGTGGCTGTCGCAGTAACGGTCAAGGACAGTGCAGGAAACGTCGTCCTGCAGGATTCCACACGTGACGAGCGTTTCGATTCCAACGATCTGCTCACCGCCGTCGCACCACTTCGGACAACGTTGTCGGTGTCCGTGGACGAAACTTTGATCAGCAGCGGAGTGGAACTCACCGAACAGGAACAGACGCTGGATCTACAGCTGCCCTGAGCAGACTGCCGGAATCAATGTTTCGCCACCCATCCGCAATCCGCCGGGCAGAATGATGCGATCGCCTGAGAACAGAGACCTGGGACCACAGCCGATTGGTCCGCTGATGGAACAGTTGCAGCTGACGTCAAAACAGCTGGTACAGGCATCACCGGATCAGCTGACTCACAAGATGGTGGCCCGAGCGGTCAAGGGCCGCTGGCTGACACCACACACAAGGACGCTGGTGCATCGTGCTTTCTGCAGTGCTGCTGGTAAGGACTACCCGTTATCCAGTCTGTTCAACTACTGACAGCGGCAACTGCTCTGCAGCAGCAGATCCGTTATCACGATCAGCAATAGCCACACGCTGACAAACCCCACTCCTGACTTCCTCTCAGCTTTGCCGGCGGGCGAATTGAAAAAGCCGATTGAATGCGGAAGATATCGTCACTTGTGGCGGGACTGCCCGCCTGTTCACTGATCGTCCGCGGAAAGTCTTCCTCATGACTCAGCACGCCTACATCGAACGATTCGTCAACCTGCTCAAACCGGAATCCAATCTGATCTTCAACATGTCGGTTGAAGAAGCAACTGCTCGGGTCGGCAGCGGAGATCCGCAGCAGGTGCGTGAGATCAGCGGGCAGTTTGCTCTGGTGCACCGCAACGGCACGATCATTCGACTGGCACGATCCATCGGTCGCCCGCTGAGATATTTTCTGGCGAAGCAGATTGATGGGCCCTGTCTTGTTGTTGCCGAGCGCATGGATGAAATTGCCGAGTGGCTGAAGCAGGAAGGACTGGACGATCAGTTCCATCCCTCCTACACGCGCATGGTGCCGGCACACTACATTCAGGAACTGGCGTTGATCGGCTGCCCGGACCCCAGTCCGCAGAACACACGCTACTTTACTCCGCAACGCAATCGGCTCAGCACTGACCCGGACGAAATCGGCCGGGAATACATTTCGGCACTGCGTGAATCAGTGAACCGCTGGCTGGACCAGATTCCGGAGTCAGAGCCATTGGGTGTCATGTTCAGTGGCGGAATCGACAGCGGAGCTGTCTTCCTGACGGTCTACAGATGTCTTCTGGATCGTGGTCAGAGCCCGGCTCGACTGAAGGCATTTACACTTTCGGTCGATGCCGAAGGCGGTGACGCCGAGCAGGCTCATCGATTCCTCTCCGACCTCGACCTGAATATGTTTCTGGAGGTCGTTGAGGTGCCTGCGGCGGCGGTGGACTACCGCGAAGCGATCCGAGTGATTGAAGACTACAAACCACTTGACGTGCAGGCAGCAGCGATGGGGCTGGCATTGTGTCGGGAAATCCGCCGCCGCTACCCGAACTGGAAATACCTCATCGACGGCGACGGTGGTGACGAGAATCTGAAGGATTACCCGATCGAGGAGAATCCGGAGCTGACCATTCGCAGCGTGCTGAACAACCCACTGCTCTACCACGAGGGCTGGGGAGTAGAGGCCGTGAAACACTCGCTGACCTATTCCGGGGGCCAGAGTCGCGGACACGTCCGTACGTGGGCACCGGCAGCGACGAGTGGATTTACTGGCTTCAGTCCATTTGCTGTTCCGGATGTAATCGAAGTTTCCGAGGGAATTCCATTCATTGAACTGACGGACTGGAGTCACGAGCGGTTGTATTCCCTGAAAGGTGAGATTGTGCGTCGCGGAGTGGAGCAGGTTCTGGGATTCACGATGCCGATCTTTGAGAAGTGTCGCATGCAGCATGGGGCCGCGAATCGACAGAAATTCGATGCGTTGTTCCCCACCGCGGAGCGAGCTTATCGCGAGGCATTTGCGGAGACGTTTGCTCATTGAGTCAGGTGTACCGCCGCCGGAAGCCTGTCAGTCTCTGGCACCGTGTCTCTGGTTCCCTGATTTGTTTCGGAATACGGATTCCGGCTGCAGTGAAACAGTCGCCCACTGGTGTTCCGATCGGATTTTCAGTCTATAGTTGTGACACGGTCGTCAAGCGAAGACGACCAGCCATGAGGTCACCAGATCGACCTCGACATCTCAAAGGAACAGACCCGACGTGCCATTGCAGCCCATAGAACAGGCAATTGAAGCGATCCGGACCGGCGGCATGGTGATTGTCGTCGATGATGAAGACCGTGAAAACGAGGGCGACTTCATTTGCGCTGCCCAGTCCATCACTCCGGAGCAGGTTGATTTCATGCTGCGAATCGGACGCGGTACGCTCTGCGTTCCGGTCACGGCCGAAACAGCCTCGCGTCTGAAACTGCGACCAGTGGTGGATGAGACCAGCAACAACGCTCCAAACAAGACGGCCTTCCTGAGGGGCGTTGATCATGTGACGGCGGGAACTGGTGTCAGTGCAGAAAACCGAGCTCGCACAATTCGAGCACTTGCAAGTCCGCAATGTTCCGCCGATGAATTCCTGCAGCCGGGTCACGTGAATCCTCTGCAGTCCATGGACGGTGGCGTGCTCCGCCGCGCCGGACATACAGAAGCCACCATCGATCTGATGCGTCTTGCCGGCTGTGAACCGGTGGGAGCACTGATTGAGATCTGCAGTCAGAGCAGTCATGGTATGGCAGGGCTGGAGGAGCTGCATCAGATTGCCGAGCAGTATCAGATTCCGATGATTTCCATAGAAGATCTGATTCGTTATCGCAGAATTCGCGAACAGCTTGTGACTCGAGTGGTGTCCATCCCACTGCCAACCGCGGACTTTGGCACTCCGAATGTGATCGGCTATCAGGTCAGTCATGAACCCCAGGAGCCGCTGGCACTGGTGTGGGGTGACCTGTCTTCCGTGGAAGCTCCGCTGGTCCGCATGCACTCCAGCTGCTTCACCGGAGATGTGCTTGATTCCCTGCGATGCGACTGTGGCGATCAGCTGCGTCTGGCGATGTCCATGATTCAGTCAGAAGGCACCGGAGCAGTGGTGTATCTGCCTCAGGAAGGTCGCGGCATCGGACTGATGGCCAAGCTGCGGGCCTATCAGCTTCAGGACCAGGGGCTGGACACCGTGGAAGCCAACCATCGCCTTGGCTTCAAAGCGGACATGCGGGACTATATGGTGGGACTGCAGATTCTGAAGGATCTGGGGCTCTCCCGTATCCGTCTGCTCACCAACAACCCCAAGAAAACGAATGCGTTTGTTTATTCCGGGGTAGGTGTGGATGTGGTGGAGCAGGTGCCGATTGTGGCAGCTCCCCATTCCTGTCGCAGTGGTTACATGGCCACAAAGCGAGAGAAGATGGGGCACATGCTGCCGGACGACGCCATTCAGAATCCGCAATGATCCCGCGCGGCAGCCGCACCGCCAAACGCTTCAATACACGACTCAAAGGAACCCGCCTGATGCATCACTCGTGTCGCACTCTGCCATCAATTTGCGCACTGCTGGTACTGGTACTTCCCTTGCAGGCTGCCGATCAGCCAGGTGTGGTGTCACGTACCTTCATCTATGACGAGGCCCCGTTTCCTCAATGTCACGCATCCACGATTGCCGAGACACCTCAGGGACTGGTGGCTGCATGGTTTGGCGGGACGCATGAAAAGCATCCCGACGTTGGCATCTGGGTGGCGCGGCATGCAGCTGGGCACTGGACCACACCAGTGGAAGTGGCAAACGGCATTCAGTACAGCACTCCGGCCGGTGACGTGTACCGCCATCCAACGTGGAACCCGGTGCTCTTCCAGTACCCGGATGGTCCTCTGGTACTGTTCTGGAAATGTGGTCCAAGCCCATCAACGTGGTGGGGAATGATGGCTGAATCCAGCGATCATGGCGAAACTTGGCATGCTGTTCGGCGTCTGCCAGAGCACATTGACGGCCCGGTCCGCAACAAGCCACTATTGCTCGAAGACGGCACACTGCTCAGCGGCAGCAGCACAGAATTCGACGGCTGGCGAGTTCATTTTGAGATGAGCAGTGACCGGGGTCACACATGGCAGCGGACACCGGCAATTCATGATGGCAAGGAATTCGGAGCCATTCAGCCGACAATCCTGCAGCCAGGTGAAGGAAAGTTGCTGGCACTGTGCAGAAATCAGGACGGCAACGGACAGATTCTCGAAACCACATCTGAGGATGGTGGCAAGACGTGGACAACTCCGGCACCCGGAATGCTGCCCAACCCGAACAGCGGGATCGATGGGGTGACACTGGCATCCGGTACTCACCTGCTGGTGTACAACCATACGCATCGCGGCAAGGGAAACCCTCGTGGTCGGGCGATGATCAATCTGGCCGTCAGCGATGATGGTGTGCACTGGCAAGCAGCATTGACACTGGATCGCGAAGAGCGTTCTGAGTTTTCCTACCCGGCGATCATCCAGACGTCGGACGGGCTGGTACATATTACTTACACGTGGAAGCGAACTCGCGTCAGGCACACGGTGGTGGATCCGGCAAAGCTGCAGCCGCAACCATTTACATCAGCGGAATGGCCACTGCCCTGACCCGAATTCCTGAGTCCGCCCTGTTCCATTCTGCCCGGATGCGGTTTGTGCCATGACAACAACCAGCGAAGTGATCCGTGAACTGCAGCCGAACCGTGCCATCACGGGGATTTCGGCAGTCCTGTTGCCATATCTGAGTTCCTCCGAAGTTGACTGGAGCGGCTTCGAGGCACACGTGCAGCGGACGCTGGATGCAGGACTTCGACCGGCCGTGAATATGGACACTGGCTACGTCAATCTGCTGGATCCATCAGTCAGGCTGGAAGTCCTGCAACGGACGCAGGCGTTGACTGCTGGCCGCCCGTTTTGTGCCGGTGCCTTCGTTGGTGATGCTCCGGGAAGTTCCTTCAGCCGTGACAGCTACGCAGCAGAGATGGAGCTGATCCAGCGGGCGGGGGGAACACCGGTTATCTTCCAGTCTTACGGGCTGACGCAGCAGGAAGACCAGGCCATCATCGATTCCTATCGGTCTCTTGCTGAATGCTGTGACAGTCTGATCGGGTTTGAGCTGAGTCAGGTATTTGCACCATTCGGACAGATTTACAGTGAGACGGTATACCGCGGACTGATGGATATTCCTCGCTGTATCGGAGCCAAGCACTCATCTCTGGATCGCTCGCTGGAATGGCAAAGGCTCAACTGGCGGGACCAGGTACGTCCGGACTTCATGGTGCTCACCGGGAATGATCTGGCGATTGATATGGTGATGTACGGCAGCGATTATCTGCTCGGACTGAGCAGTTTTGCTCCGGATCTGTTTGCTCGACGTGACCGGATGTGGCAGCAGGGCGACCCCGATTTTTATTCGCTCAACGACGTGCTGCAGTACCTCGGATTCTTCACTTTCCGTGCTCCGGTGCCCGCCTACAAGCATTCAGCGGCCATGTTTCTGAAGCTTCGGGGCATGATTGCCACGTCGCTGACCCATCCGCAGAGTGCCGAGCGGCCTCAGGCTGACGAAGCGGTTCTGCAGGAAATCCTGAACAGTCTGGCACCGTGGCTGTAGCATTCCCTGCACCCGATACAATCTGCGCGGTGCAACTTTTCGCGGCTCCACCTGTTCCTGCCCAAATGCCAGCCTGCGGCAGTGGCAATTCCCCCGGAAATCTGGGACAACTGCGAAAGAACGCTGACAGCAGTGACGCGGTCAGTCTTCTTCGTCCGGTATATCGCCTGCCTCACAGGAAATCCCCCTGTCTGAATTACCGGAAGGGTCTGTTCTGTACGCATCTGCAGCCTTCGCTGCAGCGTTCCGTGACCAGCCAGGAGACGGGAAGCTTTGAGCCGACAACGACTGATCGTGACGGTGGCATTAACGGGGCTGCTGTTGTCCGCCGCCTGCGTGGCTCAGTTTGGCCAGCGTGGTCGCCGCGGCATCAACTATGGATCCGACGGGCGTGTTGATCGTCGCGGTGTTCCCGACTGGAAAATTGATGACAACTTCACGCAGGATGTGTTTACCTTTGTCCGTATCCGTTATCGGTCGATGGGACGCTGGGGCTGGCAGACTGACTACCCCGATGCGGATCTCAATTTCAGCTGGCGTCTGCAGCAGCTGACATCCCTGCACACCGATCCCGACGGCGTGATTCTGGACCTCACAGATCCTCGGCTGTTTGATTATCCATTCATCTACGTCATCGAGCCCGGTTACATCTATCTGGAAGAAGACGAGCGGGCAGCACTTCGCAGCTACCTGCTCAACGGCGGCTTCATGATGGTGGATGACTTCTGGGGCGATGAAGAGTGGGAAGGATTCTATCGGGAACTGAAGCAGGTATTCCCGGACCGGGAGCCTCAGGAACTGCCACTGGATCATCCCATTTTCCACTGTGTGTACGACCTGCAGGAGCGACCGCAGATTCCGGCAATCGGGTTTGCACAGCCACTGGCGAACGGTGAGATCGCCACCTCGCAGGGCCCGGGCACAGAGGAAGTCCATTACCGCGGACTGTTTGACGATGACGGCCGCATGATGGCCATCATCTGCCACAATACGGATCTTGGCGACGGCTGGGAACGGGAGGCAGAGGACCCATGGTACTTCCGGGAGTTCTCAGAGAAGAAAGCCTACCCACTCGGCATCAACATTATTTTCTACGCAATGACTCACTAGCAGGAAAGCAGAGCGGAGCCCGCACCGACTGTCAGACCACAGCAGACTGAAAGCCAGACATGAGCAGTACTGAAATCAACGAAGAACGAGAACGAGAACTGATCCTGCAGCTGCGTGATTTTCGCAGTCGGATCGACAGTGAGTTATCGCGTGTCATCATTGGTCAGAAGGATGTAGTCCGCCAGTTGCTGGTATCACTGCTGGCAGGCGGAAACTGTCTGCTCACTGGTGCTCCGGGTCTGGCGAAGACGCTGCTGGTCAAGACCATCGCGGAACTGTTCAGTCTGAAGTTCAGCCGCATTCAGTTTACGCCGGACCTGATGCCGGCAGACATCACCGGCACGGAGGTGCTGGAGGAGGACGCCTCCGGTGCTCGCAGTATGCGGTTCATCCCCGGGCCGGTATTTGCCAATGTGCTGCTGGCGGATGAGATCAACCGCACGCCGCCGAAGACGCAGTCTGCTCTGCTGGAGGCCATGCAGGAAAAGCAGGTCACTGCTGCCGGGCGACGATATGAACTGGAGAGCCCGTTCTTTGTGCTGGCGACGCAGAACCCGATTGAGATGGAAGGAACGTATCCACTTCCGGAAGCTCAGCTGGACCGGTTCATGTTCAATGTCATGATCGACTACCTGCCGGAAGATGATGAAGTTGCGGTCGTCCGGCAGACCACAACGGCCGCACCTGCTCCGGTGGCACCGCTCTTCAGCGGGCAGGATCTGATCGACTTCAACCATGTTGTTCGTAAGGTGCCGATCGCTGAGGACGTTGTGCGATATGCGGTACGCATCGCAGCAACTTCGCGTCCCGGGCAGCCGGGCTGTCCGGGCTTCATCAGCGACAGCGTGTCATGGGGTGCAGGTCTGCGTGCCGGGCAGTATCTGGTTCTGGCAGGAAAAGCTCAGGCGCTTCTGGACGGTCGCAGTTATGTGACTGCAGCGGATATCCGTTCGTTTGCCCTGCCCGTGCTGCGGCATCGTATTCTTGCCAACTACCGCGCAGAGGCTGCTGGTGTCACTGTAGATCAGCTCATCAGCCAATTGCTGGAGCACGTGGAGCATCCGAAGAACGAAACTGTTGCCTGAGGGTGTGAGCAAAGGAATGCAGCGTCGCTGCAACATACTGTTGACAGTGACTGCTGAAGGAGAGGACTGATGTCCGCAGAGCTGATGAATCCGTCAGTCATCATGGCAATCCGCTCGCTGGAATTGCGCGCGCGACTGATTGTTGATGGATTTCGGACAGGCCTGAACCGCAGCAATCGCCATGGTTTTTCTGTGGAGTTTTCAGAGTATCGACAATACACGCGTGGTGATGATCCTCGTTTCCTTGACTGGAAGCTCTTTGCTCGGACGGACCGCAGCTACATCCGGTTATTTGAAGATGAAACCAATCTCAGATGCAACATCCTGCTGGATGTCAGTCGTTCCATGACGTTTCAGTCGCTTGACTGGAGCAAGTGGAGTTACGCCTCAACGCTGGCAGCATCTCTGGCCTGGCTGCTCAACCGTCAGGGCGACGCTGTGGGACTGACGCTTTACGACGATCACATTCGCGAGGTAGTTCCGGCCCGTTACCGCCCCGGCCACTTCCGCAGACTGCTGGTCACGATGGAGCGGGCCGCTGCCGGACAGCTCACCGACACTGCAGGTGCGCTGCGTGACGCTGCGGAACGCCTGCAGAAGAGAGGTCTGGTGATTCTGATTTCTGATCTGCTTTCCCCGGCAGAAGAGCTGCAGGACAGCCTGCGATCGCTTCGCGGATGTGGACACGACGTTGTTGTCATGCAGGTGCTGGATCCGGCAGAGGTCAGCCTGAGTTTCTCCGAGCCGGTGCGTTTCGAGGACCTTGAAACTGCAGTACAGATTCACGCTGATCCCGACACCATTCGCGCTGACTACACGGCAAGGATGACGGAACACAATCGACAACTGCAGCAGGAATGTGAGGCTGCCGGAGCAATCTTTCGACAGTTTCAGACGGACCAGCCGCTGGAACTTTGCCTCGCCGAATTCCTGCAGGCTCGCCGGGAATTTCGCTGAACAGACAGACGTCGGGACGAAGGCAGCAGTAACAGGATTGAATGACCATGTTCGAGTTTCTGAGTCTGAACTTTGCTGTCGCCGGCGGACTTCTGGCATCCGTCCCGTTCGTGCTGCATCTGCTGCGGAAGACGCCCGCTCGCACAGTCCCCTTCACTGTCGTCCGCTTTCTGAAGGAAACACTCCCAAAGACAACACGCAGATCCTCCCCGGAACACTGGCCGCTGATGCTGCTGCGAATCCTTGCCGTCATCCTGCTCGGCATGGCATTCTCCAGACCATTTCAACGTGTCTCGATCGAACAGGATGACGACGTTCAGACCGGTCAGCGGGTTGCAGTCCTGATTGATTCCAGCGCCAGCATGCGTCGTGATGGAATTCGTGATCAGGTACTCCAGAAATTCCGCAGTCTTGCAGATTCGCTGAGTAATGATGATGTGCTCAGTGTCTCCATGTATTCTTCTGCGGTGTCCGCACTGATTTCGGCCGAAGAATGGCTGCAGACGCCGCTGGATTCGAGATCAGCACTGCTGCAGCGCATCGATGAACTCTGGGATCCGGACTGGTCATCGACGGAAACCGCCACCGCAATGCTGGCTTCAGCCGAAGAGCTCTCACGGGAAACATCGGGAAGCGGAGCCGTTCGCGAAAAGGTTCTGGTCGTGATCACGGACTTCCAGAACGGAAGTCGGCTGCAACAGTTGCAGTCGGCCGCATGGCCGGAAAATGTCCGCATCGAACTTCAGGTTGTCCAGGCTGATCCCATCGGCAATGCGGGGATCAGCCTGCTGCGGGAAAACAACAGTGATCGGGTTCGCATTACCAATGCCGGAGACTCCACCAGGTCACAATTCCGACTGCAGCCCTTTGATTCTGCCGGGCAGCCACTGGGCAATCCCATCACAGTGGACATTGCCCCGGGACAGCGTCGTACAGTATCGCTTCCCTCGACTGGACAGACGACTGCTGCTGGTGTGGAACTGCTCGATGATCCTCATCCATTTGACAATGTGATTGATCTGCCAACGGCCGAAACACCGGTCCGCGTCATCGGACATCTTGGTTCCACTGATCCAAATGATTCTGACCAGATGCGTTATTATCTGCAGCGAGCCCTCGACGGAGACGAAACGCTGCTGCCTCAGTTAGCAGATCTGCAGACTGCCGACGGCACCATCGTACCTCCCCCACGAGAAACTCGACTGATCATTGTCACCGCTGCACCATCGGAACAGGCTGTGCGGAGCCTGGAGTCTGCTCTGGAAAGCGGACGCAATCTGCTGATCGCACTTGATTCCGTGGAGATGGCAACAGCTGTGCAGCAGCTGCTGCCTGCAGGGTGTGAAGTGACCGAAGCTGATGTCGACGACTATGCCATGTTCACAGCACCGGACCTCGAAGCACCGTTGCTGCGACCGTTTGCCGACGCCCGCTTCTCAGATTTTTCGTCCATTCGCATCTGGAAACACCGCAGAATTTCACTCGCCGCTGACAGTGAGCAGCAACTGCGTGTCCTGGTGCGATTTGACAGCGGCGATCCGGCGATTGTGGAGTACTCCGGGACGGGTGGTGGTCGAGTTTTTCTGAGCATGACGGGCTGGCATCCGAATGACAGTCAGTGGGCATTGTCCAGCCGCTTCCCGCCGTTGCTCAATCGCCTGCTGGAACTGTCATGGCCGAATGAAAGTGAACTGCAGATTCTGGAAGTGGGTTCCACTTTGTCACCCGAGGATTTTGCTGATGCGGACTGGACGCTCACCAGACCGGATGAATCCACGGTGTCTGCCGATCAACTTTCTGCGGATTCTTCGGAAGCGTCACTGCCCAGGACTCTTGTGCTGGATCAGCCTGGCCGCTGGAGACTGACCATGCCAGCTTCCACAGGGACTCAGGAAGTGGAGTTTCTGGTCAATGTTTCTGCAGCAGAAAGTCGTACGGAACCATTGCCAGCCGGTCAGCTGCAGGCACTCGGGTTATCGGCCGATGTTGCTGCCATTGAAGGCGACCCGGGATCAACGGCAGAGTCTGCCACTCAAAAAGCCCGGCTGAATGCTGAAGCGCTGGAGTCCCGGCAGAAAATCTGGCGGCTGTTTCTGCTTGCCGCCATGGCCTGTCTGATTGCTGAGGCGATACTGTCCAGACGCATTGAGCAGCGACAGAGTATCGCTGAACCTGCAGTCTGACGCTGAGCGTGAATCTGACGCTGAGCGTGCAGTCTGAATCGGTGGGCTTGCAACAAGACGCCGTGGGGCGATTTGAGGCCGGGCTCAACCCGCCACCGCATCCACTTCACCTTCGTGAAACACGCCGATGCGGCGAAATCGCTCATAGCGATGCTCAACGATTTCGTCTGCAGAGAACTTTTCAAACTTCTGCAAGGCTTCAACCAGCCGACCCTTCAGAGTCGCGGCAATCTTGAAGTGGTCTCGATGGGCTCCTCCGAGCGGCTCCGGAATGACCTCATCAATGACGCCAAGCTCCATCAGGTCCTTACTTGTGAAACGCAGAGCTCGCGCAGCCTTGTCCTTATGCACTGCACTCTTCCAGAGGATGCCAGCACACCCTTCAGGGCTGATCACGGAGTAATATGCGTGCTCCAGAACTGCCACATGATTGCCCATGCCGATTCCCAGTGCACCTCCGGATCCACCTTCGCCGATTACGGCACACACGACAGGCACTTCGAGTGTTGACATATCCCGCAGATTGACAGCGATGTTGTATGACTGCCCTCGCTCCTCAGCACCGATCCCTGGATATGCCCCTGGAGTATCGATCAGGCAGACGATCGGCAGGCCGTAGCGACTGGCCATCTCCATCTTCTGCATTGCCTTGCGATAGCCTTCCGGATGAGCACAGCCGTAGTTGCACTCGTTTCTCTCCTTCAGAGTACGCCCTTTCTGCAGACCGACAAACATCACCTTGCGTCCACCGAGCCGCGCAAACCCTGTCGCGATGGCCCGATCATCCCCAAAAGCCTTGTCTCCGTGCAGTTCAACAAATTCATCGAAGACCAGTTCCAGGTAGTCACGTGTCTGCGGGCGATCGGGATGGCGCGATACCTGAACAGTCTGCCATGGATCAAGGTTGGCATACAACTCACGCGTCATCTGGGTGAGTTCCACGCGCATTCTCCGCATGCTCTCCCGCTCTGCCGGACTGGGATCAGGCTGCGCCTCAAGCTGAACTAGCCGGTCTTCCAGCTCGTATAATGGTTTTTCAAAAGGGAGTCGATGTAATGATGGCATGAACAGAGTTGTCCTCTGGAGTAATCTTCGGGAACACAGTCGGATCCGCAGGTAATGGGATCTCTGGCCCCGTAATGTCTGGTGCACGCCGGTGCTGTCAGTGTTGTAAAGAGTCTAATCAGAAACGGGGTCGCCACCCTAATCTGACCAGAGTTTTTCCGGAAACCGCCCAGCTCTGAAAAACCGGATGCCGTCCGCAACAGGCAACAACATCGCCGTGATCACAAGTTCTCAGCCACGACACCGACGCCGTGACGGGAACTGCAGAATCAGTCAATATCCGGCAGTTCTGTCATGAATTCCATCTCTTCATGGGCCGCTTCCGGGGTTGCCGCCATTGCTGCTCGACGTTCCAGTGGCAACATGACATTCCCTGCCGCCTTTTGCGGGGCCGCC
>JALQUR010000111.1 GCA_023260695.1 Planctomycetaceae bacterium
GCGATGAGTCGCAGACGTTTGTTGCCTCACGGTGTCCGCTGCAGCCGATTGGGAACGGGGACGCGGACTATTCCTGAGTTGGCTCCGGAGGATGGGGGCGAAGCAGCGATCGTGGGCAGGGCTGGAGGCATCCAGCGGAGATGCGTCCGGATTGTCTGAATCAATATGAACAGGCGGGACGGGCAGCATTCGGGCCAGCTGAAAACCGGGCCAGCTGAAAACCAGGCCACGGGATCAGCGAACTGGCGTAATGACCGTGGCAGTGGCAGCGGGATCAGAGTCCCTTCAGGAAGGCTTTCAGATCCGGATCGATGTCATCATCATCCAGCATATCCACATTCATCTGGCTTGTCGAAGAGGCATCATCTTCGAGCAGTTCAACTTCAGCAAAGTCAAGGTCTTCTTCCCCACCGGACATCAGGTCGATGTCCGGGCTGGTGACTTCACCGGACGAAGCAGAGTCCCCTGCATCGATCACACCAGCTTCGAGCACGTCGACGCTGTCTTCCGGTTCGTCAGAGAAGTCCAGATCGTCAAAATATTCGACGACGGATCCGTCGGGTGGGATGATTCTGCTGTGCTGCCGATCAGACAATCCATCAAGCCCCAGTGAACCAACTTCTGCGCGACTATCAACGCGTTCATCATCAACGGGATTTGCCGGTGCTGGCTTTGATTCGAGCTGCACGCGATCTGATCTTGCCGGGGGGCGAAGCGGGGGTGGTCCGGGAGGTCGAGCGGAGGCCGAGGCTACTTCAGTCACGTCCTGATCGGATTCCGGCTGTCCGAGTAGTCGCACACGGAATGTGATCGGTCCGACCGCCATTTCGCAGCCATCTGCGACCGGTTGACGCACTCCTGACGGTACGCGTTGTCCGTTGACCCAGGTGCCGTTGCTGCTGTCGAGGTCTGCGATGGTGACGCCTGAGCGTCCGACTCGCATGATGCAGTGCCGTCGGCTGACCTGCGGAGATGAAAGTCGCAGGCTGCAGTCGGCACCACGACCGATCACAATGTCATGACGGACCGTGATGGTCCGGACATTGGCTGTCTGGTTCTGCAGTTCCAGGACAACTTTCATTTGGCTTCCTGTGTATGGCGGACGGGCCGTACATCCTTTTGCGAGTAGTTCCCTCGGGGAGAGGCTAACAAAATGCAGTCCTGTGAGGATTCCCGAAAACGGTGAAAATGACAAGTTTTTTTAACGTTGTCAGTGCGTTTGCGGCGGTATTGGCTGGAGAGTTGGCAGGATTGGTACTGCTGGCGCCGATTCTGCGGACGACCGGGGAAATTGGGGTGCAGTGGGAGTGTGTCTGTGCTGCGGTCAGTGGTGCTGGCTGCCTGGTGCGTTCAGAAGCGTCAGGTTGCAGCCTCGCGGTGATCATCGTGTGGAATGCAGCGTCTGTCGTGCTACACTTCACGGCAACAGCCTGCGGCAGCCATTCCAGCCTCAGGCTACCGCACCGAAACCGCACACCAGGGCAGAGTTACCGATGGTCAGCATGAAGGTCAGCATGATTTGTGCCTGCAGATCAGCTGCCGAACATGTCAGTCAGGACGACGGGACGTTCAGATGATAATTGATGCGCATCAGCATTTCTGGCAGCTGGATCTGCCGTTTGAATACGGATGGCTGCAGGCCCCGCAGCACGAACGAATCTGTCGGAGTTATCTTCCGCAGGATCTGAAGCCGCTGCTGGAACAGTCCGGAGTTCATCGTTCGGTGTTTGTTCAGACACAGCACAACGTGGCGGAAAACGAGTGGGCACTGCAGCTTGCTGACGAGAATGACTTTCTGGCTGGCGTTGTGGGCTGGGTTGATCTGGCAGCCGCTGACGTGGAACAGCAGCTGCTGCAATTCCGGGAACATCCGCTGGCGGTGGGAATCAGGCATATCACCCAGGACGAGCCGGATGACGATTTCATCGTTCGCCCGCAGATCCTCAACGGACTTGAAGTACTGCAGAAGCACGGCGTGCCGTTCGATCTGCTGTTCTACTCTCGACACCTGCGGCATGCTCCTGCTCTGGCAGCTCAGCTGCCTGATCTGCAGATGGTGATCGATCACCTGTCCAAGCCACAGATCAGGGATCGGTCGCTGGATCAATGGCAGCGGGAGATTCGTGAGGCTGCTGCGTATCCGAATTTGTTCTGCAAGCTCAGCGGGATGGTCACAGAGGCAGACTGGAATCACTGGACTCCTGCAGATCTGCGGCCGTACGTGGAGACGGCTCTGGAGGCGTTCGGTACAGAACGCTGTATGTTCGGTTCTGACTGGCCGGTATGCGAACTGGCGGCCGAGTACGGTCAGGTCAAAGAGGCATTGCAGGAGTGCATCGGAAATCTGTCAGCCGGCGAGGAACGTCAGCTGTTTGGTGAGACTGCAATCCGATTCTACGGTCTGGAATGCGGGGAATGAGCAGCAGCGTTGGAGAGACTGGTTTGTGGCGGTCCATGTGCAGTCCGACCGACATGGTGTCGTAGCTCACCACAGTCTGGCTATAGCTCGGAGCCTCAGAGACGCGCACAGCGCGGGGAATAACAGCATTGAGCACCTGCTGGGGGAAGTGCTGGCGCACATCCGCGGCCACTTCGTGGGCCAGGCGGGTACGACTATCAAACATGGTGAGCAAGATGG
>JALQUR010000455.1 GCA_023260695.1 Planctomycetaceae bacterium
ACGGACTGGAGCAGTCTTCCCGGCGGTAAAATCCCGACAAGCACATTCGGGTTCAATGAACAGGGCCAACCGCTGGAATGGCCCATGCGACTCACCAATGCTCACTGGGCCGTCGCACTCCCGCCACAACCCGCAGGGGAATACAACCTCCGCTGCCGCAGTGTGGATGCCAATGGCATCGGCCAGCCGCTGCCACGTCCGTTCCGCAAATCCGGACATGCCGCGATCGAAACCATTCGTCTGAGCGTCAGCAACTAGCCGAGCAACCTGATCAATGAACACCGGATCAGTGGCATCCGGTGGCGGCGTTCGCCGCCCATTTCGCCTCGCTGGGCGAACTGACGAATGGGAATGCTCTTCCTTTGATCCGGGGATCGCATCTTCCCCGTGTGGAGTAAAGTCGGCTCAGGCAAGGATTGCGTCAATCACATGACCGTGATCGATATCAAGGCGCTTACGGCCGGGGATCTCCAGCTGCCGTGAGTCCAGTCCCAGCTGCTGCAGTATCGTGGCGTGAATATCAGTGACGTAGTGCCGATCTTCCACTGCATGAAATCCAATCTCATCCGTCGCACCGTGCACGACACCGCGTTTCAGACCACCTCCAGCCATCCAGACGCTGAAGCCGTAGATGTGATGATCCCGCCCGTCTGCTCCCTGACTTCCCGGCGTGCGCCCAAATTCACTCGCGAACAATACCAGTGTCTGCTGCAGCAACCCGCGGCGTTCCAGATCTTCCAGTAACCCACCAATCGGCTGATCCACTGCCAGGGCGTTCTTTGCATGGTTTCCCTGCAGCCCACCGTGTGCGTCCCACGCCCCGGCACCACCAGCACCATGCTGAATCTGGATAAACCGCACTCCACGTTCCACCAGCCGCCGAGCTGCCAGCAGCTGCATCCCAAAATCTCGACAGTGCGGCTGATCGAGTCCGTACAAGGCCTGCGTTTCTGCGGTCTCCTGAGCAAAATCAACGACTTCCGGGATCGACTGCTGCATCCGAAATGCCAGCTCGTAGGAAGCGATTCTGGCGGCCAGCGCGTCATCCAGAGGATAGTCCCGCTGCCGCAGCGAATTCAGCCGCCCGATCAGATCCCGGCTGACTTGTTCAGATGCTGCCGAAACCGCTCGAGATGGTCGGCTGAAATCAAGCGGATTGCCAGGATCCACTCGCAATGGTACGGCATCGTGAGCAGGGCCCAGATAATGCCCGTCCCGCTTATTCCAGTACTCCCGATTCCCCATGGAAATGTACTGCGGCAGGTTCTCATTCAGCGATCCAAGCCCATAGTGCACCCATGCGCCCAGATTGGGAAAGTCTCCGTCATTCTGATGCCGTCCGGAATGAAACTGCGTCTGCGCGCCGTGATTGCTGTCCGTGGTCCACATCGAACGTACCACTGCCAGCTTATCGACATGACGAGCCGTGTGCGGGAACCAGTCGCTGACTTCGATGCCGCTTTGTCCGTGACGACGGTAGCCCACCTGCAGCGGATACAGCGTATTCCGCTGATTGCCATTACCGTCCGGGACGACAAGTCGCTCCAGTTTGAGTTTCTGCGGATCCTGGGCTGCGGCGAATGGGGTCTCCGCGATGGTCTTGCCGGCGTACTTTGTCAGCATCGGCTTCGGATCAAAGCTCTCCATCTGGCTCACACCGCCATTCATGAACAGCCAGATTACGCTGGTGACCTGCGGAGCGCTGTGCGGCTGGCCGTCAGGCGAGCTCCAGTCTGCCGTTCGTCCGTATCCATCCCGCTGCAGCATGGCTGCCAGTGCGAGACTGCCGAACCCATGACAGCTTTCGGTGAGCAGACGGCGTCGTTCAAGCATGATCGAACCCCTTTCCCGAACCTTATCGCAGCGTGACAAAATCGTTGTGGTTGATCAGAACTCGAATCAGGTTCACGCGAGCTGCAGTCGCTGATCCGTCCGCCAGCGCCGCCCATTCGTGCAGCGCCTGCAGACTGGCCAGCACTTCGTCCTGCTGCGGATCAATACCTGTGACCAGCCGAAACGCCGAAGCGACATATTCGGCATCGTCCACCGCAGTCGCTGTGATTCGCTCTGCCACCTTTTCAGCGGTGGTGAATGCCAGTTCGCTGTTGGACAACGCCAGTGCCTGCTGTGGCACAATACTCTGTTCCCGTCGATAACAATCCTTCACCAGCGCTTCATCAAACGTCGTCAGGAACAGATTGCGTTCATTATTCGAATGAAAGAAATACAGGCTGCGGCGAGTCGATGCGGCCTGTTCTGCAGCCGGCACGGGTGGCCCGCCCTGCGTTTCGTCCAGCGTACCGGAGAGGGCCAGCAGGCTGTCGCGAATGACCTGTGATTCAAGGCGGATCGGCAGTCGCCGCCAGTACAACTGATTCTCTGCGTCGCGTTCCACGGCAGCCGCATTTCCTGCCTGACTGGAATGCAGTCGATAGGCCGCGGAATTCACAATCAGCGAATGCAGATGCCGCATGCTCCAGCCACTGTCGATGAGTTCACTGGCCAGCCAGTCAAGCAGTTCCGGGTGCGTCGGCGGTGTGCCTCGCCGACCAAAATCGAACATGGTCGGCACCAGCGGCTGCCCCATGTGACGCGTCCAGATGTGATTGACTGCAACGCGGGCGGTGAGCGGATTGCGGGGGTCGGTGATCCATTTCGCCAGCGCCGAACGACGCCCCGTACTCACTTCCTGGAACTTCACTTCCGGATCATCCTTGCCGGAATTGAAGAATCGCGTTGGTGTCCATGATGCTCCGGTGAACTGAGTGAAGGTGTCCTCCGGTTTCACTTCACCATCGACGGCAGCGAGAGCTTTTTCAAGCGACTGCTCCGCGGTCCGCACGGCCTTCACTGCATCGTCCGGTTTCCCTGCCTCTGTCGCCTGTTGCTGCTTTGCGACAGCCAGTGCACGTCGAGCTGCCGCAACTGCCAGTTCGCGTTCTGCTCGGATCGCTGCAATCCGCAGTTCCGATGCCGCTGCGGAAGTTTCAGGCTCAGCGTCGACAGCGACTGCGCGCACGGCAGCAGCTCGAGCGGTGACACTCTGCAGTTCCGCCCGTGCTGCTGCAACGGTGGCGGACGCCGCGGTTACTGCCAGTTCGGCCTGCAGGACTGCCGCTTCCATTCGTTCCAGCGAAGGAGCAGCAGCGGCCGGATCGGTGGTCGCGGGAATCAGTAACAGGTCCGCCGGCAATTCTCGCAGGACGAATTCGTGCACATCCACCAGGGCATCGAAAACTGTGAGCTGCAGGAGGCCCTTCCGGCGAGCCAGTGGTGAATCAAATGCAATCAACGGGACTCCATCAAGCGTCGCATTGATCAGCTGTCCGCGGACCTGCAGCTGCAGCGTGTAAGGCTGATTGAGTGCAATCGGCAGCCCTCGAACCGCAGCTCCGGTGGGATACACCCAGCGACCGTTTTCGTGGTGGGCAGCGTGAATCTTCGGTCCGTTGTCCTGAGCACTCACGTAGACATTCTGTTCGCTCAGTCCTTCCGGTTCATCCGGCGATGCGTCATGCAGCACGGTGTCGAAGGCCAGACCAACGCTGCGATACTGACTGCCGCCACGAATAGTGAACCGTACCATGGCGTCAAAGTCAGCGGGTACGTCGCCGCGATAACGCAGCGCCGATCGTGTCCTGCCGTCGAGCCGCTGGGATAGCTGTCCCGGGGTATGTTCCCAGTCGCCGCCGATCAGCTGCCACGATTTCTGGTTGAGTTCCGCAAATCTGTCCGCAGCCAGAATCTTCCCCTTTACGGGGGCTGCTGAAGGTCTGAAGTTGTCTCGAGCGGTCACGGCAGCGTCTCGGTCTGCCATCGCCTTTGTCTGAGCTGACTCGGCCGCCTGCACTTTCGCGGTGGCGGCTGCCAGATGATTTTCAATCACCCAGACGCGACGTCCCGGCTGCCACGAATCAGCCGGGAGCGGAACTGGTTCAATGGTCACTGGCTGCGGGCTGAGCACAGCAGGGACAGCCGGAGCGATCACTCGGGACTTGTCAGGGTTTCGTTCGTCGCCGCGGATGTAGAGCCACGTAGGCTCTTCCGGCAGACCATCAAACACTCGGGGAATACCATTGACTGTCAGATCTGTTTCGCCGGGCACCACATCGACACGCACGTGGTACGGTTCGAAGAAGGCGCGAAGACGGTAGTAGTCGGCCTGCTCCAGCGGGTCGAATTTATGATCGTGGCAGCGGGCACAGTTCATGGTCAGGCCAAGGAATCCCTTGCTGACATGTTCCACTGTTTCTTCCATCCATTGCGGACGGTTAAAAAGCCAGTAATTGCGGGCCAGGTACCCGGTGGCGCGAAGTCGCTGCAGATCATTGGGGTAGAGTTCATCAGCGGCCAGCATCAGGCGTACCATCTCATCGTAGGGCAGATCGTCATTAAGCGATTCGATGATCCAGTCCCGCCAGTGCCAGATGTGTTTCTGGCTGTTGCGCAGCTGAGCTCCCAGGCCCCACCAGTCGCTGTATCGCCAGATATCCATCCAGTGTCTCGCCCAGCGTTCGCCATGACGTGGATCCTGCAGCAGACGAGCGGCCGTGCGTTCGTACCAGTCCGCCGCCGGAGTGGATTCGCAGGCCGCAATTTCTTCCAGCGTCGGGGGCAGACCGATCAGATCCATGTACAGCCGTCGCAGCAGTACGATGCGATCCGCTTCCGGCTGCGGGGACACTTTGGCGTGCAGTCGCCGCGACTGCAGAAATGCATCAATCGGATTGCGAATAATGCCGGACGCAGGATTGTCGAACTGGGGGACTGCTGGCCGCTGCAGCGGTTGAAATGACCAGTGAGCTGCCGGGTCGGTTTCGGGCTGTTCCGATTCCGGCGATGTGGCACCAGAGTCGATCCATTGCTGCAGCAGGGTAATCTGCTCGGTACTCAATGGTTCGCCTTCGGGCGGCATGCGGACATCAGCATCCGCCGCAGTAACGCGGTGCAGAAGCAGACTGTCTGCGATGTTGCCCGGCTGGACGGCAGCGCCGCTGTCGCCCCCGGAGCGAATAAACAGTCCGGTATCCAGTCGCAGTCCTGATTCCTGTCGAAGTGCGCCGTGGCAGGCGTAGCAGCGAGCTTTCAGGATCGGCTTGATCTGCGTTTCGTAATCGCTGGCCATCGTCACGCGACCGGCGAACAGGATGCTGCAGAGCATCAGCATCAGGCGTGCGCAAAGCCGCCGTATTGCCGGGGTACACGTTGATGGTTCGTGGAGCAATTTCATTGCAGCATCGCCCGTGTGGAAACAGGAACAGGCAGCGTCAGCAGGATTGCAGACTGTGGATCGTCGCTTTGCAGTATAACAACCCGGGGCGTGCAATGAGCTGGTTTTTGCCTGCAGACGTCCGACAGCTGCGGAGGAAATCGGTGGACAAGGCACCGCCGGGCGACATGCTCTGTCGTTCCGGCGGGCAGTGGATTTTCAGCGGTCTGTGGAGACAGCTTCGGCATAGGCCAGTTCGCCGGTGCGTCCGTCGTAGTACTGGAAGACAACCTGAGGGTGCGGATAGGCGACCCAGCGATCATCTCCGCCCAGTTTCTGTGGCATGTTGAAGACGTTATTGATCTGGACAACACAGAAGTAGGGGTACAGGCGTTCGAGTCGTGGCAGGTCAGGCAGGATATAACTGCTCCAGCGAATATCACATTCACGTGGTCCAAACTTAAACGGACCTGTGGCCGGGCGATCGGATTCATCATTGACGGGGACATGGTTCACGCTGTTGTGAGGACCGCAGCAGAATTCCCAGACATCATCGGTGACCTTGATGGCGAAGCTGTTATGCAGGTCGCCGGTCATCACGAAGACTTTCTTATTGAGTTTTGACCATTCACTGATGAGCAGTTCACGTTCGTGAATGAACCCGGTCCACGCTTCTTCCTTGTTCTCGGCATCGTGTTCGAAGCCGCCGGCACCGCTGTGAGGAATCATGAAGGGAACAGTGGAGACCACAAAAAAGAAGTCTGCATCGCTTTCACGCATGCTGCGGAGCAGCCATTCACGCTGGGGAGCCCCGATCATCGAGACTCCGGGTTTCTCACGGTTGCTGACGTCGTGCATGTCACGATCTCCGCGGGTGTCCAGCAGGAAGAACTCACAGTTGGCAACACGAAAGCTGCCATAGCTGCGACGCCCGATGGAATAGGCGGAGTGATCATCGTCGGCAACGGCTGCGGTATGCAGTCGGAGTGTGTGAGCATCGACGACTTCAACGATATCGTAGACGCGGGAGTTTGGATCCCCTTCATCATTGTCATAACGCAGGTCATTGACGCCGGCTTCAAGGGTATCCCAGTGAATATGCAGGTTGGTCATTTCTGCAAGCGGCAGCTGCGTGAAGTCGGTGTTCGGATCAACAAGCAGATCGCTGCCCTTCTTCAGTTGTGCATGACCGTAGTGCACCGGTGTACGGTGCGTCATGGGGTTGGCCCAGCCAAGGTAGTCGTACCATGCCGTCGTGCCGATGTCGCGAAAGACGGTGCGACGGTGTCGCTTGCCGGCTTCGGAAGAACCCCAGATGTCGTTGACCAGTTCATGGTC
>JALQUR010000154.1 GCA_023260695.1 Planctomycetaceae bacterium
GAAACCGCAGGAGCCAGTTCAGCAGCCTGATCCGGAATTGTGGTGGACATGTTCAGAACTCCCCTTCACTACGTTCTGGAAAGAATTGGTCTGCGGTGCAGCTTGCGGCCACGGCCGCAGACCACGAATCGATGCATGATAAAGCCGACGGAGCCGAATTTGAATCGAACGGCCCCTGTGTTCGAAAAAGCAGTTCGTTCAGAAAAACAGTGTGTTCGCAGGAACTGTAAGGACCAGTGTGCGCACGTTCTGGTGCAGAGCATGCGCGGGAATCGCCTGCAGTGACGGTCGGCCGGCCAGCAGTGTTCGGCCGGCCAACGGTGTTCGGCCGGCCAACGGCGTTCGGTCGACCAACGGTGGTCGGTCGACAAGCGGCGGCCCGGTGGTCAGCGTCAAGGCCGTCAGCGAACGAAGGAATGCAGATAATTGCGATCCGTTTCACTTAGCTGAGCCGCAGGCAGGTTGAGCGACCGCAGCTGTGCCGGAAATGTGAGCGGTCCGATCGGCGTGGTGAGGAAATAGACCTGCTCGTATTCGGCAGCCAGAGCTTCTCCGGCAAGGCGTTTTTCCGGTGGGCCGAAAAGAATCACGGGTGTCTGTTTTGTCCGCAGATCGGCACGCAGGTTGGCCAGTGTGACTGCAGCCGGCCAGCGTGACGGGGTCAGCGACAGCATCACCAGTTCGCAACGCAGCTGAGCAGCAGCAGTCTCAAATCCCTGTGGTCCCGTTTCGCTTTCGTCGACTGTGAAGCCTTCGTCTTCCATCAGATGCCGCAGCTTGAGGCGGAAGGAATCGTCCGGGCCAATGACAACCGCTTCCGGTCGCAATCCACCTTTCTGCAAGGCCAGCAACTGCCGTTCTGCGGCACTACTCAGAGGCAGCTGCCGGGAACGCAACTGCAGCACAGCCGCAATCCGTACGCGAGCATCGCTGCTTTGCAGAGCAATCTGCAGCGCCTGCTGCAGTTCGGCAAGTTCGCCGGTCTGCAGGGCACGAATGCCGATACAACGCAGAGCTTCCACAACGCCAACCCCCAGATTCAGCTGCAGGCACTTGTGCAGCACGCTGATGAGCTGTGCTGCGTTGCGCTGGTCGAGTTCACCAGGCTGGGCGTCCGCGGTCGGGGCAGCCGCCACTGCCGTCAGGACGTCAGCCAGCAGCTCGAGTGATCTGTTGTCGGGATCAATTTCACGAATCCAGTTCAAACGCAGCTTCGCAAACTGCAATGCCGGCGGGGTCAGACGCGGATCCGGATCCACGGTCAGTTCCGCCCCACTACGCAGACTCTGCTCACGAGAAAACTGGGCGAGTGATGCTTCCATCCGTCGCAGCAGCAGCGCTGCTGCTTGCTGGGCATTGTCTGTTGCCAGCTGCCCCCGGGAGAGACGTGCGACCGCTGCTGCTGCGGCGGCCTGAACCTCACTGTCCGAGCCGGCGTACTGCCAGCGCAGCAGATGCTCGGCAACATCCGGTGAATCACAACCGGCAAGCAATTGCAGGATCCGCAGCTGAGTCGGCTGGTCGGCATTGTCGAGCAACTGCAGAAGTCCGCCACGCAGGTCGCTGCAGTATTCCTGCAGGAACAAATCTGCGGCCTGACCAGCGTCCGTCTGGGTGTCTGCCGCCAGGAGTGCCGGCAACGCTGCGTCACCGGCTGAAAGCAGAAGCACAGTGGCACGCTGAGATGCTTCGCGACCAGCTGCGAGCCGGGTGACTGCCTGTTCCAGCTCGGCAGGTGTGGAACTGGGTACCGCTGCCTGCATGTGCAGCAGCAGATCTGTGGCTTCCGGCTGCAGACGCTCATCGATCCGCATCAAAATGAATGGGGCAATTCCGTTTTCCTGGCGAAGCGCAACCATTTCTGGTGTGCGCGGATCCCGCTCCAGCAATGCGGCAATGAAACTGCGAGCTTCCGTGATACGGTCCTGCCGCTGAGCAATTCGGGCCGCCGAGAGCAGCTTTTCCGGAGTGTTCGGCTGATTCTGAAACAGTGACTTCTGAACGCCAGCCGTGGATACGGACTGAGCCACCACTGCATCGCTCAACTGAATGGCGGTGAAGCCAGGCAGCAGCAATGCTGTGACGAGTAATTTCAGACAGCGATGGACTGACATCGCAAACTTCCTTCTGGCGGAGTATTCAGTGCTGAACAGAATGCCGAAGCTGCACAGCGGGTGCACCGATTATGGCCACAACGACGTCCCAGAGAAAGAATCGACAGGAAAAACGCTGGGATTCAGGTCTGAATCGGAGCGAACTCAGACAAACTGACGGAGAGCATTCGGCGGGGGGTTGAATCATCACAACTGGAACCGGCTCAAGGAGGTGCCCGATGTGTAATGATCGAGCAGTTTGCTGAACTTGTTCGGTCTGTACGCACTGCGCCGGTCGTAGCAGCGGTCAGATCGACATCCGGGCAACCGGATCGGCTGCATCCGGGCAACCGGATCGGTTGCATCCGATCCGCCTCCGGCGGTGGTTTGAGGATGCAATTCGCCTCGTTGGTCGAATTGATGGTGAGGTGTGTTCCGCAGGGGGCATGGTCACGCGGGCAAGGTGGATGATCGTGTTGCTGCGCACGATTGATGCTTAATGATGTGCAGAGACTTCGCTTGTGCGGTCGATTCTGTGCTGCACTGGATGATCTGGCTGGCCACGGAGGGTGATTCACGGCAAAAAAAAACCTGCGGCGATCAGGCCGCAGGTTTGATGAACACAGCTGATTGCGTGACTTTCAGGCTTGTTTCATTGAGTCGCCGTAGGTTTTCCATTCCATTTCGGACTGTCCTTCCACCTGTCGGTAGCCGAGGCTGAAGACGACTTCCAGCACTTCGCTCCACGTCGGGAACGGTCGGCCGGATTTTCGTTTGTAGTCATCCATCGCTTTCATGAATTCGACTTCAGCGTTGGAGTAATCGCGTTCGCAGGTTGTGGGGTCAATCTGACGGCGTCGGTCAAGGCGACGACGCTCCCGAGAATCTTCATCGGACAGTTCATCATCGTCGATGTCGTCGTCCAGCAGGTCGAGTTCTTCTTCCACTGATTCAACTGCCTTGCGACGAGCGGTTGTGGGCTGATGAATGGCAGAATCTGTTTTGGAACCACGTCGTCGTGTGCTGCGGTTGCTGGAAGTTGCCGATGCTGATGCTGCGGTGAGAGCGACCATTTCTGTACCTTGCAAATCTGGGGGCTGTTTCCGTGGGCACTCAGTCTGAGGGGGTGAGTGACCGTTGGAAGTTGAGAGAAAGATTTGTAATTCTGTGGATTGTGAGACCGCCGCTTGTGTGAGCGACTGTCTGTGAGGACTATTACACACAGATACTGGTCAGGCGGAGTTTGCTGGCAAATCCGCAATGTTGACTCAAGGAAACACATCGACCTGCCGGAAGCTACCGCCTGTATCGGTTGTAGGGTCTGCTAAGGGCTGGCAGGACAGAAGTTTGTGGAAAACATTGCTGGTCAGAAAATGTACTCAAGTGGCTCAAGCGGCCTTTGGGAGGTTTCAGAATGGTCAAATGAGGCTGATTTTGGCGACTTGAACGGCCCGGATCGGCCACGGCGAGTGCTGTTGACGGTGGTTGGCAATGGTCGTTTTCTGCCTCAGCGGAGACTCTTGAGTCATCCGTATGATGTTTTAAACTGTTGCCAGGTCCGGATTTAAATACAGATTCTGGACCTGTTTTCGAAAGTGATCACAATATTGTCTGACTGGTACAGAGTGTGCTCGACGGATGGAAGTCGCAGCGAATCTGTCAGTCGGGTGTGAGCGTGCAAGCGTTCAACAATCGCAGATTCCCCGGGGAGTAGAACATGCCGGTGTTTCGATGGAGAGAGACTCGATCTCTTTTGCCTGATCTGGAGCGTGAATTCGAGCGACTGCTGGAAGGTGTTGGTTTTCATGTTGCAGGACGAGGATCGGGGCGTAGTTTTCCACAACTGAATCTGCTCGAGGATGCAGACAGCTATGTGGTCACTGCGGAGCTTCCCGGTCATGAAGCAAAGGAAATCGAAGTCACGATCGTTTCGGGGTATCTGTCGATTCGTGGAAATCGGCGGCCACCTGCAGAGGCGGAGGAAGAGTCATTTCGTCGGCGCGAGCGATTCCATGGCCCCTGGCAACGTCGAATTCAGTTGCCGGATCGGATTCTGGAGGAGCAACTTCGGGCGGATTATGTTGCCGGGATCCTGCGGGTCACACTCCCCAAGGCTCCCTCAGGGCAACCACGGCAGATTACGGTGAATGAAGGACCCTGAACCGGATCTGGCAGTATCTGCTGACAGTCGACGTTGCAGTGATCCGCTGGATTTCTGCGACGAGGCATTTCGCTGACGACAATGATCTCAAGTGGAGTATGGACGATGAGCGATCATGAGAAGGACACCGCAGAATCTGGTGGGCTGATCCGACTTACGGACACAGCCTCGGGCAACTCCCCCACAGAATCTGCTCCGGGACTGCTCTTCAACCCGCCGATTGATATTTATGAGACTGAGGATGGGCTGGTGCTGTATGCAGATCTTCCCGGTGTGACCGCGGAGGATCTGGATCTGCAGGTTCAGGACAAGAAACTGATTCTGTTCGGTCGAGTAGCTCGGAACCAGAATGCTGAACTGGTACCGATCCATCAGGAATACCGCACGGGTGACTTTCTGCGTTCCTTTATTCTCAGCGACGATGTTGACCACGAACGTATTCAGGCACGACTGACAAACGGGGTGCTGCGAATTGAACTGCCTCGAGCAGAAAAATCGAAGCCCAGAAGAATCGAGGTTTCCCCGGGGTAACAGGAAGAGAGAGATGGCCGGACGAATTGAGAAGCTTGAAGAACTGCTCGTCTCTGCACCCCAGGACGATACGCTGCGGTACATGCTGGCCATGGAATGCGATCGGCTCGAAGAGACGGAACGTGCCTTGACGCTGTTCTGCGAACTGATGGAGCAGGTGAGTCCCTATGTACCGGCATTTGTCATGGCCGGACAATTGCTGGTTCGGCTGGGACGACTTGATCGGGCTCGGGCGATCTTTCAGGCCGGGATCAAGGTCGCCAGTCTGCAGCACAAGAATCATGCGGCGGGAGAAATGCGTGAGTTTCTGCGTCGGCTGACAGATTAGATGTCGTGCTGATCCAGGCCGGCACCGCACTCCACCACAGCCCTTCACTGCCGCATGGCGATTCCTGGGTCTGAATTCTCCGCTGTGGGTCAGCGGGTCCTGCAACACGCAGCATTGCTCGTCAAATCAGAATCTGCACCGCCCTGCCCTGAATGTCGTGCTCTGAATGCAGTGCTCTGAATGCCCTGCTCTGAATGCCCTGCTCTGAATGCAGTGCCCTGAATGCAGTGCCCTGAATGCAGTGCCCTGAATGCAGTGCCCTGAATGCAGTGCATCCCCGCACCGTGGTCTGTATCGCAGGCCGCCT
>JALQUR010000170.1 GCA_023260695.1 Planctomycetaceae bacterium
GTTCCAGCGACTGGCGCGGTGCCCATAGTGCACACCTGCGTCCAGAATATCTTTCACCACAATCTCAGCCATTGCCGATCTCCTGTGTCAGTAACGAACAACAGTCTGCCGATCCGGACACGTCGTTGCCGACGAAACGGAAAACCAGTCTGTGCACGTCAAAGTGCTGCACACTGTTGTACAGCCCAGAACAATTGTGTGAATGTCCCGGGCAATGCCAGTTCCCGCTGGAACAGCCATCGCCTGTTGACAGACAACACGTCGCCCGAGAATTCCGGCGGGCAAAAACCGGTGGGGAATCCTGTATTCCCCGTATTTTGAGGGACGCAGAGAATATCCGTCTGCAGCCCAGGCGTCAAACGCCATAGAGCAGTAGGAACCGCTTTACCCGTTTTGGGGCGAATTCACCGCCGTATCGCCGCTGATTCGGCCCGTGCCGCCTGAGAATTCAACGATTCCTGCCCAGATCCGTCCGCTTCCTGCAAATCGGAGCGATCCTGCAAGGCAGACTTACGGAGACTCTTCCTCCAGTTCCAGATTTGACAGCGACGTGGTCGAGATCCTTCTCAACTGCAGGTTTTCCCCGTCTCCGACCAACTCAAACAGTTCCAGGGGCAACGGCTGCTCAGGGAACTGAGAATACGGCAGCAGAGAACAAAACATTGCGGCGTACGCCGGATCAATGCTGGTTCGCGTAGTCGCCAGAATCACCCCCTCGCAGACAATCGCCAGCTCTGTCGGCAACACCCCGGTGGGTGCAGATTCCACGTGCAGTATCTTTCCCCGAACAAAACACGGAACCATTTCGGATTCCAGTCCACCGTTTGAATCCACCGTCCGAATCCGCCGAGCAACCTGCCGAGGCTGCATCCGCGCTTTCAGTTCGGAGTCAATCACCGTGAACTCGTCAATGCGGCGGCCGACAAGCTGCGGCCGCCAGTTCAGATGTCCTAAGCGATCACTTGCAGATCCGCCTTCTCCAAAGATCTCCAGCAATCGTTCCAGATGCTGAAATCGCTCCGGGAAACTCGGCGACAGTATCGTCTCGAACTCACCTTTGAGCGTTTTGCGCGGGCGTACCTCCTCAGACAGCAACGAACTGCCCTCCCAGTGCGATAAGGCAGGCAGCCCCAGCACCTCAGCAACCGTTGGAACGACGTCGATCAGCTCGGCATTGCGGTCAGAAACCTGCCCTGCTGTCTGCCCCGGATAATGAATCATCAACGGTACCGGAAGAACATCTGCAAGATTCTGCAGCGACGGCGTCCGCAGACTCGCTCCCGGAGCAAAACTCATCCCATGGTCAGAAGTCACAATCAGTAACGAACTGTCAAGCAGCTCCAGATCCTCAAGACGATCCAGCAACCGGTTCACGGCGCGATCGGCCTGCTGCACCTGCAGCAGGTTGCGCTGCCATGCCTGCTGCACCGGCCACGGGTCTGCCGTCCATTGCTCGTCACGCAGTCCGTAAATCGGTGCAGCAATGCTCTGCTGCACCAGGTAGGGAGTACCATCCGGAAGGTACTGCCATGGGTAGTGAGGAATTGCCACATGCAGAAAGGTGAACATTGGCCTGGTGGACGAGGTCACCGTTCGCAGAAAATGTCTCAGCTGGGAAGCTCGCTGCTGATCCCACGAATACAGCATCAGCCCGCGTACCTGGTCCCAGGAATACTGCTGATCCTCGAGGATACCGAACCAGCTCCGTGAGATTATTCCCTGCCGCCGAGGAATTTCGCCAGGCAGATACATTTCCAGATAAACACTTGCCAGTGTCTGAGCCAGCAGCAGCGACTGGTCGGAAAAGGATCGTACCGGCCCCCCCATCCGCAGCGACTCCGGAGTCATCCGGGTTAATGGCTCGAAAACAGTCATCTCAAACTGCTGCGTTTCATGAATCGTCCGCAGCAGATTCTCCGGATACTCCGCCTCAACCGGCGATCTCACCTCGTCCGGCATACTGCTGGAAAGCAACGAAGGCAGTGACCGGTCTGTTCGCGGATAATTTGCGGTGGCATTGCGATACCATGTACTCATGCCCGCCAGTCTCGCAAATCCCGGATATCGATGCTTGTCAATCTCGTGCCGGGAGTTCATCAGTGACACCCCATTGAGGCCGTCAAACACGAGCACGAAGACCGGGCAGGGACGTTCGGCGTGTACAGCCGTTTCGCCACGCTGAACGCCGAAGATCAACGGCTGCATGCCTGCTGAAACCACAAACATCACCAGAAAGAACGGCACGCCCAGCGACAGGAACGAAAACAGTCCGCGCACATTCGAGCGATGCTGCAGCAACTTCACCAGCCAGATCAGTGCGGGCAGCAGCAGGACAAATACAA
>JALQUR010000234.1 GCA_023260695.1 Planctomycetaceae bacterium
TTTGCCGGAATTTCACAAGGCTTCCTGAACTGCTGGCGAAGAACACCGAGGTTCCGCTGCGCAGGGTTGCGGAGGACGGGAATTCAGCGGGGCTGCTGTTGGCGACCGCTGTCAGTGGGCCGTATCAGGGGCATTCAGCTGCAGCCATTGCTGCAGTGATTCTGCAGGAACAGGATCTTTCACACGGGCACTCAGATCCCGTTGTGCCCTGAGCACGCGACGAGTCGCCATGTTGCTTTCGATGGCTTCAGACTGCTCGCCGTCTCCGCCCATCAGTTTCTGGATCAGGCTGCGGAAGGAATCACTGACAATGGTCTGCAGAAACGGATCCTGCAGGGAGAGAAACCTGACAACTTCGGAGCGGCAACTGAGCGCAGCGGAAAACCGCTGCGGTTGCAGATCTGTTTCCGGAAGCGGATGCAGTTCTGCCACAATGATTTCGATTCGGTCTGTTTCCCGGAGCTGCATTCCGGAGGCGACCTGAGCGGTGAGGGATTCAGCCAGCAGAGCGCGGACCGGCCAGTCTTCCGGGAGCTGTGTGACAAGTTCTTCAAGCTGGTGCAGTAGTGCGGGAAAGTGCGCGACCAGCAGAATTGCATCGGCAGCGGAATCCACAAGCTGCTCGATGTGTCTGAGGATGCCCTGCAGTTGTGCATCTGAGGTCAGATAAAAGAGATCCCGTCCGTGTAAGTCGGGATCTGGTTCCGAGGAAAACAGCTGCTTCAGGAATCTGAGCATGATCAGCGCCGTTCGCGAAGTTCATTGACTTCATCGCGGAGACGACCAACCTGGTGGCGGATTTCTTCCAGCTGATGCAGCAGTTCCTGCATGGGTTCATGAGCGGGCGACTCGTGCTGCGGACCTGGTTCATGGTTTCCGTGCAGTTCTCGTTCTGTCTGAGCAGCACGCTGCATGACGTGCTCAGCGATGTCGTGGAGTCCGGCGGCCCGCAGGTTGTCGGCAGCGATGTGCATATGTTCGAGTCGTCGGGCAATCTCTTCTGCCTCGGGATGATGTGGTCGATCTGTGGTCAGTTCTTCAAGACGCCGTTCCGCCTGCTCGATTTCGCGGCGGAGTTCTCTGCGTTCCGGGTGGTCCGGTTCGAGGCGTTGTGACAGCTCCTGGTGATGCAGTCGCATTTGACGGAGGTGTTCGTGAAGTTCATCGATTTCGCGTTCGCGTGGTTCGGGGCGAGGACCACGATGAGAGTCGATTTCGCGAATCTCGCGGGCCAGCTGCTGAGCTCTTTCCCGTAGTTCAGCAACCTCCGGGTGTTCCGGTCCAAGCTGCTCAACCGCTTCAGAAATCCGGCGATGATGTTGCTCGAGCTGCTCCTGCAGTTCGCGGAGTTCCTGATTGCGGTGTGCCTGTTCGCGATGTTCCCCGATCCCGCGAGCAATATCTTCGGCGTGTTTCATCATCTCAGCGGCACGCCGCTGCAGTTTTTCGGCTTCCTCGGCATGACCATTTCGTGCCAGCTGTTCTGCTTCTTCCTGCAGCTGACGGGCTTCCCGGGTAAGACGTTCTGATTCCGGTCGCTCGTCTGCCTGCAGCGAAGTGCCGGAGCAGATGAGGAGTGCAGATGACAGAATGACCGCGCCAGTGCGGATGAAAAACATGGTCAGGCCTTTCATAGCGGGACGAGAAACAGTGGAGTATGCAGACGGCCGCAGCAGTGCTGCGGAAGGAAGGTTGTTGTGGAGTCAATTCGTCTGTTGACAGGATAAGTTCAGGACACAGGTTCCGGAGGGTTGCAGATTCCCGAATGTGTGGTGTGCTGTTGCAGACGCTGATC
>JALQUR010000335.1 GCA_023260695.1 Planctomycetaceae bacterium
GAAGAATTTGAAGCCATGCTGCAGCGGGTACTCGCCGCCGGCAAACGCTGTGGTACGCCGGTTGGTATCCACTGCTTCACCACCGCGGATGTCCGCAAACGAATCGATGAAGGCTGGCAGTTTCTGGCGATGCAAAGCGAACTGAAAATGATGGTCAGCCGTGCCCAGGAAATCGCTGCAGAATTAGGACTTGAGACCGACAGCGATCTCGCTCGCTACTGATCATTGCCACCGCTGCTGTCCCCGCCTGCAGACTGCATAACCTCGCGAGCCCGCGTCCGCAGTTCCAGGTCCAGCTGATCCCGACGATTCCGAACGCGGATCGCACCCGCACCAATCGGGCGTTGCAGTATTGCAGACGCGAGCTGCACTGCGTCCTCATTGCGATCTTCAGAAACTGCCAGATTGAGCTCATCGAGCTGCAGCTGCAGCTCTGACAGATCAGTGGCTGTTCGCCGACGCTCCACGATACTTTGATATTGCTCCACCTGGCCCGTCAGACGCATTCCGCGCACCCACGCCCGCTGCTGCTCCTGTGTCAGCTGCAGCCCCTCAAGACGTACCGACGCCTGATCCGCAAGCGTCCGGTCGTCAGCAAGAAATGCAATCTCCAGAGTCTTCAGCCAGCGTGCTGCAGACGTCGACGCCTGGCTGTCCAGCCCCCCTCTGACGATGCTGGCTGCGGTTTTGTACTCTCCCTGCTCACACAAAATCTGCAGCCGAACACTTTGAATTCCCCACGTTTCACCCACGACTTCAGCAAGTTCAGATAAGGCCTGCAGTTGCAACTCCGGATCGCTGCCCGACAATTCCAGCAGGGCACATAACAACAATTGTCGAACAGATCGTGACGTGTTTGCACGCAGTTCCGGCAGGAGCACCGCCGCAATTTCCTCGGAGGCGGATCCTGCACTTTCGCGAGGCAGGAATACCAGGAACTCTCTGTCTCGCTCTGCCAGACCAGTAATCAACTCAGCCCCCGGAAAATCCATCAATTCGTTCTGGATTTCGCTTACAGATGCCGGAGCCGCCTCGGCATACCGGCTCGCAAACAGCGCTGATTCACGGCTCGGCAGATTCATCCCCCAGAGTCGCAGCACTTCCAGCCGATCCTCAGGCTCCACTGCACCCGCGGAAGTCTGCATCACAAGCAGCAGGCATTCGTCGATTTCATCTGCAGTCCGCAGACGCCGCTGCGAATCCAGCTGCGAGGAATTATTTTGCTCCACAGCAATTCTGAGTTTACTTAACAGCGGCAGGAAAGTTGCTCGTTGCCCGTCAAGGGTCATTGCAAACGCCAGCAAATCGCCGTGCTGAGTGCTTTGATCATCCACAATCCGGCGTACAGTTCCGACAAATTCCCGGCGATCTGCACGTTCCCTCAGCCACTCCAGAATTTGACGCTGGTCGGCGATGGCCAACTCCGGGCGATCATCCACCAGTATCCGCAGGAGTTTCGCAACCACTGCTGCACTGAACGCTGGCGGTCTCTGCTCGCTGGCATCAGGCTGTCGATCGGCATCCAGCAGTATTGCAAACAGCAGTAAACCAGACACACCCTCAACGAATCCTCGCTCGTTCAACAACGATTCGACCGTGATCGGGGCGTCAGCCAGTCGCTGTGACAACAAGATTTCATCCGGAGTCACAAACTCCGCAGGGATTTCCTGCCCCTGCTCATGCAACACCACCAAGGCAAGAATTCGCGCGGCGACAGAAGAAGTCGGGGGTCGATAACCTCCGTCCTCGCGACGCACGCCAGCCAGAACATTACGAGTTATCGAAAGTGCCTGCTGCCAGCGTTCCCGCCACTCCTGCAGGCTGCCACGATCAAGTCCCGCCGGAAGCACCTGTAATTCACCGGGCGGAGCAAGTCGCTGCTCTGCGGTCGATACTGGCCGGTAACTGCTCTGCAGAAATCCCTGAAATCCGCGATCCGCGTTCGAAAGTCCACCGCAGACAGCATTCATCCCCTGCAGAAACTGGATCTCCCACGTTGTTGCCACCCGCGCTGGCAGACGACTGATCAATCGATCCACGCGTTCCCACTGCTGTTGCTCGAACAGAGTTTTCAGGATGTTCATCGCGCGCTGCCCATCACTGGAAATTCGCACCAGATGCAGTAGCTGATCATCCACCACTCCACTCTCAGGAAACAAGATCAGCAATTCCATGAGCTGATTCTGCTGCACAGCGGAAAGTCGCTCTGCACTGATCCCCGCAAGAAGCTCTTCAGCCTGAATCAGCTCACCACGCTCCTGCAGTTTCCGCATCAAGGCCAGCTGATCCGCGATACCCGCTGAGTCTACCTGCAGTTGCCGGCGCAGCAGCCGGACAGCCCCCTCCTGATCCCCGCCCGCTTCCAGAACCTGCACCAGCAGTCGCGTCAACGCAGCAGACTGCCGACTCCGCGCCAGGAGTTCTTCGACTCGTACCGACAGCGTTCCCTCAGCCACCGCAGTTCCACTGAGCTCCAGCAACAAGGGCAGCAACGCCTCCGGGAATTCTGCAGCACCCGCTCGACCGAGTATTCCCCACAGGATGTCCTCAGCGGCGCCCCTCTCCCCAATCTGCACAAGCAGATACGCCAGATCCACGGCCAGTTCGTCAGGTCCCCGCTCGGCTACCTGTCGCTGCTCAAGAAATCGCACGGCACTGACCGCAGCATCAGCCTGTTGCAGAACTCCGATCGCAGCCCGCAGATCAGCTATCCGTTCGCCCGCCGCCTCGGCAGCCTGCAACGCTGAATCCGCCGCCTCCCGCCGGCGTCCCAGACGCAGCTGCAGCTCCGCGATCTGCACCAGCGTCTGTGATCGATTCGTCCCCTCCTCCAGCAGAATCGTCAACGCATCCACGGCGCGCCCCAGATCACCTGCACGATCGCAGAGCTCAGCCATTAATCCTGCAGCACGTTCTCTGGTTTCGGATTTCAGTGTGGCCGCTTCGGCCCAGCGAATTGCTGCGTCAATGTCACCAAGTTCCCGGAGCAGCAGCGCCAGCTGCAGCATTCGCTCGCCATTCTCATCGGTCGCGTCAGAGATCTCCGCTTCCAGCTCACGCACTCGGATTTGCCAGCGGCCGGACTCCAGAATCACCCGCAACCAGACTTCCTGCACCTGCTCCCGCTGCTGCGTGGTTTCCGCCACATCGGCAGCATCCCGCAGCAACGTATCAGTTTCTTCCCAGAGCTGCTCATCGCGATCAGCCACCGCGAGCAGCAGCCGCACCAGCCGCAGAGCATCAGCAACCTCCGTGCCTTCCTGACAGACCTCACGAAGTACAGCGATCGCCCGCTCCGGCATCCCATGCGTTTCCAGAAGCTCCGACAGGAACAACCTGTTCGCTCTGGTCGCAGCATCGCCTTCCACCAGTCGTGACCAGATCGCTGCTGCCGCTTCCTGCTTTTCTTCCTGCAGCAGGAATTCACCGTACTGCGTGAGCAATTCACGGTCCTGAGCATCCACCTGCAGCAGCCGTTCGTAAATTGCCTCCGCTTCAACGGGCATTCCAGCCTGCTGCAGCAGCTCAGCCACCAGCAGTTGCTCTGCGCGGTCGGCACCCGCTCGCTGAATCAGCTTGTTCCAGATTTCCAGAGCACGTTCACGCTGCTGCTGGTCAGAAAGATCGCCCCGCTGCAGCTGTAACTGGCCCCAGTCCCGCAGATCCGAATTCGTCAATAATTCGCGCTGCTGGAGTCGCTCATACAATGAGTCAACAACGTTCAGCTGCCCCCGTTTTTGCTGGCGTACAATCTGCAGCCTTACCAGCGCCACTTTCGATGGCAGTCGCTCCATCGCCTGTTCGAGCACCCGATCCGCAGCGTCCGCCTTTCCCGCCTGATCCAGCAGTTGCACGTGCCGTTGCGGAATTGCCACACTGTCCGGCCACCGCTCTGTCAGTTCCGTGTACCAGCCGAGCAGATCAGTGGCAGCACTTTCCTGCCGCAGACAATCCTCCAGCAGTTGACGAATCTCACCAGCCTGCCAACTGTCTGGCAACACACGCTCGAGCTGCGTCTGCAGATCAGCTTTCGCCGCCGCCCCCTGGTTCATCTCCAGCATTAATTCGGCAACTCGCAGAGCTGCCGCCAGAGCATCCTCCGGATCACGACTCGCAGCCGCTATTCTGCGAAATCGCTCAGCCGCCGCAGACAACAGACCCTCACCTCGCAGAATCCAGGCCGTCTGCTCAAGAATTCGCAGATTGTCACCTGCACTCTGCTCAATCTGCTGCCACACAGCAGGCAAGTCAGCACTTCGACCGGACGCGCGCAACGCTGAATTCAGATCTCTTCCAATCGCCATCAGATCGGTGATTGGCAGTCGTTCAGCAAGCAGCGGCCACATCACCTCAGCAGCCTCGTTGGATCGCCCCAGCCGATTCAGCTGCCGCCCGCGCATCCAGGTGAACACGGGTTCCTGCGGGGACAATTCTCCGGCACGTATGAATGCCCGTAACGACCGCTCCGCCGCCCCCAGCTGCTGTTGCACAAAACCGAGCAAAGCCGCATCCGCCGCCGCTGGCTGGTCTTCAAGCTGCTGTTCGAGTTCCGCAGCAAATTGCGAGAGACTTCCCTGAGCCCGATGGTGTTCAAGGATGCGGTCCAGCGACACCCCTGGCCGCGGGCGGCGGCGGAATGCCTGCAAAAACTTCAGATACTCAGCCTCGACCCGATCCGCCGCGATTTCGTCAGTGCTGCTGACCGCTGGGAATGGAAACCCGACCGCAGGCACAGCCGCAGAAATCAACAACCAGCAACCAAGTATCAGCCGCGGAAACATCAACCAGTTCTTTTCTGAGCCGCCATCAGGAAACAGACCAGCGGGCAGGCCGACAGCGTCAGGTTCGGATGATCCTGCCAGACCCACCACAACAATTCGCCTCTGCCTCTTGCCAGCACAGGCATTGTGTTATAGCGTCTGCAGCAGCCGAAATGATATTACTTGAATCTGGAAATCCGGGATTGCGATGATGAAGCCGACCTTCCGCCTCGACCGCCTTACGCTGCTCCTGTTATTGCTCCTTACATCCCCTTGCTGCAGCACCACAGTCAACGCAGCAGATCGCCCCAATATTCTGATCGCCATCTCCGACGATCAGTCGTGGGAACACACGTCATTCGCCGGCTACCCGGCCATTCAGACACCAGCGTTCGACCGTGTCGCCAGAGAAGGTGTGTATTTTCGCAACGGGTTTGCCGCATCCCCCGGCTGCAGCCCCTGCCGCGCTGCATTTCTCACCGGACGCCACACCTGGCAGATTGAACAGGCCGGGACACACGCCAGTTCGTTCCCTGCCAGGTACGTCACCTTCCCTGATCTGCTGGAACAAAACGGCTACTGCGTCGGAATGACTGGAAAGGGCTGGTCCCCCGGCAACTTCAAAATTGACGGACGCACTCGTAATCCCGCTGGTCCCGCATTTACGAAGCATTCAGCAACACCGCCGCACACCGGGATCAGCAAAAACGACTACGCCTCCAACTTCGCTGATTTCCTCAGCCAGAAGCCAGCCGATCAGCCTTTCTGTTTCTGGTTCGGCGCCACCGAACCGCACCGCGGTTTCGAAAAGGGATCCGGTCTGAAAGTCGGCAAGCAACTGTCCGATGCAATCGTCCCGTCATTCCTGCCCGATACCCCGGATGTCCGCAGTGACCTGCTGGACTACTGCGTCGAGATCGAATGGTTTGATCACCATCTCGGCAGAATTCTGCAGACGCTGGAGGAAGCAGGCGAGCTGGAGAACACACTGATCATCGTCACTTCCGACAACGGGATGGCCTTTCCCCGAGCCAAGGCCAATCTCTACGACCACGGCTTTCATGTTCCACTCGCAATCCGCTGGGGAAGACAGGTCCCCGCCGGACGCAAGGTCGATGATGTCGTCGGCCTCGTCGACCTCACCGCAACCATTCTGGAAGCGACACAAACCACACATCCGTCCACTGATTACCCCATCTCCGGCCGCAGTATTCTGAACCTGCTCAGATCTGACGCCGAAGGAATTGTGGAACCGGATCGCGAAGCCATTTTCGCCGCACGCGAACGACACTCCTCTTCACGCTACAACAACTGGACTTACCCGCAGCGGGCCATCCGTACCCGTGATCATCTGCTGATCCGCAACTTCAGACCGGAACGCTGG
>JALQUR010000429.1 GCA_023260695.1 Planctomycetaceae bacterium
GGGCAGAGCCAGTCAGCGGAGAGAATTTCTGCGGGCAGATTCTTCTGTGCCGGAGCTGGATCAACGACAACCGGCACGTGGTATCGGCGAGCAAGTTGTACTGCCGCGGCCACTGTTTCGACGGGGATTTCCAGCTGCAGCAGGACAACACTGGCCGATGCGATTGCGTCTGCAGCAGCGTGTACATCGTCGACAGAAACCAGTGCGTTGGCCCCCGGAATCACGACGATGGAATTCTGTCCGGAGTCTTCCACCTGAATCACCGCAGTACCGCTTCCGCAGTCGGTGGTGCGGCCGACGTGATCAGTGTTGATGCCTTCCTGCCGCAATGACTGCAGCAGAGTTTCTGCGAAGGCATCGTTCCCGACTTTGCCCACCATGATGACTTCCGCACCCAGCCGCGCGGCGGCGACTGCCTGGTTCGCCCCTTTGCCACCGGGAATTTCCTGCAGGCTGTTGCCGGTGAGCGTTTCGCCGGGGCGAGCGATTCGGGCGCAGCGGACCACCAGGTCCATATTGATGGAACCGACCACCACAACTCGCGGTCGAAACACCGCCGCCTGACTCATTGAGGAAGTTCCTGCGGGGGCTGACTGGACAATTGCACCAGCGCTTCGGTGACGCGCACCTGCTGCGCTTCGGTCAGCTTGAGGTAGTGGTGGCGTCCATTGGCGTCGCCGCTGAATTCGGTAAGTCCATCGTCCATCACCACAACTCGCCCCCGCTCGGACAGACCGAAGAAATCGCGGTCAGGGTAGATTGCATACAGCACGCTGGTGAGGTCCCAGGTGGGACGATTGTGCGGTGGCGGGTTGTAAAGAATGTAGGCTTCGGACAGCGGGTGATGAGCCACATAGTTGTAGTCCTGCAGAATGCTGATCGCCGGATAAGGCACAGCCAGGCCAATTTCAAAACCGCTGTAGACGATGGTACCGGGCCAGTCTGCGGCGAGTGCCTGAGCAGCAGGGATGTCCTTGACGACGTTGTATTCCCGATGCAGGCGACCATTGATCATCTGGAATGAGCCGGCCATTACGGAGAGCAGTTTCACTTTCCGTTCCACCAGTTCACGACCGGTGAGTGGCGAGATGTCATCGCCCGGCGACCTGATGAGACTGGCCAGATTGGTGGAGAAGCCGACCTGTGCGATGAGCACACTGTTGTCGGGTTCCGCCACAAGTGCTCGACGCAGCACCGTCACTGCATCGTCAGCATCCTTGCCGCTGCGCAGGTCGTGCGGGTCGCGATCGTGGTCGCCGTGTTTTTCGGCAGCCAGCACTGTGAATTTGCTTTGTTCCGGAGTGACGCCGCTGCTGCAGACACCCACGGGGATTTCACCGCGGCCGTAGAATGTGTTGACGGCGTCGACAAAGGCGGCGCACTGTTCGTGGTCCTTGGTGATGGTGACAGCAACCAGGCGACATTCGCCGCGGGTCTGCAGCGAGTGAATCATGCCGAGGGCCAGCACGTCATCGCAGTCATTCCCGATGTCGGTGTCAAAGATCAAGGCTGGTGGGCGAGCGGCATCCTGAGCAGACAGCGGGGTGTGCAGCAGGAGGACGACAAGGAGTCCGCAGAGTCTTCGAGCAATCATGGCAACAGTATTCCGCTGCAGAGCAAGGTGGGAAAGCAGTGTCCGCGCACAGGTGTGCTCAGCCACCGCAGGAAATCAGCCCGCAGGATCGCCGTCGACCGACGCGCAGACGGTTCAGCGCCGGCTGCTCGGGTGCACCGGTGGAATGTCGTTCAGCGTC
>JALQUR010000452.1 GCA_023260695.1 Planctomycetaceae bacterium
TGGATCCGGGAGATCTGAGCACACCGTAGCCCGCGAGCGGAGAGCGAGCAAAACTTTCCTCGATTCAGGCTTTCTGCATATCGGTCGAGCATCCTGACCGGATCTGCACGATGTGGGCACACCCCCTCGCGCGAGGCCGTCGCTTCGAGTCCAATGTCTTTAGCATCCGCTGTGAATTTCATATTACCTGTTTCTGATTTGACATGATAATCATCTTTTGACTTGTGATTAATCTTTCCCTGCTTTGACTGAACATTAATATGTCCGTCTTGTCCGTCAGCAACCTGATTGATGCTACCGTTTTTAGTGGAAACGTAGTGACTGCCTTCCTCTTCAATATTGTTGGTGATGTCACCATTCTTAGACCAGATGTTTGCTCCCGCTGCTCCACCAAAGAATCCTTGATCAGACTGAGATGCCATAGCAACTGAACCTTTAGCGACATATGCAATAGCACCACGAGCCATCTTACTAGATGAACCAAGCAGCTTTTTATTCTCGTTACGTGCCTGTGTATCCATATTACCAAGAATATGCCGGTTATGATTTTTAGCAGCTAGATTAAAATTACCGAGCACTGTGAGATTATAATCTTTGTGGCACGTTACGTTATAGTCACCATACACTCTCAGAGATGCATCACCCTTGACTGTGATATCCTGTGCGCCGGAGATGGTCATACGATTTTCACCAAATGTCACCTCATACTTGCCATTATGCGCTGTGATATGTAACGAACCGTCATGGGCCATCTGTATAGCAGTGCCGCTACGATGCTGTAGTGTTACAGTCTCAGCACCCTGGGAGTCATCTAATTGCAATACGTGACCTGATCGTGTCTTCCATGAAAAGTAATCAGGATATGATCCAACAGACTGTGCTTTACGGGCATCAGACTTATGTGGTTGTGTCCACTTGGGAGGAGATCAACGTTGTGAAAGCGGGAGCGAATTACGGATGGAGCGTCCGCGAAGCGTCCTACCCCTTCAACAATAACCCGGTTACCACGCAGGATGCTCTGGTGCCTCCGGTGTGGGAGTACGACCATCAGCTGGGCAAATCAATCACCGGCGGGTTTGTTTACCGCGGCAGTCAGTTGCCGGATCTGCAGGGAATGTACGTATACGCAGATTTCATCAGCGGGCGTATCTGGGCTCTGGAGTACGATGAAGCGCAGCAGAAGGTGGTCGGCAATCGCAGCATCGCAACCACCGGTTTTCCCGTGCTGGCATTCGGCGAAGATGAAGCCGGTGAACTGTACTACATGCTGGAGACAGCTAACGGACAGGGCATTTATCGTCTGAATTCAGCTCCCTGAACGCTGACTTCAGACGAAAAAAACAGGGGCCGTCAGTTCTGCTGACGGCCCCTGCTCATTTGTGGATCCGGCTTCGGGAATCAGCCCTGAAGCACCCGATCAATTGTCTCGCGCAGAACACCGGCACTCTGCAGCAGAGCTGTTTTTTCCTTCGACCACAATTCCACTTCCAGGTGACTCTGAACGCCTGTGCGTCCCATCACGGTCGGGATTGAGAAGCAGACGTCACGTACGCCGTAAGCTCCGTTCATGAGGCTGCTGACGGGCAGAATGCGTCGGTCGTCCAGAGCGATACTGTGAATGACGTCAGCGATTGAAACCCCCACGGCGAATCCGGCCCCACCCTTCTTCGCGATCACTTCTGCACCGCTGCCACGAGTCTTCTTTTCCACTTCGGCAATCAGGGTTGGAGTCACTCCCGGGTATTTGTCCAGCGGCAGGTTGGCTATCTGAGCCATGGACCAGATCGGAACCATGCTGTCGCCGTGTTCCCCGAAGATCGTCACGTTGACCTGAGTTGGCGGAACCTGAATTCGTTGTGCCAGCATGCTTCGCAGTCGTGTGGTATCCAGCACGGTGCCAAGGCCGATCACCTGAGATGCCGGGAGTCCCAGATCCTGCACGGCAAGATAGGTCAGCACGTCAACAGGATTGGAAACCACGAACACGATTGCATTCTGTTTCAGTCCGTGGCTCTTCACATCGTTCAGAATGGAGCGAAACAGTGCCACATTGCGATTGATCAGATCAAGGCGACTTTCGTCGGGCTTGCGGCGGAGGCCAGCGGTGATCACCACCACATCGCTGTCGGAGACCTGTTCGGTTCCCCCGGCGGTGATCCGCTGAGGGGCCATCAGTGAAGCTCCATGCAGCAGGTCCAGAGCCTGTCCTTCGCAGAGATCCCGATTCACGTCCACAAGTGCGATGTCGCTGACAATGCCACCTGCCTGCAGAGCAAACCCTGCACAGGAACCGACAAGTCCACCGCCGCCGATAATACTGACCTTCATAAGTCCTGCCCCGATTTCTGATCGACCGCACTGAGGCGGTCAGACTGAACACATCCTGTTGGTTGATCTCACGCATCGATCATGGCTGATACGCAGCCGTGTCCATTGTTCGATGCTGCTGATTTCAGCGGCTTCCCAGAGCTGCGAGTACCTGCTGAGTAATGGTCTGAACAAGATCCTCGCTGACGGCCGCTGTTGTTTCACAGGGGCTGCCGCAGGGTTCCTGCAGGTAACCGGGGTAGCTGGGAGCCGCCGGGAAGGCCCGCTGAACCGGGATGTCCTCGCGATAGCCTGCGCGAAAGGCGCTGTTGCCACACAGGTCACAATCTTCGTTGTGGAAGCGTGGATCGTCGAAGCCCAGACGCTTCTTCAGATCCAGCAGTTCACGACTTTTCTGCTCTGAGAGATACATCGGATCACCAATCTGACGTGCCAGCAGCAGAATGCGGCAGTAGGCATCCAGAATCTCGGTCTTCCAGTAGGCCTCTTCGAGTGTCTTGCCGAAGGAAACGGTGCCATGGTTCTTGAGAATGATCGTATTGGTGGACTTCAGGAACGGTACAACCGTTTCTGCGAATCGCTGATCACCGGGAGTTTCATAGGGGGCGATCGGAACTTCACCCATAAAGACCTCCACTTCCGGAAGGATACACTGCGGCACCGGTTCCCCGGCCACTGCGAATGCCGTGGCATGCGGAGGGTGGCAGTGAACAACAGCCTTCACATCCGGACGGTGCTTCATGATTGCCAGGTGCAGCAGAACTTCACTCGTACGTTTGCGAGTCCCTGCGATCTGGTCACCGTTGAGGTCCACGGCACAGATATCTTCCGGCTTCATGAACCCCTTGCAGATCATGGTTGGCGAACACAGGACTTCGTTTTCGCCGACGCGAATGCTGATGTTGCCGTCATTCGCGGCTGCAAATCCCTTATCATAGATTCGGCGACCGATTTCGCAGATCTCTTCCTTCAGACCGCGATCGTTGATTCCGCTGTTCCACTTGTTTGCCATGGTTTCTGCCTTTTCGAGTTTTGGTCCGGACCAGACCTGTTCAGGGGGAATTCGAATGTTCCGAAGTCAGATCAGCCCACACTGATCGTGTCGAGGATTGCCGCATTCAGGGCGTCAATCGGTTTGACTTCGGGGTAAAAGGGAGCCGCTGCTTCCGCACTTTCCGTCACGGCCATCAATGTGCCGTTGTCTG
>JALQUR010000525.1 GCA_023260695.1 Planctomycetaceae bacterium
CGCATCGTCCTGGTCCCGAACCCGGATGTGACTCCAGACAATCAGCACGTCCGTCTGATCCAGCTGCTCCGCTGAAAGCCCCTGCTGCGGATCCTTCAGAGCTGCCGTACGGACCTGCAGGTCCGGTCGCGTCTTCAGAGCCTCGGCTATCGTCTCTCCCAGAAACTTATCGCCATAACCCTGCTTCTGTTCCGGCTGCTGTTCATCCCAGACCAGAATTCTTACCACGTCAGCTGCCGTCCCGAATGCTGCTGTAAGCGGCAGTATCCCGAGCAGTGTCAGACCAAAAATCCAGCGTCGTCTCATGATGTAATCATCCTTCGCAAGTCAGCAGGGAATCTGTGCAGCGAGCCGGAAACTCCGCCCGCTCATTCCTGCTCGGTCAGATAATCCGGATACTTCCATTTCCAGTCCTTCGCGTCTGACTTGCGGTTCACCGCACGAACCTCAGCAGTCAGCCGCCGCAATTTCTCCGGATCCAGCAAAGGATCCTGCGTGTCTGTTCTCCACTGCAGCAGCACACTCTGCAGCTCCTGCAGTTGCTCAGCATACCGCAGATCACCCGCCAGATTATGTAACTCAGATGGATCTGTCTGCAGATCGTACAACTGATCCTGCGGTGGCTGCCGCATCAGTGCATAGGCCGCTTGTACTGCCGGTTGCGAATTCGCAATGACCGCCCTCAGATCCAGTGCAGCACCCGCATACTGCTCACTGTAGTCCCGCTGAATCTTCTCGATCGTGTTCGCGTAATCCGGGTGCACGCTGTCCGGCAGCAGCGTCCGGATCAGCTTGAAGCGTCCGTCGGTGATGCTCCGCTGAGGAAAGTAGTTGGGTGCTGCAGCATGCGTGTGATACTCCGCACAGTAATGCGTCCGCCAGTTCGCTGACCCCGGTGCAAACAGTGGTTGCAGAGCAGTACCGGGAAGCCCCGGCACTGGCTCACAACCCGCTGCACGCAGCAGCGTCGGCATCAGATCAATGGTCGCAACCAGTTCGCTGCGTTCCTGCGGATGAACCTGTGACTTCCATCGCAGCAACAGCGGAACTCGCAGTCCGCCCTCGTAGCAGGTCCGCTTGCCACGCAGCATGTCCGCTCCGTGATCCCCAAGGTAAATCACAATCGTATTGTCCGCTTTCCCCGTTCGCTCCAGCACCTGCAGCAGATCCCCGATCAGCGTGTCCAGACGACTCAGACAGTTGTAGTAGTCCGCAACCAGTCGCTGCAATCCGGCTGATTCCACGCCCATGTATTCCATGATCCGCACATCTTCCGGCTGCAGTGGCCGCTCAGGAAGTCCGTCCACCTGACTCAGCCACGGATCGTGCGCATCAGGATAGTTCACGCTCAGGAAAAACGGCGCTGCGTCGGCAGACATGAATTGCTCTGCAAACTTCGCATAGTCAGCCAGATTCTTTCGCTGAAAATTTGCCGAGCTGATCTCCTTGAAATCAAATGGAAACGCTGACGCCGGATTGATGTGCAGCTTGCCAATGATCCCGGTGCGATAACCCACCGCCTTCAGACACCCCGGCAGCGTCGCTGTCTCCCGGCGATACATGCGAAAGCCCCAGGTTGCGAGTCCAATCTGACCATGCTGATGCGGATACAGCCCCGTAAGCAGACTGGCTCGCGACTGACTGCAGCCTGCCTGAGGTACAAACGCCCTGCGAAACAGAATTCCCTCAGATGCCAGCCGATCCAGATTGGGAGTCCTTGCAGAAGCGTCTCCATAGCATCCCAGCTCCGGCCCGTTGTCCTCCGAGACAATCAGCAGTATGTTCGGTGGCCGATCGGCAAGCCCCGAACGACAGCAGATTACCGCCAGCACCAGCAGCAGTTGCCGCACAATACCCGCTGTGTTCATTCCGCTCCTCCGGCACCCTGAAGCAATCTGCATTCCGGCCTCACTGATTCAGCTGCTCGTGGTCACTTTCCACGTCACGCAGCACGTTGTCCTGAAACAGAATCCGCTGCGATTTCCCCGTCATGCGGACCGCCTTTTCTGTCAGACCGGAAAACACATTTCCCGTGATCGCCACGTCAGCCGTTGATTCCAGCAGCAGCCCTCCAGCCAGCCGGTCATTCTCAGCTCGGCGAACACTGTCTTCCCCGATGTAACTGTCGCTGAAGTTGTTGCCCGTTACGGTGATCCGACCACTGGCCGGCCCGATCCGCAGCGCGTTGGTCTTCAGAATCGTGAATGTGTTTGCGGAAACTGCACAGCCGTGAGCGTCACGCAGATCAATCCCGGCGCCATTATGAGCAATCACGTTGGCGCTGAGCGTAATCCCGTAGCAGTCGCGGTCCAGAATCACTGCCGTGCCGTTGCACTCCTCAATCATGTTGCCCGCCAGCACACTGCCGTACGTGTTTTCAATTACGACGCCATGGCCCAGATGATCGTCCAGACAACAACCGTTCATGCACAGGTTGAATCCGTCAGAACAGTGCAGTGCATCCTGATTCTCCTCAAACTGACTGGCCGACACGACAATGTCATGACAGCCCCGCAGATTCAGACCCGTTCCCTTGTTGTAGGTGAGCAGACAGGCGTTGACCCGCGGATCTTCATAGCAGTAATCCAGCAGGATCCCATCTCCGCCGTTTTCGCTCACCGTAACACCCTGCAACAGAATCTCATTGATCTGCCGTGCCTCGATGCCCGCCCCGCTGGACTCGTTTCCCGTGATCCGCAGATTCGCAACCTGCACCCGCCAGAGCTGATGCTGGCGATCCGTCTTTGCATCCTGACACTCCGGATCCGCAATCAGCAGTGCCGGCTTGCCGTCCTTGTTGGCATTCACAATCCACGTTGCCGTTCCGACACCGGAGAGCGTGGTGTCAGCAGTGTGCAGCCGCAGCGGTTCTTCAATGACAAATTTTCCTGCCGGCAGCTGCACCAGAGCACCCCCATCCGGAACCGCATCCAGTGCTTCCTGAATCGATCCGTACTCCGCTGCATTGATGGTGGGAATCGCACCCGGAAGTTTCGTTTCTGCCGCAAAGACAATCCCCGGCAGATGGCAGGGCATCAGCAGAATTGCAGATCTCAGAACAACTGCTCGCATCAGGCTGGTGGGACTCATCAGGAATTCTCCCGTCAGAACTATTGGCGGAACCGGATCGACGCTGCGAATCCATATGCTCAGATCATAGTGGCCGCCT
>JALQUR010000545.1 GCA_023260695.1 Planctomycetaceae bacterium
CGCAGCGCGAGATATGTCGATGTGAAATTGCTGGCTTCAGATGGTGGACGATTACTGGATCTGGTCCAGAACCCGTCTGCTTTCTGCTGCTGCAACAGCCAGGCAACGACTGTGGTGGTGATATCATCGGCCGGGCGTTCACCGTCTTCCAGAGTCCACAACGCGTAGCCTGCTGTGTCCACACCCCCACCCTGGCCGCGTCCTTCCGCGTATGACTTCTGGCCCCGTTCGAGATGCTTCCATGTGTGTTCGAGTTGCCGTTCGAAGTTTTCGCTGCTGGTATGAATTCCTCGGCGATGCGCTTCGGCGAATGTCATTACGGGAAGCGCCTGACTGTGGCAGGTGAAACAGGTTCGCTGATCGGCAGACCCGGCGGATGCAATTTCCAGCAGGGGCAGGGAGCGATCAATTGACGCTCGCACAGCCGCCGTGTCGGGAGCGGTCGCAGCGGCATCCTGGGCCTGCACCGGCAGGATCGCAGCGATCAGTACGAAGAACATCTGCAGCCGTCGACACCAGAACAACAACGGACGATCGCACACGGCGTGCCCCTTGATTAATCACCACAAAAGAACACCTCAGTGGGGAATAGTCTCGGCCCTCGGGATTTCGCCGTCAAACCACTGCACGAATGATCGGCAGACTGAAGCGACCAGACTGCGGAATTCTCGGCTGCAGCGAGTCTGCAGGATCCGACTGCAGATCACAGATGACATTCACAACAACTGTGCCACAATACGCAGAAATACAGCATCCGCAGAATCACCTGAATTCATCGACGCTGTATGCACCAGCGACAACGCAGCTTACTTTCACGCTGAGAGAGCAAATGCAGAAGTCCTTCTGTTGTATTCTCCACCACACCCCGTATTTTCAATTGATCGGACTGACGCTGGTTCTGCTTGCCGCCGCAGGCAGCATCGCGGAGGGCGAAGATGCCGATTCTCCACCACAGCAGCCGAATCTGATTCTGTGCATGGCGGATGACCTGGGCTGGGGCGACACCGGATTCAACGGGCATCCCCACATCAGAACTCCGCACCTGGACGCAATGGCTCTGGCAGGAGCCCGCCTGGATCGTTTCTATGTTGGTTCGCCACTGTGCGTCCCCTCCCGGGCCGGATTCCTTACCGGGCGCAATGCGGTGCGTTGTGGAATCGACAATCACCGCGGCGGCGTCAGCCATCTGCGTGCAGAAGAATTCACGATTGCGGAACTGGCCGGAAGCACGGGCTACGCCACGGGGCATTTCGGCAAATGGCACCTCGGGATGCTGACTCCGGATTATCAGGGCGAAAAACGTGTCCTGATGACGCCGGGCATGGCTGGTTTTGATGAATGGTTTTCCACACCGTCTTCCGTGGCCACCTACGATCCCTACATCAACCCCGGAGCGATCGGGCGGGCACTCGGCGGCCGATACACACCGGAACCAATCGATCTCCGCGCGGGATTCATTGCCAACGGCAGACCGCTTCCGGAACCACTCTCCGGAGACGCAGCCGAGATCGTCATGAATCGTGCTCTGCAGTTCATCCGTGCGCAGGCCACCGCCGGGAAGCCGTTTCTGGCCGTGATCTGGTTCAATCCGCCACACACTCCGGTGGTGGGAAATCCGGAGTACATGCAGAAGTACTATGCAGAACTTCCGGAGCAGCAGCAGCACTACTACAGTCTGGTTTCGGCAATCGATGCGCAGATGGGACGACTCCGCAAAACGCTCGGCGAACTCAACATCGCCGATCACACCCTGCTCAGCTTCACCAGCGATAATGGTCCCGGCCCGCCGATCAGTCAGGAGCGGAATCCCGGCGCCAGACTGCAGGGATCCG
>JALQUR010000592.1 GCA_023260695.1 Planctomycetaceae bacterium
ACAATCAGAATTGACATAAAAAAACGACCGCAGTACGGATACTGCGGTCGCTGTTGATTCAGAAAGGCCAGTAACCTGGAAGGCTCACTGCTTCTTTTTTTTGCCGTTGCCTTCCATCTTTTTGATGCCATCTACGCGCAGGATCTGACCCTTGTCGGAGTCAAATTCTGTGCCCAGCTGAGCGATGTACAGGCCGCCATCAGGACCGAATGCACATGCGACCGGACCACGCAGCTGTTCGCTCATCACGGTGACCTTCGCTTCTTCTGAATCACGTGGCAGGAACACTCGAGCCAGCCGACCGCTTTTGACTTCGGTGAGGGACCAGTTGTTGTCCACGATCACCAGACCAGAAGTCTCCGGGACGCGTGCAAAACCCATTGGATCGGTGAGACCGGGCAGAGTCCACTTCTTGACCACTTTGCCGGTCTTGATGTTCCACTGCACTACCAGACCATCGTCCTTGCCGCCGGCACCGGAGTACAGGGCAAGGATGGAGTTTTCATTCCATGGCATGGTGGCCATGGGTGAGTTAATCTCGATGCCAGCATCGTCAGCAGAGAATGCTCCGCTGAGCTTCTTTGAGGCAACGTCAACTTTCAGCACCCAGCTCTTCGCATCTGCGCCCTGACCGGCGACGAACAGCGTGCTGCCGTCTTCGGTAACGCTCAGCCCTGTCAGATTGCCTTCACCCTTGTCTGCCGGGTCGTCAGATGTGGGGCCGACGGAGTTGGTGGATGTGGCGGAATCGGCAGTGCCAGGTCCGGAGAAGAAGCTGACAACTTCTTCGCCGTCGAGAAGTCCGGCGTTTGTGACCGCGAGTGTGCTGCCGTCCACCCAGACCGCGGACAGCGGGCCGAGCTTGAAGCTTTTCGCGCCGGTGTCCTTGTTGACCTTCCAGTACTCAGTTGTGAACCCGGTGATGTGGTCCTTGACCATGCCATCGTGAATTGTCACGACGCGTCCGTTTGCAGAATCACACACCGTCAGCACGCCTTCCGGGCTGAATGCGACGGAGGAAGGATTGCTGAGACCTTCAGCGACGATGAACGACTTGAACTGATTTCGCAGACCGAGGTCAATCGGCTTGTCTTCAGCGTTCAAGGCTGGCAGACAGGTCGCTGCCGCAAGTAACAACAGTGAAAATTTTCGCATTGGGAATTCCTTTCGGTTGCGTCCGAGCAGACGCCGGACCACGCAGACTCATGTTGTAGACGGCGGAAAATGTGCAGACCGGCGAGATTGGATTCGTTTTAACCGTGCTTTTCAAGTGCTGCGACCAGGGTGGAGCAGAATACCGCAGGTTGGAATGAGCAGTGGGATGCGGCGGAGCTGAACGAATTGCTGACAAAAGTCCGCCGCAGATGTCCGACGTATGCTGAACGACAGGGGGCGGCGACCTGCGGGCAGCGACCAGCAACGCAGGCCTGTGTGCTGGTCCCTGGCGTAGGTTGCGGCGGAATGTTCAGCCGGCACAGTTGTGCATCAGTCAGTGCTGTGTGATGGCGTCTGCAATTCCCGGTTCTGCATTCGAAAACGTCGGCGACAGATACTGGTGCACGCCAGTGCGGCGGCCAGTGCCCACGTCGTCGCCGGCTCGGGAACGGCGCTGTAGCCAAGCGAGCTCACAGGATTGAAATTGTTGAATGCGAGAGGATAGGAGACGCCCGGGTCACCGCCAGTGCGGTTGAAGACCAGCTTGTAGATGCTGGCGGTGTATCCATCGGCAGCACTGTCGAACGTAAAGACCCATGGCTTTGAGTCCAGCGAATCGGGGTCGCTGGCGGCGATTCCCAATGGGCTTGTTTTTGTTGCCAGTTCATTGCCATACACATCGAAGGCAACGACTTCAAACTGCTCAGCCGTATTGCCGTAGTCAATGTCCCAGATTTCGCCCGTGGTTCCTGTAACTCCCACGTTGTTTGTGTCGTCAAATTGAATGACAAACTGCTGCCACAGGTCGTCGGTCGCGGCGCCGCGGTCGTAGCCAGCATCGCCCACCTGTGCCGAACGCAGCATGAAAGCACCCGCCTGATCTTCGTAGCCTGGACTGACCGTGTCCGTAATCAGTGCCGTTGGATTGACAGCAATTCCGTTGGAATCAAGCCCGCCCCAGTCAGCCCCATAGGACACAAAACCGTAGCGTTGCTCGATGACGGGTGAACTGTCTTTGTATTCCACATAGATCCCGGAGCGGGAAGTGTCTTCAAGCACGCCGGGAATGTCTGTCGAATCGATATCGTTGTCCGCTTCACGACTGAAACCAAACATGACGCGGACACCGTTGGCGGATTCATACCACGCATTCAACGGGACCACGTAGTCATCAGTTGCTGCGGCACCGCTGGGTGTTGATTCGAAAGTGATGAGGCCGGCGGAGGCGGTGTGGGCAAATGCAAGCCCGAGCAGACAGGATGCGAGTCGCGTGGCGACATGGAACTGATACGAACTCATAGACTGATCTTTGCGGCTGCGAGTGTGAAGAAATGCCTGGGGCTGCAGCTGGAGGAGGATCAGCAGGGGGCATCCTGATGATGCTGAATTTTTTTTGCCAGCTCACAGAACGCATTAGTCAAGGAGAATTTCTTATATCGGTACAGAATCCGATTGAATTGTAACAACCGATCTATTCGGCTCCTGCTGCTTGCAGCATGAACACATCTGAACCGACGTCCCTGTGCCATCAATAGTGTCGACGACCACTGTTCCGCTCATTTTGGCGTGGGTTTCCGGGCGTATGAAGGCGACGCCTGCCAGCCGAAGCCCATCATCCCAGACGTTTAGGAGTTTGTGGAGGTGATTGAAATCACCATCGATGCCGGGTGC
>JALQUR010000517.1 GCA_023260695.1 Planctomycetaceae bacterium
AAGTTCCGAGAACTGGAGGCGAAATGAGTACGGCGAGTTCGCGTCAGCGGAAGATGTGGTATGGGGTCGGCATTTTGCTGCTGCTGGTCCCGATTGTCTATCTGGGATTTCCTGCTCGACAGACGGCCGGCGGTGATCGTACGGGCGGTCTGGGGGTACTCGCGCGGCAGCGTCAGGAGCATTCTCTGGGTGAAGCAACTCTGGGTCAGGTGGATCCGACAAGTTCAGCGATGAACCTAGTTCTGCTGGGACTACGGGGACCAGCGGCCAGCGTTCTGCATCTGAAGGCCATTGAATATCAGAACCAGAAACAGTGGGCCAAGCTGCGCTCGACGGTTGATTCAATTACCCGTCTGCAGCCGCACTATGTTCAGATCTGGAAGTTTCAGGGCTGGAACCTGGCATACAACGTATCCCGCGAGTGGGATAAGGTTGATGACCGCTTCTACTGGGTCAAGGAAGGAATCAAGTTCCTGATCAAGGGGACTGACTACAACCAGGGTGTCCCGATTCTGTTCCACAACGTGGGAGATTTTGTGCAGTCGAAGATGGGTGTCTCGGATGAAAAGAAATTCTTCCGGGAGTTCTTCGAGCGTGACCCTGATCCGCGATTCGTGACGGCAGCGGGAGTTCCCGGACCTGACGAAGAGGTGAACCCGGAGGGCAAGGACAGCTACCTTGTGGCCTATGACTGGTTTGTCAAAGCGAATGACAAGGATGACAACGATGGAGTCATTGGTGTCAAGGGGATGACTCACGTCTTTTTCCGCCAGGGTCCGGCTCGGGCATTGATTTACTTTGCCCAGACTCGTGCCGAGAAAGGGTTGTTTGATACTCATATCGGTGAGTGGGAGCGTGCCTATCGCGAGTGGATGGATGTGTACGGCAAGATGGACTTCTACGGACTGGACGACAAGAAGTATCGGCTGAATTCCACCGAAGAAGAACTGGTGGAAATGGCCAGGGAAAACGGGATCACCGTCCCAGAGCAACGACGTCTGTGGGCGCAGAATGTGGACATGGTGAATTTCCGCCAGTGGCAGGACATTGCTGATATGGAACGTCAGGAAGTCATGCTGGAAGCCCGCCGTTCGTTCTATCTGGCGAAGCAGGCGTACAATGAAGCTCGTGGATTTGACAAGGTGGGTGACGACGGCGCTGTCGCGATTTCAGATGCTCAGAGGTATCTCGAAACAGCAATGGAGCAGTGGTCCGCGATTGCTCAGGCAAAGCCGCATCTGTTTTACGATGGCGACTACATCGATGACTGCACCCTGATTGTGCAGTATTACCGCGCCGTGCATCAGCAGAACGGTAAGGAACTGCCGGAGGAGTATCCGTTGCAGACCATCTGGGACAACAACGAGAGCCGTCATGCTGAAGCTGAACGCACCTTCCTGATTGAAACGCGTTCCCGTGCGTTGAACTGATCTGCTTCAATTGATCCCGCAGCAGACTGCGGACAGGAGAGAATTCCGAGTGCCTGTCGGTCCGATCTTTGAACGTGAAGTCCTGACCACTCCGCGTCGTCTCAGCCATTACCTCATGAGATCCGGTTTTGTCGCCGCGCTGCTGATTCTGTTCTACAGTCTGCGGCAGGCGACGATCGGATTCCAGGATGTCATCTTCAGCGGTGATACGGCTCATTTCAGCGCGCTCGTATTTCGAGTCTTTGCAGTGCTGCAGCTGACCCTCGGCCTGTTCTTCTCAACGCTGTTCTCCGCCTCCCTGGTGGCTCAGGAAAAAGACCGCAAGACACTTATCCTGCTGCTCATGACCGACCTGCGGAACCATGAGATGGCGGTGGGCAAGCTGCTGTCCAGTCTGCTCAACATGGTGGTCCTGCTGGCGGCCTCCTGGCCGGTATTCTTTGCTCTGCGGCTGCTGGGTGGGGTCACTTGGGAGCAGATTTTCTGGTCGCAGGCAATTGTGACTGCAGCGACGCTGGCTTCGGGCAGCTGGGGCTGCCTGGTGGCATTCTGGAGAGAAAAGACTTTTCAGACAATTGCCATCAGTGTGCTGGGAGTGATGCTGTTCATCCTCACTGCTCACGGAGCCGGAGCGATGTTCGGTCCGCAGATTACTCAGCTGTCTCCGTTCGGGGGGCTGCTGCGGGTGCTGAATCCAATGGATCCTGATCAGCCCGGGATCATTCATGTGTCTGCATGGACCACGGTAACGTCATTACTTGTCGTAGCCGGAAGTCTGACAGGCCTGACAATCGCTCGTCTGCGTGTCTGGAACCCGTCTCAGGAAGTCCATCAGTCGCAGCAGCTTCTGGATGCGGCTCCGAGCTCCGTGCAGGAGACGCAGGATCTGCCGGCAACACCCCGCGCTCACCGTTCTGTCTGGGATCATGCGGTGCTCTGGCGTGAGATGAAAACGCGGGCCTATGGGCGTCGCATGATCTGGATCAAGCTCAGCTATGTCCTGCTGTCACTGATTGTGGCATTTGCCTCGTGGGATCAGCCGGCGGCGGATGGCCGTGAAAACCTGATGCTCGGCATGGTAACGGCGCCAGTTTTTTCTGTACTGGGTGTAGCGCTTGTCAGCCTGCTGCTGGCAAATGCTCAGGCAGTGACATCAGTGACTACGGAACGTGACGGCAAGACTCTGGAGATTCTGCTGGTCACAGACCTCCGCCCAGCGGAGTTCATGATGGGAAAGATTTTGGGGGCACTCTGGAACGCCAGGGAAATGCTGCTTATGCCATTGCTGATTGTGATTGCAATGAGCGCAGCGGGAATCGTTCCATCGCTTACGACAGAAAACACTGTGTATGTAGCCGTGGGTTTCCTCGTGCTGATGTTGTTTGCAGTTGCACTCGGACTGCATGCAGGCATCAGTTACGACAATTCACGCCAGGCAATTGCTCACAGCCTGGGGACAATGTTCTTTCTGTGCATCGGGATCTTCGTGTTCATGCTGCTGCTGGTGGAGGCTCGTTCGTCCTTTGCAATTCAGCTGCAGAGTTTTGTTCTGTTCATTGGATTCGGCAGTCTTGGACTGTACAGCAGTCTTACCAGCCGCAATCCATCGAATGCGCTCACGCTGGCATCGCTGCTGCTTCCCTTTCTGACCTTCTATGCCATCACAGAGTTTCTGCTGGGTGGCAACCTGGGCGTCTGTTTCTGGATCTGTATGGCGTATGGGTTCGCTGCTGTAGCGATGATGGTGCCGGCAATGAACGACTTTGACATCGTGCTCGGGCGAAATATTCAGGACGTGACCTGATTGAGCTTTTGAAAACGGCGCAGCCCTGCAGCACCGCTGCCAGTGCCCGCACACCGCAGTGCTGCTGATCACTGATGCGAACTTCGACGCAGGCGGTCCGCGAATCTCAGCCAGCCGACCGAAACTGTGCCTGCAGAAATTCCGGAGGCAGGCTGCGAATATGCAGATCGCGCTGTGGGAATGAGATTTCGAGGTTGGCTTCCCTGAATCGCCGATCGATGTCCAGATGCAGTTCTGTAATCACCTTCAGTCGATTGTCGTAGTTGGGCAGATAGCAACGCAGGACCAGATTCAGACTGCTGTCTCCGAATTCCTCGAAGCTGATAATCGGCGCCGGATCAGTCAGCAGCAGCGGATGTGATTCCGCCGCCTCCCGCAACTGCTGCAGGGCCAGTTGAAGATCTGAGCCATAAGCGACGCCAACATTCAACACCACGCGATTGATCCTGTCTGTCAGCGTCCAGTTCAGCACCTTGCCAGTGACGAATTCGCGATTGGGAACAATGTACTCCTTGCGATCCCAGTCGGTGATTGTGGTTGCGCGAATATTGATACGCGTGACACAGCCTTCAACTCCATCAATCGTGACAAGGTCACCAATGCGAACCGGGCGTTCGAAGAGAATGATCAGGCCGGAAATAAAGTTCGCAAAGATCTCCTGCAGTCCAAAGCCCAGACCAACCATCAGGGCCCCGACCAGCCACTGAATGTTATCCCAGTCAATTCCAACCGCATTGAAGGCCGCAACAAATCCCGCCAGCAGAATCGCGTAGCGGCACAGAGTGGTGATGGCATGCCGGCCGCCGTGATCAAAGGGCAGACGCTGCAGCACCGCCAGTTCGAGCAGTCCGGGCAGGTTTCTTCCGGCAATGATCGAGACGGCAAGAAAAACTCCTGCCAGCAGCAGGTCGCCCAGTGAAACCACTTCCACGCGGGTGATCTGCTGACGCGTCCCAACGCCTTCCGGGCTGACCTGCTGTTCCGTAACGGTGGTTACCGTGCTCCAGAGTTCCACACGGTTCACGATCTGCAGCGCTGGCAGTACTTCACTCCATGTGAGCCAGCAGACTGTCAGAAACAGAAAACCGACAAATCCGCGAACCATCCGCAGCATCTGCTGATTGATCAGTGAGATGTCCAGCTGTGGCACTTCAATGGAAGGAAGTGTTCCGGCAGCTTCGTCGCCTGCACCAGCGGCTTCCTGCGCCGCCAGCATTGCGGCCCGGCGAGCCCGGTTCTGGGACATCACCAGAATCCGCCGTGCTGCGAGCACCCACTGCATCACCATGGAGTAGGCAAACGCAAAGACGAACGCCATGGCCAGAGTCAGTTCCAGCCGCGACAGCAGCTGCTCTGCTGTGTACTGGTAGCCAAGCAACGCCAGCAGGGCCAGAGCCACGGGAGCAGCAACGGCGGGCGCGTACCAGAACCAGCGGAGTCGCTGCAGCAGAGATTCCGCATTCTCCAGCAGCAGTTCCCGGAATGCTTTTCCGGAGGGGCTGAACAGGCGGCGGATGATCAGAGACAGCAGCAGGCAATAGGCCGCCAGCAGCAGCCGGCCAAGCGAAACGTGCAGATCGCCTTCCAGCTCTCTGAACAGAGCAACCAGAAACAACATCGGCAATCCGACAGATGAAAGCAGCGTGAGATTCTTCCTCAGACTCCGGGCAACCTCTGCTTTCCAGCCGATAAAGAGCACTGCAACTCCGGTGCTGCGGCAGAGCATTCGCGAAGTCTCAAGAATCCAGAGTGTGAACGCCGTAACTTCGAGTGCCTGTCTGACAGCAGCAGCAAGAGCCAGTTCAGATTCTGCAAGTCGCCAGCCAGCGAAGAGCAGTACAGCGGGCCAGGCCACTGAGCGGCAGATGGTGATCGCTGTCGAGAGCAGTGTCAGTGGGATCCCCGCATCAAGTCGCCGGGAATTCGCGGCGGCAAAACTGCTGATCCAGGTCTGTGCTCTTTTCTGCAGTGTAAACAACAGCAGAACAACAGCCCCACAGAACAGCCAGATGATCAGGTTGTCACGCAGGTCAGCCGAGAGTTCCAGCAGCATTGCCGACCATTCGGGACTGCTCAGCAGTTCCCAGAGGCTGGTCAGGGCTACCCGCAGAGTTGACGGACTGAAAACGTCTGTGCTGCGTATCCAGAGAATGCGTTCACTGATCCATGAATCGATCTCCGCCGTGATTTTCTCCAGCAGCCCGTACGTCAGCTCCAGTTTTCCAAGCAGCTGTGAGTGTTTATCGCAGTCGGCAAGGATCGTCGTCAGATAATCTCGACGGTCCGTCAGCAGTTCTCTGGTGCCGCTTTCCAGTTCCTCCGGGTTGCCATTCTCACGAGCCAGTTCTACCAGTCTTCGCTGTATTTCCGCCTCAAGGTCCGCAAGTGCGTTGCGTTCCTTCTGCCATTTCTGCTGGTCGGATCTCAGCGTCAGATTCTCTTCAATGATCTGCTGCCGTTTGCGAACAAAGATCGCCACATCAGTGAGCTCTTCGCGTTCGTCAAGGAGTTCCTGTCCGAGGGCTGCTGTCTGGCCCAGCTGTCGCTCTCGTTCCTGCAGATCGTTGAACTCTTCTTCCAGTTTCTTGAGCTGCTTCTGCAGGCTGTCGAGCACCGGGGTCATCCCCTGCGTCTGCTCCTGCAGCTTCTTGCTGCGGGCAACTATGGCCGCATTGTCTTCAGCCAGCTCACGCAGCTGGGGGAAGGAATTCTGCAGTTTGATTCGGGCTTCCTCTGCCTGCCTCAGATTCGCCTGTCGCCGGGCCTCCGCCAGAGCAGCCCGGGTCTGCTCCAGACGCTGTTGCGACAGGTTCAGATCCCTCGTGATCCGGTCCCGCTCCAGCGGCAGTAATTCGGAACGTGCCTCATATCGCTGCTGCTCAACACGGAAGAGTTCCACTGTCGATCGCAGCAGTTCCACGCTGGTCTGGATTTCGGTCCGCCGGGCTGCAGTCAATGCCGGCATTTCTCCTTCCGGCGGGATTGCCTTGAGGGCCGTTTCTGCTTCCGTGAGTTTCTGCCTGGCTTCTTCAATCAGCATCGGCATCAGCGGACGACGCTCAGCACGCATCCTTGAGCGTTCCGTCCACGCTGTCATTCTCTCATTCTGCAGGGAGATCTGCTCTTCTTCCTGCAGCACAAGCTGCTCCACTTCAGCAGTTGTTGCATCCGCAGGAATCTCAGGAACCGCTTCCGGCGGGGGACTGCTGAGCAGTTGTCTGAGCGATTCAGTCTGCTCCGGGGCAAGATCTCGATCTGCCTTGTATTCCGCAGCACGCTGGTCTGCCTCCTGCCGCTGCGCGATATTCTCAAGTGCACGCTGGTAGTGGCGGGCAATGGCTGCCTGTTCATCCTCGGAGAGATCCGGCACTTCCGCAGCGGCTGTCCTGCGAGTTTCAATTTCCTCAGCGCTCAGCAGCACAGGTTTTTCGGCTGCGTTCTGTGGCTCATCTGCCGCGCTGCCATTGTTCGGAGGATCCTGACGTCCACGCAGAATGACCCTCGTTTCTGCCACGGTGAGCGCGCGTGCCTCAGTCCCGTCTGAGAGCAGTGTCATATTCCCGGCTGTGCCGCTGTTGTCAGTCGGCTGCCTGAGAGCAGATTCCGGTGCTCGCGTCTGTTGAGACAGGGACTGTGCCGAAAAGCTGAGAGTCCGTGGCCTGCCGGGTGATCCCGTTGCAGCGGACCGCTCTGCCGTGCTGACTGATTTTTCAGCTGTGGAACTGGAACGCATTCCGCTCTGCGGGTCTGTCAGACTGAACAGCGATCCCAGCGGTGGCGGTGCGGGCGTACGGTACCACTGCGGAGCCACCGGGGGCGGTTCGTAGCCGCTGCTGAGCAGATCCTTCCAGTGACTTTCGTAGAGCGACTGTGGACCTGTGGACTCTGTAACATGCGGTTGCTGCGTCGGCAACAGCTGAGCCTGCACCGAATTTACGGCAGAACAAATCAGCAGAAAAGCAATCAGCAGGGGACGGTTCAATGCGCACAGCGGTTGCCGAAGTACTGACGGCAGCGCAGGCTGACTGCAGTCGCGACAGACGTGTCGAGTCTGTCGCTCTAAAGGCCGACCCTTAAAACTCCGCCGATTGTCGTGGTCCAGGTTCATGGATCTGATGGTACAGCGGATCCAGTTCCTGCGGCAAGATCAGCGTCAGAGTGCAGATTCCGACGGGAATTCAATGTTCACAGCAGACCATAGCGAGCGAGTGTCGCACGCAGAGTTGCAAGTTCCGCTGCCGTAAGCGGAGTCAATGGCAGACGAACATCTCCACAATCCCGACCCAGCATCTTCATGGCAGCCTTGACCGGAATCGGGTTGGTGGAAAGTCCCAGCATATCCCGACACAGCGGGAACAGCTTGTGGTGCAGTTGCTGTGCCTGTGCAATGTCACCGGACTGCCACGCCGTAATCATGGCCCGTACATCCGTGGGAACAATATTTCCGGCGACCGAGACGACACCACTGCCTCCCAGGGCAAGCAGCGGGAGTGTCAGGCTGTCATCGCCGGAAAGTACGGTGAGCGGAGAGTTGGACAGGATCTGAGAAGCCTGGTCCATTGAGCCGGTGGATTCCTTCACGGCAACAACAGACGGGCAGGCTTCAGCAATGCGGCAGATCGTGTCCGGTTCAATGTTTTTTGCGGTGCGACCGGGGATGTTATACAGCACGATCGGCAGGTCGACTGTTTCTGCAACTTTTGCGAAGTGCTGGAAGAAGCCTTCCTGAGTGGGCTTGTTGTAGTAGGGAGCCACCATCAGGGCTCCATCGGCGCCGGCCTGTCGAGCCGATTCCGTCAGCCGAACAGCCTCAGCAGTACTGTTGGATCCAGTACCGGCCATCACTTTCATTCGTCCAGCGGAGTGCTCACAGGTGACGGCAATCACACGCTCGTGCTCATCATGAGACAGCGTAGGGCTTTCTCCGGTGGTGCCGACGGGGACAAGGCAGTCGGTGCCGGATTCAGCGTGGAAGTCGATGAGTTTGCGCAGCATTGATTCATCGAGAGAACCATCAGCCGTCATAGGAGTGATGAGAGCAACTGACAGCCCGGAAAAGAATTCGCCACGGCGTTCCATGTTCAATCTGCTTTCTTCGATTCAGGTCACCTGAAGTGGCTGCGGTACATCTGGCGTGAATGCTGCACCGGACAACAAGCACATGCAAGGTCGCACAGCAATCTCAGTCCGCAGGATAATTCTTCCCTGGCGGAGTTCAATTCTGCTGTTCGGAGTTTCCAGAAGCGGGGGCCGATGAACCCGGCAGACCATTCCGAGATACCTCAGCCTGCCGGGACAGGACGGTCTTTCCAGTCAGCTCCGGCGGCACGAGCCAGTGCCAGAATCAGTGACTGTGTGCCATCTCGACCGTGGCCCTGTGATCGCAGCCCCTGATACAGCTGCTCGGCAAGAGCCAGCCCGGGCATGAAAAGTCCCATGCGACGTGATTCCTCAAGGACAATTCCGAGGTCCTTGATCAGATGCTCCACAAAGAATCCCGGATCAAAGTCGTTATTGATCATTCGTGGGGCAAGATTGGAAAGAGACCAGCTGCCAGCTGCACCGCTGGCTACCGACTGCATCACCGTTGGCAGATGCAGCCCCGCCTTCCATCCATAAATCAGAGCTTCGCAGACCCCGATCATGCCGCTGGCGATGAGAGTCTGATTGACCATCTTTGTGTGCTGCCCGGATCCAGCGGGCCCCTGGTGGACGATGGTCTTTCCCATTTTTTCCCAGAGCGGCTGCAGGGCATCGACAACCGCCTTATCGCCGCCGATCATGATCGACAGGGCTGCATTGCGGGCACCAATGTCTCCCCCGGAAACCGGAGCGTCCACGGAATACACACCTTGGTCTGCGGCTGCCGTGTGAATCTCCACCGCAAGCGACGGCTGACTGGTTGTCATGTCGACAAGAATGGCACCCGAAGCAGCAGCAGACAATGCTCCGTCCTGCCCGAGCAGAACCTCGCGAACATCCGCAGGAAACCCAACGATCGAGAAGATGACATCGGATGCTGCAGCCACAGCTGCCGGGGTATCCGCCCATGCAGCACCACGATCCAGCAGTGTCTGTGCTTTGTCACGGCTGCGGTTGTATACGGTGGCGGAGTAACCTGCGTCGATCAGGTGACCGCACATGCTGCGGCCCATGACTCCTGTGCCAATCCAGCCAATGCGTGTGATTCCTGGTTCAATTGTGGGCAAGGTCATGCTGTGGCTCGCTGTTCAGAGATTCGATGATGAAGAGTGCATTTGAGCAGACTCTGCAGTTGCGAATCCTATCGTGCACAGCAAATTGCTTCGAGTTCGTGCGAAGAAAACAGCGTTGATCCTGGCGAAATCCCATTGGCGGGCGGCATCAAATCAGCCCGAGACGAACATTCTGTCAGCGCATGAAAATGGGCACCGGCATGATGCAGATCACGCAAGATCCTGAGCTGGTCGGCGTGTTGGCCAATGCTGC
>JALQUR010000714.1 GCA_023260695.1 Planctomycetaceae bacterium
ACCACTGGGTCGACTACTTTGGGTTTGTGCAGCTCAACGATTTTCGTCCTGAGGAGGGCGATACACTGGAGGTGCGTGGGCATACTGTTTCGCTGAATTCGCTCGAAGTGATCGATGGCAACACACTGATTGTGGTGCAGTCACAACAGGGCAATAACGGAGGAGCGCACGATGAGGATATCCTCGGCTACATCATCGTGAAGGACATTGAAATGGATGAAGGAGACATCACGTTCACCAGTACAAACGACGGGATCGTTCAGTCCATTAAAGAGTTCGAGGAACTGGTTGACTACTACTACGATCTGGCAGCGGCTCTGAAAGACGGCAAGTTGATTGTTAAACGCCGCGGAAGCAGTTCGCCATGAAATCCCGAGGATCTTCCGAGTGATCAATTGATAGACGGTGGTGGTGCTGTCGGGAAGCCGGTGGCTGTGGGAGACCGCAGTTACCGGCTTCCCTTTCTGCATTCAGACACTGCTGACACCCGATGCTACCGACGGGGATGCGTGCGGTCTGCTGATGTTCAACCTGCTTGCGGGGTGGAGCCGATTCAGGGGCTTCCGAGGTCCCAGACGAGGCAAATTCCAGCCGTGTCCGCCGTCAGGATCTGACCATTTCGACCAAAGGAGATTCTCAGCAGTCTGTTCAGATGATTCTGCTCTCCGGCGGTTTCAAGGCGGCTTACCCAGGCGGCAGCGGGGTTCTGAACAGACTCCTCAGGGTCCAGTACCCATTCGTTAATTCGTCCGTCGACTCCACCGGTGAGCAGCATGCTTCGTTCCGCACTGAAATCGACGGCCGTGATTCCTCCAGGAAAGCCGGAGTCGGTTGACTGTGTGGAGTGGTGAGTACGATCGAGCAGTGTGTGCACCAGTCGTGCCTGTTCCTCAATTTCCCAGAGGCAGACAACCGCTGCGAGCCCTTCTGCTTCCGAATGGCAGATACCTCCAGCGACCAGAAGTTCGCCGCCTGCGGCAAAGCTGATTGTTGAAAAACGAAGCGTCTCGTCGGTGAATTCGTCAGGTAGCGGGAGATCAAATCTGCGGGGATTCCTCTCGCTCAGGTCCCAAAAATGCGCCTGCCCATTCTGCAGAGTTGCAAGTCTGTCCGCGTCGGGGCTCCATGCAACGCTGGAAACAAACTGGTTGATCTGTTCCGCTCTGGCCCATGCCGGCAAAGGGACCTGCCCGTCAGCCGGAATTACAGCCGGAGGTGGTGGAAGGTCCGCGCCACTCCATTGCCAGATCCTGATTTCTCCTTTTGTATCGGCAGATGCAAATCGATAGTCGCCTGCCTTTGGGCTGAAACAGACTGCGGCGATCGGAGCGGAATGGGAATCACGTTGTGGGATTCGGATCAGAGTCTGCCCGGATTGAGGTGATGCTGACCCCGCATCAAAAACCCGAATTGTTTCACTCCCGGTCAGCACAAATCGATTGTCGCCGGACAGGCTGGCAAGAGTCTGCTGCTGATGATGCGATCTCAGGCTGCAGAGATGCTGTCCGGTTTTCCAGTCCCAGAGTTGCAGTTGTCTTCCTCCGAGCGTAGCAACACGGACATCACCTGAGGCGGTGGACTGAAAGGCGGCCCTGATCGGCTTCAGGTCACTGGTGGCCGGGTTTCCATCTGCAAATGGCGCTCGTTCACCGATCTTTTTCCAGCTTCGCGTATCAAAAATGCTTAACCGTCCGCTATGTACAAGCAGCAACTGTTGGTTTTCAGTGGCCGACCAGCAGCAGGCTGTCTGCAGCGGGGAACGGCGATCTGCGGCAACAAACTGTCGGGAGAGCAAGGTCGCTTCCGTAGTGCCGTCAGTTTTCAGTACGACAACCTCCAGGAAGTTTTTTTCCTCTTCGGTGCGGATCTGGACGACGCTCATCCGTCTTCTGTCCGGGGAGGCGGCCATGCGAATGATCATTTCCCCCATGAACAGGGTTTCCTGTCGCAGTACTTCATTTTCACGTTTCCAGTGAATGATGCGGCCGTCATATCCTGCAGTAATAAACTCCGTATCAGAGACAAAAAAAGCGCCGGAGACTCCGTCGCTGTCATGAGATCCCTGTACACCCGACAGACGGGTCCCCGATTCTGTTGACCAGAGGTTGATCTCACCTCGGCGGCCGGCAGTCATGGCCAGCTTTGTATCTGGTGAAATCGCCACGCTTGTGATTTCGGCGCCCAGATGGTGTCCGCTCAGTGTGATTCGAGGGGCCGGTGTTCGCTGATTCATCAGATCGGCTGTATTCCAGATCATGCCGTCGTACAGGAGAGCTGCCCCTGTTTCTGCATTTGCGTTCTCGTTGATACGGGCGCCTGCAGCAAGAATCCATTGCTGATCAGGTGACACAGCGAAGTCGGCTGAGGAGATTCCGGTCAGTAGTCGGGCAATTTCACGTCCGACACCGTCTGCATCCAGGGTGGCATCCCATACCGAAATAACGCCGAAATTCTCGGAGGACAACAGGACTTCACCGTTGTCACCAACGAACTGGCAGGCGGAAACTTCTGATGTATGTCCTTCAAAAAAAACACTGGATGAGTCTGACGTTGTTCCTGCTGTTTTTTCCTGCGGCAGGGAAGGACGCCCACTGGTCGTCGTCAGCAATGGTGCTGCTGAGGTTGCATCAAAGACATGGGCAGCGAGGTCGTCGGCACCAATCAGGACGCGAGTACCGTCAGAGCTGAATTCTGCTGAATACAGCGCTTTCCAGCGAGCGTTGGGGGGAACGAGCCTGCGGACGCCGGCTGGGAATACGGGAACGGCTGGTTCGTGTGGCTGAAGACAGATCTGATAGCCTCCTGCCGCCTGAAGTGCCAGTCGCATTCTGCCGGTTGGCTCTTCCGTTACAGACGCTGACTCTCGGTTTGCTGGTTCCTCGGAGACTTTCCGGAATCGCTCCACAGGTTCCTCAAATCGTTCTCGCAGCTGTTGTAGTTCTGTGTGCCAGTCTGCCAGTTCAGAGAGGTTCCATGTTCCAATCAGATTCTCGGTTGTTTGACGGGATACGGCGACGAGCGTGTTTTCCTGAGCAGGCGAAAACGTCAGTGAAAGTAAGAGTCCACTCTGACCACTCAGCAGCGTCGGGGTCTGTTGGAGAGATGCCTGACTTTCCGCTGCAGGGCTCCATAGTCCGGTGGAAGCGGAGGCGTCCGCAGAAACAAGTCGGCCCTGTGAATTGAACTGCCACAGCTGGATATCATTTCGGGTTGACTGCAGCCCGCCCGCAAGCAGGCGACCATCGGAAGAAAAGCAGACAGGATTCGGAAGCTCTCCGGTGGCGCTGAATACTCGATTCAGTGG
>JALQUR010000020.1 GCA_023260695.1 Planctomycetaceae bacterium
CTGTTCTGTTCTGTTCTGGTCTGTTCTGGTCTGTTCCTGTTGTGGTCTGTTCCTGTTGTGGATGGGCGACACTGCCTTGTGATGCACCAACAGAATCAGGCTGTAACAATTGTGACGCAGACCATTACAGGTTTCTGCTGTCCCCGGCTCGCCGCAGAGAACTCCGTCGTGAAGGGCATTGGGTATTTCACCTTACAGCTTGCGATAGTTGTTGTCGAACGCGGCCGACTGAATCCTTTCGGTCTCAGTCGCTTCCAGCGGTGAATCAGTTCCTGCCCGGATTGTCTCAGGGGCGTGCAAATTTTGACAGAAGCACCACCGCGATTGATCATTGCCTGGAAATCGCTTTGCAGTTCAGCCCGGCAGTACCTTCGGCAGTCATCGGCCAGCTGGTTGAAAGCTGGTTAGCGATCGCAGACTACAATGCCATTGAAATCATGACCCTGCAGATGATTAACTTCGTTACTGGAACGCGAAGGTCGCACGGTTGACAATGTCGCCAGCTTATCAACGACGCTCCACAAACATGCCTTGTTGCCGTTCTGGCGGTAGCCTGCTTCGTCGATATTCAGTGCAGTGGAATCTCGGACGTCCGCCAGAATGTCGTTGTATCCCAGCGTGAGAGCGCTGCGTGAGACGCTCTGCTGACGGTTGATTTGTCTGGCAGCTACCTTCGTCTGATACAGGTTTTGAGTTATTCCGGAGATCATTCGTTGACTGAGTCCTCGAGAACTTTCCAGCAGTGCTACGACCGCCACGTCTCCAGAACTAAAACGCCCGCGTGGCACGGTCGCCGGGTGTTGTTCTTGACAGCTATGCCCGTAGTCCGGACTCTGAAGCGTGTTGATCTGGTGTTCCGTGACAATCGGCTTAACGAGTGGGGGAACCTTGATCTGATGGCGTTTGGGATTCGGCGCGTCGCCCCTGAGTTTTGTACTGCAAGCCCCGGGACGATGATGTACCACCCGGTCATTCGTTTCCGTCGGATTCAAAGAGCGAGTCCGTTTCACATGCTCAGGCTGACCCACGCGTTTGCGCTCAGATTTTGGCTTCGCTTTGACCACGATCTGCTGTCCTTGTCTTTCGCTCGACGGTGGCAGCGACGAATTACCCAGGTTCATCGCAAGTCGGAGTTCAAGCTCTTCGAGCCGTCTTACCAACATCAAAGCACACGCGCGTGCCGCAGGAGCACTTTGGTCCAAGCTCTCCTGCGCAATGCTGTCTAGCTTTTTCATTGTTCCTGCAACCATTGCCGCAGAATATGCGAGTTCACCAACTCAAGGAAGATCAGTTTTTTTTGAGGTTAAGAAAGTCCAGTTTTTCACCTGTCACTGTGGGTAAACCAAGGCGTTTAGAAGCACGGCTCGGGCTCATCAAGTGGTGTGTTCGCCGCTTGTCGCCTCGCTTCAGGTTTGAAAGGGATACAAACGGGGCAAGGGGCCTTCCCGGGGATGGCCAATCTCTGGCGTCCCGTGATTCAGAAGACAGCACTCCGCGGATCTGTCATCATGGCGATGTGCAAGTAATCCTCATGCCAGAGAGCCCGCTGAATGCAATGCGATCAATCTTCAATCGTCTCCAGAAGTTGAAGGGATTTGGTGTACGGAAAGCTCAATTGGTCGCAAGGCGAGAAGCTGACGCTTGATCTTCACATTCGACCGCGGCGGGGAAGTCGGCCGGCCTGCGGTTGCCAGGGGGCCGTTTGCGATACTCAAGAGGCTCGTCGTTTTGACTTTGTGCCCTGCTGTTTGCCACAACATTCGAGAGTTTACCGAGCGAGTATTCGCCACTCGGTGTGTGCGTCGGGGTCAATAGGTTTGAGGCACCTGAAGATCCCACCAGAGTTGCAGAGGGACTGGTCAGGTTGGCTCGAAATTGTGTTGGTCGACGGGTTTTGCTGCTTATCAGTACACGATTGGTCAGCTTCATCAGTTCATTGCCTGCTCAGCAGTTTGCGGATGCTGACTGGCGACAGACGGGGCGATCTCGTGCAAACTTCGACTTAGGCCTGCGTTCCTGAACTTGCAACTTTTCTGTCTCCAGTTCCTTCGGAAGACCATCTCCGTTTCCAAAGCACATCTCGTCTGGCGTCTGTCCATTGCAGGCTGAGTGGGGCAGGCGGCGGTTGTGTTGATCGACGTGGAATGCGCCCAGTCTCCTCACACTGTCCACTGTGACCATACCTCGACCGCGGCGACGCCCGTGGAAAAGATTGCCAGTGTGTGCTCAGGAGCGTGGAGGACACCGGGATTCGCACTCCAGAAAGTTGATCTGATTGAGGCACAGAAACACGGAACTGCGTCAATGGGGGGCAGGCTCAATGCCGTGGGTCTTCATTTCGTTGGCCACCGTGGAGGTGGCGTAACGATGCTGGTCAGTCGCGCAGAGTTTTGCGGCCGCTGGCATGTGTGATCTGGAAGCTAATGATTTGCTGGTAAGCTTGTTCACCATGCCGCAGAGACAGGCCAGCAGGTTTTGGCCATGGCCAGGATTGCGGACACATGCGCGTGGGGCAAAAAAAACTCCGCGCTGATCGTTCCAGAAAAACCGGAGATTCACGCGAGTTGCCATTCGCGTCGAAAAAGCATTGTAGTTCGGTGGGAACCGCGTGATCATAACGCTACCTGCTTGTTGTACTCCCAGGAACATGCCATGCGAATTGCTCTGTTAATTCCGTTACTTGCCGGCGTCTCGATTGCCTTGCCGATTTTGGCAGATGACGATCCGCTCATCGCCAACGCAACGAATATCCCGACATTCCCGTCCGCCGAACACGACGGAATCGTTGTAACTTTATTGGAAGAATCCGTCTCGCGATCCCCAACTGGAAAGTACACGGTGACATCGTTTCTTTTCATGGTAGAAAATCGAAACGAAAACCCCGGAACACTTTCCGCTGTTGCTCCGTTGCAAATATTCCTCCCCGAGGGCGAGCTCATGCGCCATGTCGGTAATAGTGTCCCAAAGACTGCGAGTGTATTGATGATGTATAACAAGCAGGAGCTTCCGCATTTCGCCGAGCTTCCTGAACCCGCAGACGGGGCAAGGACCTACCTTTGTCGACACTCGATTCACGCGGAGTTTCCCCTGAATGTGGTTGCCGTGCAGGCTGCGTTTGGTCAGGACGGAAAGTCAAATTCGTATCGTTTCCCGATTCGTCACAGATAAGAAACGGATGCAAACGACACCCGGCTTCTGGCCCTTCTCATCGAGCAGGTCGACCATCGCGTGCGGCATGGGAACGTCTCGCTGTCTCCAGTTTTCTTCGCCACAGCTAGAAGGTATTTTGCGACACGCCCACTCAGTCACAGAAGTCTCTCATACTCAGAGCTGACTTCTGCTGCTCAGAAGTCCACTGTTCCCATTGTTCCGTCGAATGCCGCTTTGCCATCATTCACCTCCCGGAAAACCGGGAAGGATACCGACCCCTGTAACATGCGCTTCACCGCTCGCTTACCTGACTTCCAGCGATGCTGATTACGACAACATTCGGGACTTTTCCTCGCCAGTACTCGCCACTGAGCAGTCAGGCGTGAGAGCGGTGGTGAGTCTCCGCAGAGCCTTGCGATCTATGGGATGAGCCTTCACGGCAAGTATTCGACGCAGGCCACCGTCAAGCAGCAGTTGCTTTTTTCGGCGTTGCTTCAGCAGGGCGTCAATCTGAGCATTCTGAAACTCATTGATCTGTTGCTGCCGCTGATTGACCAGGGCGGTGAGGGCAGCGATCAGGACGTGCCGTTGCTGGAGGACAGAGGACATATTGATCGCCCAAACAGGCCGGTATTCGGTGCCGACTGATGAATCCAAGTCGTGGAGATGCAATCATCTGGCGTCTCGAAGCGCCGTGTTTTGCGGCGTTTTGAGTTCGGCTGATTTTTCGACCATACGGGCAAGGAACAGCATCTGATCTGTGAATTGACCGATGATGGTTCGCCACCGTTGACGCGGTATCAGCGAGTGGTGATCCGTGCTGCCAGTCCGTGATCCAAAGACCCCGAAGCGCTGGAGCACCTCAACCGCGACAGTGCCCAGTGGT
>JALQUR010000268.1 GCA_023260695.1 Planctomycetaceae bacterium
TGTCACCCATTTCCGGAGGACTATCCGGGTTCACTTCTTCGGACCCGGTTGGGGTACCACCAGGAGTCGGGTCATCGGAGTGGCCGGTGGAGCCGGAACCGCAACCGGCAACGGTCGCCAATACGAGGGCTGACATCAGAAAGGAGTGAAGCATCATTTTCATCAGGGTTTTCCTTTGATCTTTGCTTGTCTTTGCGGGATTACACCGGCAGGAAACAGATTGCAGTTCGCTGTCCGACACGGTCGGGAACATACGGTCAGGGACCTGTCGCTGAGACGAATCATTCCCCGAGTCCGCATTAGACTTTCGTCCCCCCGCCATTACAATCCTGAGCCACTCTGATTCCCACCAATGCACGCCCAGAAGTAAATGGCCAGCCATGTCAGTGAACCGCCGCAACCTGTTCCTGGTCGTCGCCGGGGCAATGTTTGTGTCTGTGGTGATGGCGGCTATTTTTGTGCCGGACTGGCTGGAGTCACGTCGCCAGGCGGAGGCAGCGCGTCTGGAGCAGGAATGCCAGCTTCTGGCAGAAGACGGCAACTGGGAAGGTCTTGAAGTCGCAGCGGTGCAGTGGACAAAAGTCGACCCACAGGCTGCAGACGCCTGGCTCAACGCTGCAGAAGCGGTTCAGCAACAGGGTCGGCTGGATGAAACGATCGAGTTTCTTCTGCAGGTCCCACAGAAAGACCCGAAATCGCGGCATGCGTTCCTGTATGCATCGGAAATGCAGCTGGGCGAAGCACGCCAGCCAGCGCAGGGTCTGGAGACTCTGGCCCGGCTCAGAAGGATGGCTCCATCCGCCGAAGCGGTCCGCAGCAAGCTGATTTCACTGTACGCCATGACTCTGCAAAGAGAACGGATGATTGAAGAAATCCGGGATGCATTCCAGTACCGCGCAGAACCGCCTGAGGCGTATGTTTACCTGATGATTGCGGACCACCTCAGTTTCACCAACGGATTTCAGCTCAACACGCAATGGCTGGCGGCAGAACCTGACTCAGAGCTGTTTGCGGTGGCGCGATCCCTGCAGCTGGCGGACACGTTGCGGAAACTTGAAAATCAAACGCCCGAAACCCAGATTCAGCGTGAAGCCGCCGAAGCAGAACTGGTGAATCTGAGCGAGAAATTCCCGCAGAACCGCACGCTGATTCTGGCGGCGATTCGTACCGCGATTGACGATGAGGATGTCGCTCAGGTGGGGCAGCTGTTGGACAGTCTTCCGGCGGCTGTGGAGCCAGACAGTCTGTCGCTGCGTTACAAAGGCTGGCACCTGATGAAAACAGGACAGGCTGCCGAGGCGGAACAGTCGTATCTCAAGTCGATCGCATTACTTCCCCTGGACTGGCACTCATGGCACGAGCTGGCCAATGTGCTCAGGCAGCAGGCCCGCCTTGAGGATGCCGCCGCTGCTGCCGAGCTGGCTGTGATTGGCAAGGAGCTTCGTAAGGACTGCATGGCACTTCCTGATGCCGGCAAGGCAAACCCGGAACTCCTTTCGCGCATGTATTCCTATGCGTCGGCTGTGGGCGCCAATGACGTTGCTGCGGCAATCCGCTTTCGGCTTGGCTACTGATCGCAGCCGCCCTGTTTAACCGTTCCGCAAAGCCGCTGCGTTCAGCCGCTGCGTCCAGCCCCTGCGTTCAGCCGCTGCGTCCAGCCGCTGCGTCCAGCCGCCCTGTTCAGCCGCCTGTTCGCCCGTCCTGTGCAGCCGCCTGGGTCCCGAAAGCTGACGCGCAAAACACAGTAGCGCTGGCATTACGAGCCATAACCAGCCGCTGCAGGCAATCGCCATTGTGTCACGAGGAGGGCATGTGCACACCCATTCAGGTGACAGGGCGACCGAAGACCACTGCACGCGCAAAAACAAGAACACTTCTTACCATACAGACCGCATCAACATCACCCGTCATACGAACCCGGACCACCGGTACACAAAACCGACCAGCGACAAAAAACAGGCATATCAACAGAGATCCCGTGGCGAAGAGAAAAGGGAGACTGCCGAAAACACTGGAATTAACAACATTCACCGGAGGACGACTTTACCGGCCACGGCCAAATAACCAACAAAATCCGATTTTGACCAACATCCATTATTGAGATTTACTCCGCCATGCCGTTACCATACTTGGTTGCCTGCTATCTATTCGAGCGCGTTTTTGTGCGAATTTTGTCACCTTACTGGGAATGTCTATGCATCGTTTTCTTTTGCGGCGAAGGGGCTTTACGCTCATTGAGCTTCTGGTGGTCATTGCCATCATCGCGATCCTTGTGGCGTTGCTTCTGCCGGCTGTTCAGCAGGCACGTGAAGCTGCTCGGCGTACGCAGTGCAAGAACAATCTCAAGCAATTGGGACTGGCGATGCACAACTATCATGATGTTTATGGTCTGTTTCCGCACAATCAGGGACGACTGACCAATTCGTATCTGAATGGGGACAGGCAGTGGCCAGAGTTCTCCTGGATCTACATGGCGTTGCCGTACCTGGAGCAGGCGAACCTGTACAACGCGATTGCCACAAAGGCACCACAGCTTCCGGCATTTGACCGCAATGCCAATGCTGTCGGTCCGAACGGTGCGCTCCGACGGACGGTTCTGGACATGCTCCTG
>JALQUR010000369.1 GCA_023260695.1 Planctomycetaceae bacterium
GGTGATGTCGTACCAGTTGAAGCTGACCGGATGTCCCATGAATCCGTTCTGCTGCAGCACTTTCAGGGAGCAGGAACCATTCCACGGCCCCTGGCTTTCGGCATAGAACATCACGCCATGTTCGTTGGGACCAATCCCGCAGGGACTGCGAATTCCGCTGCAGACGGGGAGTGTCTGACCGTCGGGCGTGATCTTCAGACACCAGCCGCGATAGGGGACTTTTGACCGGTAAGATTCGCTCAGACAGAGCGCGACCCAGATGTTCCCATCGTCGTCGGGTCTGGAACCGAACGCGAATTCGTGGTAGTGACTGAAGCCCCAGTCATCGCTGATTGTTTCGAACAGATCTGCACGTTCATCGCCATCAGTGTCGGTGATTCGCGTGACTTCCGTCTGCTGAGTGATCCAGAAACTGCCATCGCGATAGCCCAGGCCCAGCACCTCATCCAGACCGCTGGCGAACTGGTGAAACCGCGGTTTGGGGTACTGATCAAAGGCCCCGTCAACGAGCCAGATTTCGCCACGCCGAGTCCCGATGGCAAGCCGCCCATCCGGCAGGATCTCGAAGCTTCCGCATTCCAGTGCCAGTTCATCCGGCACCGGCAGATCCACAATCCGGTAATATTCTTCTTCCCGCTCAGCCGTCCCCCAGTACTCACCGAGTGTCTGCGCATTCGCGACGGGAAGGAAGCAGCATGTGAGCAACAGCAGCGGAATCAGATTTCGACTTACCACGAGTACACCAGTTCCAGGTGAAGTTCAGGATTACCGGCAGGAAGCTGCAGGTGCAGTTCCTGGACGTCAGCATTCTTCGATATTGTGACTACCGGGCGGTTCGCCGCAGGCAGCATGACAGTCAGTCCCTCGCTGGACCGCCACTCAGTGTCTGACAGCTGCGTGATCTCTGGTCCGGAAAGAATGCGAAATCTGCGGGGCGAACTCAGACTGGTACCAGCCAGAGTAAGCGAACGCAGCAGTCGCTGATCATCCGTGCCACGAAAGTACTCCTCCACAGTGACGTCGTCCGACTGATATCGCAGACGTGGACGCCGTTGCGGATCAAGTTCGTAGCCTCGAAATCGAAACCCCGGAGGTCGACGACTGGATTCTGTTTCTGTCCAGGGACGTTCGGGGTCGGTCAGGTCGGGACCGATACCAGAGCGAATGATGTCAGTTCCGAGCGGTCGTGCTGTGCCGTGCCCCTGACTTCGCCAGACTCCGCCCGGATCTGCAAATCGTCCTTTCCAGATCATCGCCAGTCGCATCTGTTCGGCATCGAAGACCAGATTCACCTGTTCGGGATACCCAACACCGATACCGCGTTTGCCGACCCCGGGCCAGCTGCGACGAAGCATGACGGCCTGATCAGTTGCCAGCAGTTCCAGAGACTCCTGAATCAGCCCCTGAGGAGCACGTGCTTCGCGGCCCTGTTCCAGATAGATCCACAGGGCTTCCAGTTGCTTTTCTGTGTTGCCGTCAAGGACCTGCTGTCGAATTGCCCTGCCGCCTGGCCAGAAGGATGGCATCACGGTGCCCGGGCTGAGTCGTTGCGGCTGGAGCAGATAGTCAACAAACCAGTCGCGCTGCAGTCGCTCCGTCATTTCCGTCAGGTCCACCGCGGACATCGTTGCTGCGGGCTGTCGTTGAAAGGTATGACAGGCAATGCAGTTGAGTCCCTGATTTCCCGCCAGCAGATGTCCTGCTTCTCGGGGTTCTCTGCGGTCCCTGTCTGCGATCTCCTGATATACGCGATCTGGCTGGTTGTCCGCTGCGGGCAGCAATTCCACAAGCCCTTCCACCTGAGGAATGCCAAATCGCGGCATTCGCGTCTGCAGATAAGGTCGGACCGATTTTCCCGACACGAGTACCTCCCGCAGCCAGCGTGGTTGCAGCTTGTCGCCGACACCGGTCAGACGTGGAGGAATGCGGCCCTGAGGTCCCAGATTGAAGTCGGCTGTCTGGAAGTATTCATCGTGTTCCGGTGCCACCCCGCCGATTCCGTCGCGTTCGTGACAGGAGTAGCACCGCAGCGTTGTCATGGCGGTCAGGATGGGTTGTGGTTGCAGCGGTTCCTGCGGAAGTATGAACTCGCTCAGGAGCTGACGTTGATCGGCGGTCAGTGTGTAGAGCGGCCAAGGTCCCGGTGCTTCGGAAAGACATCCACCGACAGCATCTGTGACTGGTATCAGTGGAGCTGCCGACTGTTGCTCGGGTTCGTGGCAGCTTGCGCATTTCAGACGCTGGTACTGAACCTCTCCGGCCGCGGCAAGTTCCGCGTTGACACTGAAGGCGTCGCGGTCTGCGGGAGCAGCGGCACACAGAAAATGGGCAAGATCCTCCGCTTCATCGTGGGACAGTTGCAGACTGGGCATGCGACCGGCGGCACGGATGCTGGTCGGATCCTCAAGAAAGCTGACAAGGGCTGTCAGGCCAAATCGTTCGCTGAGGTTGCCCAGTGGCACGGCAGCGGAATCTGACTGCTCCTCGCCGTCCTCGCTTCTGGGGGCATGACAGGCGACGCAACCAACGCGGTGAAAGAGCTCGAAGCCGCGATGAGCTCGTTCACCATCTGATTCTGCGGTCTGCAGGGCGTCCGGACTGCGAGACAGCAGGTAATGGGTCAGCTGCACGGCGATTCGTTCCCGCACTGCGGGTGATTCATCAGCAAGCAGGTTCGGCATCCGAGAGCCGGGTTTCGCAGTATGGGGATCCTGCAGATAACGCTGCAGATAATCCGGTCGCAGACGCTCACCGACATTGCTGAGCAGCGGTGCCCGGTCCGGAGTGACGCTGCCATTGCTGACCGTCTGCCACGAAGCGTCCGAGTGACAGGTGCGGCACTGCAGGCGATCAAACAGTGCTGCAGCAGAGACCTGCCTCGGAACCGCGCGGGATACGCCTGCAGCAGTCAGAGCGAAAGGCTCGCTCTGCAGATCACGCAGCTGCTGCAGATACCGCATCAGGTCCAGAAACTGCTGACGGGACTGCAGTCGATCAGGAAGAGCTTCAGGCATCGCCGAAACCGAACTGAGCTGGCGATCCTCGATGTCCTGCAGAGCAATCCGCAGACGACTCCATGGCTGCACTGCCTGTCGACCGCTGAGTATTCCATCCTGTTCGTCGATAACGCGGAGAGGAATCACCAGTCCCTGCCGGGTCTGAACAATTGTCAGTTCATAGCCTTTGGCAATAGTTCGCGACGGATACAGAATCGACTCCAGCAACGCCTCGTCCGTAGTCTGTGGACTGAGTTGTCGCAGGTCGGGTGCCACCCGATCAGTGCCGGCGTTGTTGTGGCAGACGGCACAGTTGGTCTCACGTGATGCAAACAGAATGGCACCGCGAGCTGCATCACCTGACTGGCGAATATCCTGCAACAGCCGATCAGTCGATTCCTGCCGCAGCTGGTCCGTCAGTGCCGGGGGGGCTGTTTGCTGGGCAGACACCGGCTCGGGAAAGGCAGCGTGCAGAAGAATCGCACAGGCGACGAAATGCAGGAGCAGAATTCTGAATCGCATTGAGGCTTCTCAGGTGAGCGTCAAAGGACGAGTGGCACTGGACTTCTGACGGGGGCAGGCCTTGTGCAATTATTTTGCGGCAGGCTGTTCGCGGAGCAGCCGGATCATACCGGATCCCAGCGCCTGTCCAACCCGCATGTAGGTCTCGGCATTGCCGTTGTAGTGAAACCCCTGATTCCGAGGGGACTGTTCGGGCGTCTTCCAGAAATCTCGCGTCTCCACTGTGATGACGTTCCCGCGGAACTGTGGGTAGTTGCCAGTTTCACCACTGACTGCCAGTTGTGCCTTCGCAACCGTCAATTGCGGGCCTGTCATCTCCCAGCCTTCGAATCCGATTGTGGCAATAGCGAATGGTGCAAGGGGGGCATTGAACTTCTTTCGCAGCGATCCGATCAGATGTACCAGGTTCTGTTCATAGCGACTGGCGTACGGTTCGCCGCCGTCCTTGTGTCCCTGCCACCAGACAAATCCGGCAATTCTGTAACCACGCCCGGCCCAGTGCGGAAAAGTGTTGTCAAAATCGTTGAGCACAGACAGTGCGCCATCGAAGCAGTCGTCGTACTGCTTGCCCGCATACCAGTTGATCTTTTCGGGGGTGGTTCCCTTTTCCCAGCGGTTGGGGGAATCACCGTAGCCGGCATACACGTAGCCATCCTGTTCGAACTGTTCACTGCCGGGAGGCAGATAATCCCAGCCGAGGGACCGATTGCCCTGCGACGCTTTGAGGATCAGTACTGGTTCGTCGTGGTAATCTCCCAGCATCCAGCCAAACCCAAGTTCCGGTCCAATGCTGTCCGGGCTGGCACCGCAACCGACGGACAGCCACTTGCTGGCAGTGGCGGTGACGACGCCCTTGTACCAGACGTCGTTTCGGGATTTCCAGTTTCCCTGTGCATCCATAAGTTCGGGAAACAGTCCATCTTCTCGGACGACGGTGGTCAGCGTGCCGGGGATGTCAGTCCGAGCAATCCAGCCCAGGCCATTCGCCTGATCTGTAAGATACACAATGCGAAACGGGACCGGCTTGTCGGGGTTGAGTGCAACAGGGGCGTAGATCGATTCCTCACCCGGTGGTCGGCGGTGCACTTCCTGACCATCCAC
>JALQUR010000456.1 GCA_023260695.1 Planctomycetaceae bacterium
CAGCACGACTGAAATCCACCAGGTCCACCATCTGTCGATGGAGATCCAGTTTCAGTCTGCCAAGATCTGGCGGTTGCCGACTTGAAACGTCCACCATGTTGCTGCTACTCCGGCTGAATCAGCCCTGCTGGGCTGAGTTCGTACATAACGCGTCCTGGGATATCTCCAGAATCGTTATCGAACCGGAAAAGTAAATCATTGAGTCTGCCGGGCGATGCCGATTCCAGCCCCCGAATCAAACTGATCGGCAGGAATCTGAAAATCGTCAGATCAGGACCCAACGAATCAGGCACATTCCCAATATGCCGCTCAGGCAGAGAGCTTCTGTGACTCCGGTGATTCCGGTGATTCCGCAGCGTCACTCCGCTCGGCACTTTCCGGGGAATCAAGCTGACCACGCGACAATGCCTGCTTTCCAGCACTGCCAAGTTGGTACTGCAGTCCACGATTACGCCCGCGGAACTCGAATTTGAGGCACCCCTGAGCAATCAGAAGCCCATGCAGGGCAGACATTTGCGACGATTCAATGGAATCGATTTCGCCAACTCGATCCAGCCAGCCGTCGTACTCCTCAGCATCGGTGCGTGCTGCTGCATCCCGCACGGAATAGGCTGTAAGCAGTGCCAGACACTGCTCTTCAAGCCCTGCATATGATTCGCTGTCCTGCTGCATAGGGATGGGTATCGTCATTCCATACCCGTCGATCCAGTGCAGACCGTCGCAACGGCACAAACCCAACAACCATCATAATTCATCCTTCTTACCACCGGTGCCTCCTGCAGACCGGTCAACTGGACCAGGCAGACGGCTGGCTGAGACACCACCTGAATGCCGCTATCTCAACTGGCAGATTTTGCCGATTGGCGACCTGAACCGGCGATCAGCTTGCAGAATTCCGGGAACCGCCATTGCCTGAAAAACAGAAACAGTCCTATTCTTCGTTACTCTTCTCAAGTTCGATCGCGTACGCCGATCGTACCTCTCCTGTCTGAGGCGGACTTCTCGTCCGCAGGTTCGTTCCCATTCCTGCACGCGAATTCGTGTCCACTGCTCACAGCAGCCCCCCCGCTTGCAGCCCGTCTCTCAAAGTCCTCTCTCATCAGGGTCTCCTCTCATGGATACAAAACGCCTGAATCCGATCTTCTGCGGTGCACTCTTCCTCGCTGGAACGTGTGTACTGAGCGGATGCACATCGATGATGGGCAATGTCGCTAACTCTTCCGGTATGGGATACTACGAGCGGGGCAACTTCGTCGCAGCCGCTGATGAATTTCAGCAGGCACTCGCCGCGGAACCTGGAAATCCGGACTATCTGGCCAATCTGGCCCGCACCCGTCTGAAAATGGGTGACGCACACTCTGCAGAATCTCTGTTCCGTCAGGCTCTGACGCTGTCACCCTCACACCAGCCGTCCTATCGCGGCCTGGCAGATCTGATGGTGGCGCAGAATCGTAGCGCCGAAGCGCAGGCAATGCTGTCCACCTGGTCCGGTTCGCAGCCAGATAACTCAGAGCCACTGATCGAAATCGCCAGACTGCACAGCCAGTCAGGACAGATGCAGCAGGCTCAGGCGGCACTGGAAAAAGCACTCCAGGTCAATCCGGGGGATCCCGCTGCTCTGGCCGCTATGGGTTCGTTCTACGAAGCTGGCGGTCGCTCAGATCTGGCTGTGGGCATGTACCAGCAGTCACTCCGCAGCGACTGGAACCAGGGACAGATCCATTCACGTCTCGCAGAAGCAACGCGTAACGCGACCGCGCCAGGTGCATTTGCTCCCGCTGCGATTCCACCTGGTGCAGTTGCTCAGACGGGCATGAACGGGCCGATGCAGCCGTGGAACCCGGCCGCTGGTCAACAGCAGGGCCCGATGAACTTCCCCGTTCAGACTGCCGGTGGCTTCATGCCACAGCCGGCATTACCAGGACCTTACCCAATGGCCATGGCGGGCGGGCTGACCCCACCACCGCCAGGACCATGGCAGATCGTCTCGGAATCGTCTCCGCAGATGCAGTCCGTACCCACGGCACAGCCAATTCAGTTCTCTGAGCCGATCATCACCCAGCCCGCTCCACCGGCCGCAGTACCTCCGGCCACTCAGAGCGTGGCACAACCCACACCGGATCCAGCATTCTCTGCCACTCCCGTGTTCTCCGAATCCGCACCCTCTGCCCAGCCGGCAGCCATTACGACGCTGGGCAGCAGCGAACCAAGAAACAGCTCGGCTGAAGCAGCGCTGCCCTTTGTTCCGTCGTTCTGAGCTGGTTGCCGGTGGACCTGACTGCAGAACCAGACACGAATCCGATCGGATGCCGGTATGTCCGTCTTTGAGTTTCGTTTTCAGGTCTCCGCTCCGGTGGACGTTGTTTCGGAATTCCACTTCCAGCGTGGCATTCTGAAGAAGCTCAGTCCACCACTGATGTACATGCAGGTGCATCGATTTGATCCGCTGGCAGACGGTTCCATCGGCGACTTCACCATGTGGATGGGACCAGTTCCTGTGCACTGGACAGCTCAGCACCAGAATGTCTCGTCAACGTCGTTTACAGACGTGCAGATTCACGGCCCCATGAAATCCTGGCAGCATACGCACACTTTCCGGGCCATCGACGAACAGCAATGCGAGGTGCACGAGCGTATCGAGTTTGAACACGACAGCGGCCTGCGCGGACTCTGGTCGCGACTGCTCTTTCCTCAGCCGGCACTATTCCTGCTGTTCTGCTGGCGGGCTTTCGTAACCCGCCGCGCCTGTGCCGCTCTGCTCAGATCCCGCCAGTCCTGATTGCTCCACTGATGCTGCTGGCTCAGGACCACGGCTCAGCACAGGCCCAGATGGCTACCTGCAGCAGTTCCCGGAGACGTCTGCTGGCCGGATCGCCGGTATCTCGCTGGCGAACACTGCGATATCTGCCCTGCAGCCAGGTGAGCGGACTCAGCAGAACAGCCGCCTGATCCAGCGTTCGCAGAAGCCGCAATTCCCCGGCACTCAGCGCCCATTCAGCAGCAAAGACCTGCAGCCCGCGATCAAACTCACTCGCATCGGTCCGACACCAGCTCCGCAGCAGCCGCGCCGCATCCACCACCCGGTGATCCGTATCCACTGCCTGCCAGTCCACAATTCCACTGAGCCGCTCTCCGGTAAACAGAGCGTGCGGATACCATAAATCACGTAACACCGGCTGCAACTGATACGCACGCCTCGCCTCCTGCCGCAGCTCACCCATGACTCGCGTCAGCCCCGCTGGCAGTTGCCGCAGCAGAATCATCAGCAGGTCCCGCAGTTCAGTGTCAGGTTCGCAGGAAACCTGCTCCTGCAACTGCCGAATTCGCCCCTGCAGCAACTCCTCGATCATCCGCACTCGACGCTGGACGGCAGGAGACGGCCCCTCGCGCGCGCTGAACAGCGAATCTGATCCGTCAGCTGCCAGAGCAGATCTTCGCCCCGAAGCATGAATGCTCTGCAAAACGCGAACCAGCTCCGTAACAGCAGCAGTCGATGGCAGCTCAGGAAAGGGTGTACCGGACATCCATGTCTCTGCCAGCCAGACTCCTGCCTGCGAATGGTGCAGCCAGGGTGCGACACCTGCTGCTGCAATTGAATTCTTTGCTCCACAACGAAGCGGACGAGGGACAACCGCGATTCCCGAATCGTGCAGCGTTTCCATCCATCGGGATAACTCTGCCAGCCGCACAGCCGCGCGACGATCGACTGTCGGCAGGAGTCTCAGGGCGAACGTCCGGCTGCTTTCGTCCTGCACCTTCCAGACTCTGGTGCCGCTGAATCCGCCTGCGACGCTCTCAATCACGCTGGCCTGCAGATGAAACGCTGCAGCAGCTTCGCGAACAGGGTCGAGCGGATTCATTGGCGGCTCCTTCGACACTGCAGTGCTTTCGCAGCGGCCCGCTGCCTCGGCAGCCCCGGGCTGATGCATCAGCCACCATACGAACTGTAGCGACGGACGCCGCGACTGAAGGTCACTCGATTGAGCACAAACAGGCGGCGCTTGGCCGCCATCAGGCCGAGAACATTGGTCATGACCTCAGTGAGGCCCATTTTCTTGGCGATGGCAGCCACCGAAGCGGCTTGCTGGTCGCGGCTGTAAACGGGGCTCTGGATCAGGGCATTG
>JALQUR010000575.1 GCA_023260695.1 Planctomycetaceae bacterium
GAGGACTCTGGGCGGTTGCTTTCACATGGCTGATGACTCGACTGCCGGGACAGAACCAAAACAGCCTGACTGGCAGAATCCTGCTGCTGCGGCTGATGGGAGCCCTGCTGCTGACATCATCCGTTGCAATTGCACTCTCCGATGTCGGCTCTCAGCTGCCGGCGGACGGCATCACTTCACGTTCAGCTGTCGAATCTCGTGCAGCAGCGCTTCCCTGAGGCGAGCGATCGCCTGTGGATCTTCCAGCTTTGCGCCGTCGCGATCCTGCACGTAGAACACGTCCACAACCTGATCCACGCTGGTGTCAATTCTTGCCAGGCAGATTGCCAGGTTATGCGAATTGAGAGTGTGTGCCAGCGTATACAGCAACCCCTGGGTATCTGTTGCAAAGACATCGATCACGGTGAAACGCTGGGAACAGTCGTTATCAAACTGTACCTTTGGTTCACTGTGCAGGATGGCAGCTGAGTTGCTGCGGCGGAAGATATTGCTGCGTCGAAAGACGCTTTCGGGCTTGCGTCGAGCCGTCAGCACATCCCCGATGACCACCGCTACGTCCTCAATGCGGGCCTCTGGTACCGGAACCGAAAAGTCCCGGTCCTCCACCTGAAAGGACGCAATTCTGACTCCCCCCTGAGCATTGCAGACCATTGCTTCCTTGATATCCATCCCCATCCCGGACAGCAGGCCGGCTATGGTATGAAAGCTGCCCGTCGCAAAGGTCTGAGGTATGAAAACGCGATAGCTGACCAGTCTCTTCTCCGGCAGAAACTTTCCTTCAATTTTCACATCAGAATCCGAAAGCTGCCGAATCACCGACAGGTCGCTCGCGATTCGCTCAGGCGACTGGTTCATCAGATACAACGGCGGCATTGCATCCAGTTGCTGGTCGGTCCACTGTGCATCCTCCTCTGCATTCGCACCAGCTTCCTTGACCGTATTCTGCAGCGCAAGCAGCACAGCCTGTCGAACCTGGCTGATTCGTTCCCGTTCCAGATGATTGAAGGGCCGGCCACTCAGAATCAGACTGGCCCGGTCATAAAGATCTGCCAGAAGTTCACCCTTCCAGTCCGACCAGACGTCCGGACCGACCGCGCGAATGTCAGCGACCGAAAGACAATACAGCATCCGCAATAGTTCCGGAGCTCCGACCAGCCTCGCAAAGTCCATCAGCATCACGCGATCTGTGATGTCCCGGCGGAACGCCAGATCCGGCATGATCAGGTGCTGGCGAACCAGGAAACGCAGCATGTTCTTCTTGTTGGCCGCCATCTGCAGCCTTACTGCGACCGTCTCTGCAATCTCCTCACCGATGATGCTGTGATCGCCTGCGCGTCCCTTGCCAATGTCGTGCAGAATCAGTGCCAGGTGCAACGTGCCAAGGTGGCGAATTTCACGGTAGGCAGACCCTACCGGGGAATCCTCATCAGCGAATTTTGCCACCTCATCAATGGTCTTCAGAGTGTGCTCATCGACAGTGAAACTATGATACTGATTGAACTGCATCAGGTTCCGAATTTCAGCGAATGGCGGAACCAGCCAGTCCAGAAACTCGGTCTCCGCCATTGCTCGCAGAGTTTCCGGAAGTCCGCTTGCTGATCTCAGAATCCTGCGGAACATCTCCGTATGCTCGTGCGCAGGCTCCTCCGGTAACGTTGCTCGCAGCCCTCGAATATGAAGTCGCAGTTCCGGGGCAATGTGTGCCTGATGAGTTGCTGCGGCAAGGAATAATTCGAGGATGCTGTCCACATCCTGCAGCGCTGATTCCATCCCTGGTACCAGCTGCAGTGTTCCATCAACAATCAGATAGCCGGTGGTACTCTTGCGCGGGAGCAGTCGATCACGCAATCGACGAAAGAGTGACCTCTTCGATGGGACATCTGAAACGCGACGAGCAATTGCAGCTGTCTGAGACGTGTGCGTGAAGTACTGCTGCATGAACACTTCAACAGGACGGGACTGGTTTGCCCCGGTTACGCCCCTGATGTCTGACAGCTGCAGCTGCAGATCTCGGGTCAGCACGTCCTGTTTCAGGCAATTGAGCAGGTGCAGATCCAGACGCAATGCCGTCAGAAACTCGTCCGCCTCCTGCAGCTGCTGCAGTTCCAGCTCTGTTATGATCCCTTCGGTCGACAACGTGTCAGGCGATGATCGGCCATAACGCAGAAACGAAACCCACCGCAGCAGCTGTATATCACGCAGTCCCCCGGGAGATCGCTTGATGTCCGGCTCGAGCTGATTCACGGAGTTGCCTCGGGAAATCCACTCCTCATGACGATGCACTGTCAGCTGACGAATTCGCTCAGCCGAATCACGACTGAAAACCTTTCGCTGCACCCGCTGCATCGCATCATTGAACAGAGATTCGCTGCCAAGCAGCAGCCGTGCATCAATCAGGCTGGTGGCAAATCGCAGATCTTCCATCGCAAATGCCGCAACATTGTCCGGCGCACGTGTCGAAACGCCAGGTTCGATTCCGGAATCCCAGCAGTCCCGAATTGCGTCCTTGAGCAGTTTGTCTGTCTGAACTGACGTCTGCGACTTTGTAATGATGAGCAGATCGACGTCAGAGTACGGTGCCGGACGACGGCGACCATTGCCCCCGACCGCAACGATCGCATAGCTTTCTTCCGCTGCTGTTGCTGCATCCCGAAACGCATGCGCAAAACTCTCGCATACAAAGACGTCGATGCGATCTGACAGCAGCCGCGTACACGCAATTCCGGACTCACCCGCACCACGACGTTCACGGATCTCGTCGCGGATCAGCGCAAGCTGTTTTTTTCGCAACGAAATTCGGGACTCGGAGGTTGAAGATTCGGTACTGGCTGACACGACATGGCTCCGAGAAGACGATGACTCCGCGAGCCTCTCAGTATAGATGCGTCTGCGTCAGCGCCAACATTTTCCGCCGGAGGTTGCGGCACCCTCATGGATTCTCTCAACCGTTGCAATCCAGACTCAAAACAAGGCAGAGCCGAACTCAGGTCCGCAGCAGGGCAGCCAACGCACCGCAGTTCTGACACGCAGCCTGTCAACGACCTGCGCTGCCGCGACCGCGGGCAGCAGGTGATTTGCCCCGTGCTCCGGTTTTTCCCAATGCTGCTGCGCTACGACGGCCAGGACGAGCCGCACCGCGTTTCGGACCATTCTGCCCCCGCGAACCAATTGCCGGTCGACGGCGCCCCGGCTTTGCTGATCGAGTTGCACTTGAACGCGGCTTTACGGCATCCGGCACCTCACCGGTCTCCAGAAACTGCCTGATCGCCGAGACTTCCGCTGGTCGTAGTTCACGGAATTCTCCGGGACTGAGCCGACCGAGAGTGACCGGGCCAAACGCAATGCGTTCCAGTTCGATCACTTTGTGTCCCACTCGCGCCATGAGTCGACGAATCTCCCGATTCCGCCCTTCCTTCAGCTCCAGTTCCAGAACCGTGCTGCGTCCCTGGAAACGAACAACCCTGACCCCCCGAAAGCGGAAAAACCCATCGGAAAAGTACATCCCCTCCCGAAGCTGACGCAGGATCTCTGCATCCGGGCGGCCCGCCACGTGACAGCGATACCGACGAACCACCTCGAAACGAGGATGCGCCATTCGCTGAGCCAACTGACCATCGTTTGTCAGTACGAGTAACCCGCGAGTGTTCTCATCCAGCCGTCCCACGGTAAACAACCGCTCGTTGTCCACAGGGATCAGATCGATCGCCCGCGGACGTCCCTCTGGATCGCGATTCGTGCAGAGCACCCCAACCGGTTTGTTCAGCAGAAAATAGCGAAACCGTGGCATCACCAGACGCTCGGAATCCAGCTTTACGTCATCTGCTTCCGGGTCAATCCCACGAGCCGGATCGGTGATTACCTCGGAGTTCACTGTTACGCGACCCGTGCGAATGTATTCCTCGCAGTTTCGCCGCGAATCCACACCCGAATTCGCCAGGAATTTCTGCAGACGTACACGACCATCCGCAGCGGTGTCTGAAGCTGAAACTGCACTGCGGCCACTGCGAGTCCCAGCACCACGCGCCTCTGGAACGTGCATCCCGCCCTGTCGCTTGCGTACCACCCC
>JALQUR010000595.1 GCA_023260695.1 Planctomycetaceae bacterium
GTGAAGGGTATCCCAATCTGGAAATGTACAAGGCACTCATTCTGCGGATGCATCCGGGGATGGACTGGGATCTGGAACATCCAGTCTGGGTCCACGAGTTTGCTCGAGTGGCAGAATAGAAAACACAGGTGGGTTCAATCGTGAATCAAAAAGAGCTCACAGCGGAGGGACCGCTGCGAGCTTTTTTTGTAATCCGAACCATGTTCGACGCATTCAGCGTTTGTCACTGATCGGGCGTACCTTCAGGTCTCTCCAGAGTACCTTGCCCTTTGCAGCCTTGTGGATCTGCAGGCCGAAGAAGCCTTCCGGATATGTGCCGTCGTCGACCCAGTGGGCAGCGGGGACTCCATTGATCCACGTTTTTACAACGTTGCCGTGGGCTGAGATCGTGATCCGGTTCCATTCACCTTCCTTCGATGCAGAGCGGGCTGTTTTGTGTTCCTTGAGCCAGAGTGGATAGAAGTAACCCCCGCAGCTTTGTCCGTACACGCCACCTGACCAGTGTCGATCCTGGGAGAAGCCTTCCATTTCAGCCTGCGGTCCAAAGACCGTAACCGCATCGTTCCTGCCCGGTTTTGTAGCGGCTCGGAACATCACGCCACTGTTGATGTCGACTTCCCATTTCATCTCGCAGGTGAAGACGAAGTCGCGGAATGTCTGATCGGTGCACAAGTAGGTGCTGGGCGAATCGGGAACACAGGTGCCAGTCAGCAGACCGTCCTCCACCGTGAATTCACAGGTGCCACCTTTGGCCGTCCAGCCAGTCAGGTCCTGACCATTGAACAGGGGCACAAATCCCTGCGTGAGATCAGGCTCTGCATCGGTATTCAGCAGCATCTGAGCGGGATCCGGTGCGTTTTCCTGAGTGCGGTATTTCTCGTACCACGACTGCTGCTGCGGGTCGAGTTCGCCTGGCAATAGTGCGGTGGTGCAGACAAGGATGACTGGGATTAATGGTGACATGTGCTGTTGATTTCCAGGGAGGTTTCGTGAATTGAGGACGGCGTCTGCGAAACTGAGCATCGAAAACAGCCGGCGGTTGAGTATAGCCGCGTGGTTGAGTTTTTACCCGCGAGCAGGCAGTTATGCGGTATTCATCCTGCAACGATGCATTCAGGAAGGTCAATGCCGCAAATCAACAGTCTTGGCAGGAACATCAGCGGCCTGCATTACCGCGATCAGTCGTTTGATATCAGCTGCAGTGATCGATCCCATGTTAGCAATCTGCACCAGGCCTCGCTCCTGCAGGTAGTGACTGTGACCGGCAATCTGAAAGCCATGTTGCAGACAGTGCTGCAGAAACCGTGGGGCGGAGATTGGGCCTGGCGGGGAAAACGTCGTAACTACTGGGCTGGCCACAGAATCGTCTGCGAGCGGCTGCACGGCCATCGCGCGCAATCCGGCTCGCACCAGTTGTCCAAGTTGTGCCTGCGCTTCAAATCGGAGTGCCGCCCTGGCAGGCGTTGCATATTCCATGAGTGCTGCATTCAGGGCATGGAGCGGTGCCGATGGAAACGTAAAGCGGGGCACATCGGTTTGCAGTGCTGACAACAGATCGAGTGTGGGTGGTATGGAGTGCGAGGCAAGCTGTTGAAGCTGATCGTGGTGAGCGAACACGATGGCAATCCCTGCAGTAGCCGCGAGTGCTTTGCCGCTGGTTCCACTGGCGAGAAAGATCTGCCGCAGGTCAAGCGGCACAGCCCCCAGACTGCTCACAGCATCGATACAAAGTCGCAGGCTCTGCTGTGCTGCGAGTTTCGCAAGTGCCGGAAGGTCATTCAGAACCCCGGTGCTGGTTTCCAAGTGAACTGCCCAGATCCAGTCTCCTGGCTGAAGCTGATGCAGGGATTCAGAGACTGCGTCCAGATCCCACGGCTTGCCCCACTGAAAGCTCAGAACAGCTGGATCAAGACCCGCTCCACGGGCATGGCGTACCAGTCTGTCACCAAATTCACCATTGCTCAGGATGAGTCCCTGCTGCTGCGGCAGAGTTCCAGCGAGGGTGGCGGCGATCACGTCGTTGGCGAGAGTACCACCGCCTGGGAAAATCGCAACATCGACATTCCCGACAAGTCGTCTCAGGTGATCGCGGACCCGCCGAAACTGGCTAACGAACTGCTGACTGCGGTGATAGAGCGGCGGGGAATCAGCGGCCTGCCGGACCGCAGACGCCAGTGCTACCGGACCTGGCAGAAGACTTAATGGACTCATTGCCGGCTTTACCGAGGTGCCGTTCCGGGTGCTGGAGTGTTGAGACGATTCCTTCATGCTGCCGTTCTCCGAGGCAGGGGACGTGGAATCGCGGTGCGAATCATCTGTTTTCAGCAGCAGACGCTGTGATGTCCTTGCATGGCGACGTCTGAGTTCGGCAACGGAGACTCGCATCGGAATGAAGCGGCTGCCGGCCGGGCCGACCGGAGGGCCGAGTGGTTCAAACCCGAGGGAGTCGTACAATTGGATCTGGCCCTCAAATCCGGAGATCCAGAGATGCGTGTGTCCGGATGTTGTGACGTATTTGAGAAGTGCCCAGACAAGTCCGGTGAACACAGTGCGGGAGCGAACGTCGGGGCGGACCGCCAGAAGTCGCACTTCCAGTGGTCTGGATCCAGGCGCGTCGAGCAGTTCTGGATTGGGCAGTCGATCTGCCACAGAGAATGGGGGCTTGTCGTGGACGCTGAGCATTCCCACCACTTCTGCACCGTGTCTGCAGATAAAGTACTTATTCTTGTGGTGGAACTTGTCGATGAGGCGGCCGCTGCCAGGATCCTTATGCTGGGGAATTTCCCGCACGAATGTGGCGTGGTTGAGTGCATGAATCTGCTCCAGATCAGCGACTGATTCGGCAATCAGGAACTTGTATGGGCCGAGCTGGAACATGCGGTATTCCTGCACTGTTGGATTATGTGGCCGCGGAAGCACAGGTTCGTGTACGCTGATGTGCACCAAAGCGGAGCAGCCAAGTTGAAAGCCGGTGCTGCGGAACAAGGTCCTCAGATTCTGACACTTCAAAGCAAAACCGCAAATGAATCTCTCGCTGATATGTGCTGCACAAACAGGACTCGATGCGTCTGGTCCGTCGAGCGGGCTGAGCCTGTAGTCTGGCTGAAGTTGAATGAACTGGCCGCATCGTTTTCAGGAAGCGCGGTACGACGGTATCATCCTGGTTCTGACATGCAGTGTCCTGGTGTCGACAGCTTGATGCAGGTGTGCGCTACCTGTTTCCAGAAATCAATTCGGAGTGAATGATGATGTCTCTGCGGTTACTCGTTATCTGTCTTGCTGCGTTTTCTGCTGGCGTTGTGCAAGCGCAGCTGAAGGTCGCCAACGTCTTTGGCGATCATATGGTCCTGCAGCAGGAGATGCCCATCCGAGTCTGGGGCTGGGCGGAACCCGGTGCTCGTGTGCAGGTTGATCTGACCGACCTGACAAATGCCTCGGCGTTCAACGCTGTTGTTGGTGCAGACGGCAGGTGGATGGCCACTCTCGATGCGCGAAAGGCTGAGGGAAAGACGCTGCAGATGAGCGTCAGCAGCGGCGATGAGAAGATTGAGTTCAACGACATTCTGCTGGGCGAAGTCTGGATCTGTTCCGGCCAGAGCAATATGGAATGGCGGGTTGCTCAGGCTGCCAACGGTCCGGAGGAGATTTCTGCCGCGGATCATCCCATGATTCGCTTCTTCGATGTGCCGCAGCATGTGAAACAGAACGAGCCTCAGCAGGATGCTCAGGACGCGGACTGGAAGGTCTGTTCACCGGAGACCATCGGAGGATTCAGTGCAGTGGGCTATTACTTTGGCCGAGAGCTGCAGCAGAAAGTCAACGTCCCAATCGGACTGGTGGGATCAAACTGGGGTGGACAGCGAATTGAACCCTTCACGCCGCCTGTGGGGTTTGAGCAGGTTCCGGACCTGGCGGATTACGTCGCAGAACTGAAGGACGGGAAGTACAAGGGCGGAGCGA
>JALQUR010000623.1 GCA_023260695.1 Planctomycetaceae bacterium
CGCTGCGACGCAAGATTCAGCAGGACATCGGCCGTCTGCGTGAGGTTCAGTCTTACCGAGGTATTCGCCATCGCAAGGGATTGCCGGTTCGTGGTCAGCGGACGAAGACGAATGCCAGAACTCGCAAGGGTCGTAAGCGAACAGTGGCAGGCAAAAAGGGCGTCAAGGACCTGAAGTGATGTGTCCGGGGCAGTTGCGGGTCCATTTTTGAGTGAGAGTGCGAAGTGGCCAAGGTAAAGAAAAAGAAGATACGTCGTAATGTCAACAAGGGTGTGGCCTACATCAAGGCGACATTCAATAACACAATTGTGACGATGACGGATGTCAGTGGTGACGTGCTCTGCTGGGCGACCGCTGGTACCGTGGGCTTCAAGGGATCTCGAAAGAGTACTCCTTTTGCGGCGCAGCGAGCGGCTGAGACTGTCGCTGAGCGTGCAGCGAAGGTCGGGGTCCGTGAGATCGAGGTTCGTGTGAAGGGCCCGGGGGCTGGGCGCGAGAGCGCAATTACGGGGCTTCAGGCATCTGGTCTCGCGATCCGTTCAATTGAAGACATTACTCCGCTGCCGCACAACGGGTGTCGTCCTCCGAAGCGACGTCGCGTGTGAGCCGGGCGGAATTCTGCTGACAAGAAATCTGTAAGTTGGGGGATCAATATGAGGATTCGCTGGCGTGGCCTGGAACTGCCCAGTCGAGTGACGGTCGATCGTGAGACTCGAACTCCGGAGTATGGACGCTTTGTTGCGGAGCCGTTTGAGCGGGGTTTTGGCTCAACGATTGGCAATAGTCTTCGTCGAATTCTGCTCAGCAGTCTTGAGGGCTCTGCGGTTACGCGAGCTCGGATTCAGGGTGTGCAGCATGAGTTCACAACGATCCCAGGGGTCGTTGAGGATGTTACGGATATTTGCCTGAATCTGAAGTCACTGGTTGTCAAGAATCATAGTGCATCCAGCAAGACCCTGCGGATTGAGCGTTCAACTCGCGGTGTGGTGACGGGTGCGGATGTGATCTGTGACGATCAGGTGGTTGTGATCAATAAGGACCTGGTGCTTGCCACCATGACGGACGACGTTCCGCTCAGCATCGAGCTGACGGTTCAGAACGGTCGTGGGTATGTGCCCGCCTCTGAGCAGTATCAGCATGATCCCGAGGTTGGGGTGATTCCGCTTGATGCGGCATTTTCCCCGGTAACTCGCGTGCGTCATCTGATCGAGGAGACTCGAGTCGGTCAGCGGACAAACTATGACAAGCTGAATCTGGAAATCTGGACGAACGGTACGATTACGCCCGAGATGGCGATGGTCGAGGCTGCGAAGATCCTTCGCAAGCACTTGAATTGCTTCATCGCATTTCGCGAGCCGGGTCCTGAGACCAATCCGGACGGCGGGCTCCGCGACATGCACGTGTTGACTGGTTATTCGCCGATCGACATGGAACTCGAGGAGAAGCTTGGCAAGAGTCTGGCCGAGTTGAATCTGTCAGTTCGAGCAACCAATTGTCTGGAGTCTGTCGGCATCAATACCGTTCGCGACCTTGTGGTGCGGAATGAGGATGATCTGCTGCAGGTGAGGAACTTTGGAGAAACCACACTCGACGAGGTGCGTGAGCGTCTGGAGAGTATCGACCTGCGACTGGGCATGCGATTGCCGAACCAGCAGGTGAACTGAGTTGTTCAAATTTGTTTCGCCTCACGGTCTGTGAGGCGTTGGGCTGATCTCTGAAACTGTTAGCTTGAGTGGGTCTCGGTCATGAGACATCGTGTCGCTGGTCGGAAACTGGGTCGTAACGCGACCCAATCGCCCGTCTGGCTGCCTGCTACGGGCACGACGACCAGACCCTGACACCCGGCAAGCGCTTCACCGCTGC
>JALQUR010000642.1 GCA_023260695.1 Planctomycetaceae bacterium
CGGCCGCAGCAGCTCATACAATTCCGGCGTCTGACACGCGGAACGAAAGCGAGCCTGCTGCTGAGAATCCAAGTCCTGCCGCAAGTTCCGCAGGATCTGCTTTGGAGTTCGTTTTCCCACCTCCTTTAACAGGTCCAGAAATGCCGAAGGCGGTAACAGCTGCTCTTCCAGCTGTTGCCGCTGCTCTGGGTCCTTTTCCGACCTCGCTGCCGCGTCCAGCTCCGTATCCAGCACCCAGTCACCAAGCGCCTGCAGCAATGTCCTGACCGGAACTTCCGGTTCCAGCCCGCCGCTGCCGATCAGCCCGACATAGGGTTCTTCTGCACGCTGGGCCGTATGATCCAGCAGCCCTTCGTACACATGCCCAATCTGTTCAATATCCAGGGCCCGAAAACTCAACCGCCGAGCCTCGGCCGGGCCGCCACCGAGGACTTTCACCTGCAGGACCTGAAGCGCTTCCAGCAGATGCAGAACGGTGCGGTTGTTCACCGGCAACGGTGTCGCTTCTGCATCACGCCAGTTGGTGCCGGACTTGCGACCCTCCAGAAACGGAAAGCGATCCGGATCGAACAACCGGCCGCCGTAGGCAGGCAGGTACACGTCATCATGCGACAGGCCGCCATAGATGGCGCGAAACGCAGCTAACAACCGCGGCCACGCGTCATAGCGACGTTCCAGCAATTCTTCCCCGTGCTGGTCGGCAATCTCCCGCAGTTGCTGAGCAATGGCTGATACGGAGTAATTCAATTCGTACACAGGATAGGGACGGGTGGGGATAAGTTCCCGCTCTTCCGCACAGAACAAAAAGACCAGCCGCATCATCACCGTCAATGAAGACTCATACAGCTCTGTCGCTGCGACATCGGCCAGCAGCTCCCGCCCAAAATCCTGATCCGCACGATCCAGCGACTGAATCAGCACTTCAACAGCGCGACGCACCTGAGCACCCAGCTGGTCGGTGACTTCCTGCTGATTGGCGGCGCTGCTGCTGAGCAGCGATTCGAGCGTTTGATCCTCCGCGACGCTGAAAAATCGCGACATCGACAACAGGGAACGAAACGCCTGCAGCGTGATCTTCTCTTCCCGCCACAGCGATGCGTACCACGACGAGTAGCCGGTTGTTTCGCCCCGTTGAGCGTCAATCAGCATCCAGTGCTCACCGTTGGTTACCAGTCCCAGCCGAATGCCAGTGGCATGCAGCAGATCCGTCATGCGAGTGTCCGGGGACGCCTTCCAGCGGGAACCGGCGACGTAACTGGTCAGACTTTGCCCTCGCGGATAAACGCGAATGAGCATCCGGGGCTTCTGCGTGGTCGGATCCTGCAGCACAAGACTGGGGCGGAGCAATTCCCCGTGCTCCGGAACTTCCAGTTGCAGTGTCTGCGGTATGGCCGGACCGTCCAGCAGCAGATCGGAATCCAGTTCGAGCGTTTCGGTCAGTACAAAGCGAATCCATGCATTGTGCAGGGCAGCCGGCGGCGATGCCATCCGCAAACCGGCTTCCCATTCCTCCAGATGCGCACGGAGCAACCGGGCATGATCTGCGTCGTGAGCATCCAGGCCCTGCGGAAACGCATTCAGCAGTACCGGCAAACTCAGAAACGGACCTGAGACCGGCACAAGTGAAAGCCATTCTGCATGATGACGTGCGATGGACATGGTTACT
>JALQUR010000589.1 GCA_023260695.1 Planctomycetaceae bacterium
GGAGAGTGCTGAATACGTTCAGCCGCCGAAGGTGCAAACAGACCCTGAACCGCTCAGGCAAAAGGACTGCCGGACTGCGACGCCATCTCTGGAGAGCGACTGCTGCATTTTTTAACGCAGGCAGTCCACCGAAGGGGAAAGGCCTGGTTGTTATTGTGGGCTTCGTGGTTGTCATCGACACCGCGAAGTTGCGATGAAAACAACCTCGCATGATCTCTCAGGTCACCGGACAGAGGGGTTTCCGAGACTGCAGTTGACGTGATCGTCAGCCTGCCGTTGCGAAATCTCCATTTCTGGTCTGACCAAAGAGGCAGCCATGCGACCTGAAGTTCTCCGATCCCCTTTTCTGAATCGCCATCTTGGTCCGCGTGAATCTGAACTCACCGCGATGCTTCAGGAACTGGGCTGTTCTTCTCTGGAAGAGCTGGCGCGGATGGTGGTGCCATCTGCCATTCTTGAGGATTGCTCTGACGAGTCTGATACCGCGATCACAGAGGACGCGGCGCTGGCGGAACTGAGGCAGATCGCAGGCCGGAATACCACTGTAAGATCACTCATTGGGCAGGGCTACTACGGCACTCGGCTGCCTGCGGTGATACGGCGATGCGTACTTGAGAATCCGGCATGGTACACGGCATACACGCCTTACCAGCCAGAGATTTCTCAGGGGCGTCTGGAGCTCTTGTTTTACTTCCAGACCATGGTCTGTGAGCTCACCGGAATGCACACCGCGAATGCATCCCTGCTGGACGAGGCGACCGCTGCGGCTGAAGCAATGGCCATGTGTTTTCGTTCGTTTCGTGGAAAGCGGTCTGTTTTACTGGTGGATCAGCACTGTCATCCGCAGACACTCGCCGTGCTGCAGACGCGAGCGGAGCCACTCGGGATACAGCTTGAGCAGTTTTCAAGCCATGCGGAGTGTACCCCGGGAGAGCACACTTTCGGTGTGCTGGTGCAATATCCCAATACGATTGGTTCTGCTGAGGTCTCCGGGAGTCTGCTGACCGCAGCACGTGAGTCAGACGTGCCGGTCGTGGTGGTGACGGATTTGCTGGCCTTGTGCCGGCTTCCATCTCCCGGTGAACTGGGGGCGGATATCGCGGTGGGGAGTGCTCAGAGATTTGGCGTGGCACCTGGTTATGGCGGTCCGCATGCTGGGTTTCTGGCGGCCACAGAACGCTTTCAGCGGCAGTTGCCGGGACGACTGGTCGGGATGTCGGTTGACCGACATGGGAATCCTGCCTATCGGCTCAGCCTGCAGACGCGGGAGCAGCATATTCGCCGCGAAAAGGCCACCTCCAACATCTGCACGGCTCAGGCATTACTGGCAATTCTGTCCACGCTTTATGCCTGCTATCACGGTCCAGCGGGATTGAGGGCAATTGCAGATCAAGTCTTTGCGTATACCACTCGGCTGGCGGGCGGCCTCCGATCAGCTGGTTACGAGCTGTGTAATCACAGCTGGTTTGACACGTTGACCATAAGCACTGGCAATCAGACAGACGCGCTGATGGCTCGAGCCCTGGCAGCGGGCTTCAATCTGCGGAGGCAGTCGGCAACTGTTATTTCGCTCTCACTGGATGAGTGTACCGACGAAGATGAATTGCTGGCACTTGCGGGTGTTTTTGGAATCGATGTCAGGTTGTGCGATGGGGCAGATGCCGCCAACGGAAAAGTGCGTGCGTTGGACTGGATGTCGCAGGCGGTCTTTCATCGCTACCACAGCGAAACAGAGATGATGCGTTACCTGCGTCGTCTTGCGGACAAGGATCTTGCGCTGGATCGCACGATGATCCCGTTAGGATCGTGCACCATGAAGCTGAATGCTGCCAGCGAAATGCTTCCGGTTTCCTGGGCGGAGTTCAGCGAGATTCATCCGTTTGCTCCGGCTGAACAGACGGCCGGTTATCGGCAGATGATTAAAGAGCTGGAGCGGATGCTTTGCGATGTGACGGGGTACGACGCTGTCTCTCTGCAGCCAAATGCCGGTTCCCAGGGTGAGTATGCCGGGTTGCTGGCGATTCGGGAATACCACAAGTCGCGAGGAGAGGGACAGCGTGACATCTGCCTGATTCCGGCAAGTGCTCACGGGACAAATCCGGCAAGTGCTCAGATGGCTGGTTTCAGCACAGTGCTGGTGCGCTGTGACGAGATGGGTAACATCGATGAGCAGCACCTGCAGCAGTGCATTGCGCAGTATCCGGAGCGGATCGCCGCGATTATGCTCACCTATCCCTCAACGCACGGAGTCTTTGAGGAGGGGATTCAGCGCGTCTGCGGTGCCGTGCATGATGCCGGCGGTCAGGTGTACATCGACGGTGCTAATCTGAATGCTCTGGCCGGAGTGGCTCGACCGGGCAAGTTCGGTGGCGACGTGAGTCACCTGAACCTTCACAAGACATTCTGTATTCCGCATGGTGGCGGGGGGCCTGGTGTTGGTCCGGTCGCCGTTCGTTCACACCTGGCTCAGTTCCTGCCTGCGGACGGCATGCACCCGGAGCGGCTGGGTGCGCCCGTGAGCGCCGCAGCGTTCGGCAGCGCTGGAATTCTGCCGATCTCCTGGATGTACCTGCGAATGATGGGAATGCATGGTGTGCGTCAGGCCACGCTGGTGGCGATACTCAACGCCAACTACATCGCTCGCAGGTTACGAGATTACTGCCCGGTGCTTTATTCCGATGCCAACGGGATGGTTGCGCACGAGTGTATCCTGGACACGCGTGTTTTTGAAAAACGCTGCGGTGTGACGGTAGAGGATATTGCCAAACGGCTGATCGACTTTGGATTCCATGCTCCGACGATGTCCTTTCCAGTGCCCGGAACGCTGATGATCGAACCAACGGAGAGTGAATCTCTGCATGAGATGGATCGCTTTTGTGATGCCATGATCAGCATCTTTGAGGAGTGTCGCCAGATTGAACTGGGAATCTGGCCACGTGATGTAAATCCACTCAAAAATGCCCCGCATACACTCCTGGATCTGCTCGAGGACACCGGTGCGGGGGTGTATGACAAGCGGACGGCAGTATGTCCGCAGGGAGCAGATCCCGCGATGGCTCGATACCTGCCACCCGTTTCGCGACTGAATCAGGTTCACGGCGACCGAAATCTGATCTGTTCCTGCCCCCCGGTTGGGGTGCAGTGCGAAGCATCAGAGCAGTCAGAAGCCGTGAACGGGATTGTCAGCAGTGAAGCGAGCACTGAATCTGTTCCGCTGGTTACCCGGTCGTGAGCATTGTTGACCAGGCAGGCGTTTGCAGTGCGGGGCGGGTGCGACCTAAACTCTGCTGACAGAATCCGCCTTTACTCCCCGGGGAACCGCCGATGCTCAGGTCTGTCGTTCATGTTGTGCTGTTGTCTGCCTGTGTGTTGTGCAACGGGCTCACGGCTTGGGGGGACGAAGCTGCAGGCAGCCGCCCCAACATCGTCTTCATTCTTTCAGATGACATGGGCTGGGCTCAGCCGGGATTTCACGGCGGGTCTGGAACGCCGACTCCACATCTTGACGCCCTGGCAGCATCGGGCATGCGGCTGACGGAGTTCTACACGCACAGTGTGTGTGCCCCGACGCGAGCTGCATTTCTGACCGGGCGGTATGCATTCCGAACGTGGAGTGACTGGCGGACCGAGGATTTTGGGAAGCCGAGCTATCTGGCGAAGCTCGGGCTGACACTGGCTGAGACGCCGAGCGGAGAGCCCACGCGGCGGATTCACGCTCTGGACACGAACGAGCGAACGATTGCAGAGGCGTTGCAGGAGGCGGGGTACTTCACCGCGATCCTTGGCAAATGGCATCTTGGTGAATGGTTACCGGAGCATTTGCCGATGGGCCAGGGATTTGATTATCAGTATGGGCATTACGGCTGGGGGATCGACTACTACACAAAGACGATTGTTCACAACGCGCC
>JALQUR010000015.1 GCA_023260695.1 Planctomycetaceae bacterium
GGTGCGTGGACTGTTTGCCGCCTTTGCCTTTTTAGTCGATGGACCTGCGTCTGCGTTGTTGTTTGCTGAACGCGCTCTTTTTTCAACGGGGTTTGGTTTGGACTTTAACGAAGTGCGTCCTGGACATATTAGGTCTTCTGAGAAGACCATTAAGATCCATATTTCAGAACTTAAAATTGGCATGTTTGTGTCCAAGCTTGATCGGCCTTGGCTGGAAACCAGAAATGCTCCGACCGTGTCTCTGCAGCTGGATCCTTGGTTTCAGAACAACATGATGCTGCAGGCTGACCAGCCGCTCGTTTTCTCCGGGACATCCGCACCAGGGACCACAGTGCACGGAATCATTGCCACATCATCCGGCAGCCGGAATGTCAGCGCAGAATGTCAGTGCACTGCAGATGGTCGCTGGCAGCTCCAGTTCCCTGCATTTCCGGCAGCAGCTGAGTCACTGGACTGCACCATCTTCAGCGACTCAGCAGAGCAACAGCTCACCAACCTGCTTTGCGGCGACATCTGGATCTGTGCCGGACAGTCCAATATGGAATGGCCACTGCAGCAGACATTGCCTGAGGAATACTCGCTGGCCAGCACAGAGATTGCATCCCTGAGATTGCTGCACCTGCCTCCTGGAACGCCCGGTACGTCAGCGGCATTCCCTGTCTCGCAGCTGCAGCGGCTGCAGCCCGAGCAGTTCTTTCGTGGAACCTGGAATCATTCCAGTCAACAAACTGCCGCAGGGTTCTCTGCTGTTGGCTGGCACTTCGGAAGAACCATGCTGCAGCTCACAAGCCGCCCCATTGGTCTGATCTCCACAGCCGTTGGTGGATCACCCACCGAAGCCTGGATCTCGTCTCACACGCTCTCGCAGCATCCAGAGTTATCAGCGCTGACTGCTGCCGACTGGCTCTCAAACCCGCTCCTCGGAGAATTCTGTCCACTCCGGGGACGCCAGAATCTGCAGCCCCATCTGCAGGCAGGGATTCGTATTCCCTCAGACCTTGCCGGCCCGAATCATCCATTCCGCCCGGGATTTCTGTGGGCCGCCGCGATGCAGGATCTGCTGCTTCGTCCGTTTCGAGGCGTCATCTGGTATCAGGGCGAATCAAATGCTGAAACAGCAGAACGTGTTGAGCAGCACGAGATCCTGTTCTCCAAAATGATCGAGGAATGGCGTCGCACGGCGGGAACGGATTTCCCGGTGGTCTTCGTCCAGTTGCCGGGGATGCAACGCCCTCACTGGCCCGAATTTCGCGAGAGTCAGCGGCGTTTGCAGAAACAGCTGAAAAACACCGCCATGGCCGTGACCATTGATCTCGGCGATCCTCAGGATGTTCATCCTCGCAGCAAACAGCCGGTGGGCGAGCGGCTGGCGTTTGCCGCACACATGCTGAGGGATTCCCCGACCGCCACAACTGCTGCCGGCTTCGCGCCGCTTCCAGGCAGACTGCAGCGCGAACAGAGTCATCTGCAGCTTGACTTTGAATGCGGCGGCGACTCGCTCCAGAGCAGTGACGGCGAACTTCTGCGTCACTTTGAGATCATCACGGCAGACAGCACCGTACACGCAGTTGAGGCCCGGATTACTGCCCCCGGTACCATCACGATCGCCATGGACGGCATCAGACAACCACGGCAACTGCGATATGCCTGGCGTCCGTTTCCGTCACCGCCTGTGAATCTCGTGAATTCCACCGGACTTCCAGCATCACCGTTTGAACTGCAGATTCCACCACTCGCTGCACCCTAGTTCCTCGCAGGGCTGGAAGATGGGACGATCAGCCTGATCGACAGTGCCGCAATTCGACCTTCCGGAGTGCGACAGCCCTCTTCGGAGCAGTACAGATCATTCATGATACAGGTCCCCGGTTCGTGCAGCCCAACGTTCAGCTCGTTGGTATCAACTCACACCCAGCATGGGGCTGATTCAGCAACCTGAACCTCAACCTGAACCTGAACTCCGCGAATCTGCGCCCTCTGCTGATACTTCTCGCCAGCCAGACTAAAGTCACTCAGGACGTTCGCCAGCACTGCAGCGAACAGACGTCAGCCGTAGGATCCCCGTCGCAATTCCCGCAGAATGTCACCACTGCCGACAGCATCTGTGCTGCTTCCGGGTGAAAGGAACAACATCCGGAAGAGCTCCGGATTCGGAGATCGCTGCCCCCCTCTGCATCGCTCACAGCTTCGGGCGACGCATGTCAAACCGATCACTGGTCCGACAATAACTGTTGCCCCCCATCCGCCCGATCAGGTGCAGCAGCT
>JALQUR010000077.1 GCA_023260695.1 Planctomycetaceae bacterium
TCAACGCTTTTACCAGCAGACACTTTGGTTGATTTTTGCAGTTCTGTTAGTAAAAAGGCTGTTGTGTTTAGTGATGAAGCGTATTACGAATATATCGAAGACCCTAATTAACCTAGTATGATCGAGCTGGTAACTGATCTCCAGCCCGCGACCCGGAATTGATTCAATCCACTGCCCGTCAGCCGGATCACCAACACGCTGCAACGGCAACTGCAGCGATGCCGGAGCAGGCGCATTCTGCATCTGCACTCCCGCATCCAGGATCGCCTCACAGAATGGCAGGCAGGAACCATCCACCGCCGGGACTTCCCCGGCATCCAGCTCCACAATGCAGTTATCAATCTGCAGCCCGGCAAGAGCAGCAAGCAGATGCTCCGTCGTCTCAACTGCGGCAGCACCGTTTCGCAGGACAGTCCGCCTTCCTCCACAGACAGCATAATCAACCAGAGCCGGCACCTCAGGCGCCCCAGCCAGATCAACCCGACGAAAGACCACACCCGCGCCTGCCGCTGCAGGCAGCAGCCGCACACAGACCTCACGCCCATGAAACAGACCGCAACCGGCGATCTCAACGACGCGCGAAAGCGTCTGCTGCCAACGGTATTCCGCCTGACCCGCCATGCTCAGCACCACACCCCGAGTGAACACTGAAATGGCGGCAACCGCTGTGGCTGCCGCCAACCGCCTCACAGGGAGCAGACTTAACTGCCCCCACCAACCCGCACACCTCAGTTGCTGCGTGCAGGCGCCGAAGAACTGGCCGATCGGGCAGGAGTGCCGGTCCGACGACTGGCGTACTCGCGATTCAGTGCACTGAGCACAATGTTGGTGATGTCGTTTTCAGGGCGATAATAGACCACCTGCTTGTTCATTCGCTGAACAGCTTCAGCAGGTGCCGTTTCATCCTCGATCCCCTTGCTGTCAAATCGAATCACCACCGTGTAGCCAACATGCTCAGCATAGCGCTGAACCATCCCACTGGCGTCAGCATAGATCACCTTGAACATGTCTGACTCACGACGTGCCAGACGACGCTGTGTCGCGGCACGAAATGACTCAAATTCACCCTTGGCGTCAAGCAGACCACGCTCAGCCTGCTCGTACTCCGCGCTGCCTGGCTGCAGGCCACTCTCCTGAACTTCCTTCTGCATCTGCTGCATCCGCTCAACCATCACCTTGGCTTCAGCGTCGCTTTTTTCAATTTCAGCAGACAACTCGTCTCGCAACACCTTGAACTTGTCATAGCCCTCAAACACCTTGGCCATGTCAATCAGGCCAACGCGACTGGGGCTGCGATCTGCTGCGGGTGCCGCCTCCTGAGCTGACAGGGGGGACTGATAAGCAAGAGCCAGCGTGGCCAGCATGACAAACGCATAACGTTTCACGATTGGGGCACTCCTTCGCCATTCTGATTCCGGTCTGAACCGGAGAGAGTAATCTTCGCACGACCGCATCCTGGTGGTCGAGTCGGAGTTTCGCACACTGCTCCGGAGCGGTCAAGGTGAACCGGGCCGCGGGCCGGGGGACAGTCGAGGGCCACGCCTGCCGCAGGCGAGAAACTGCGGCAAGAGCTGCCAGAGCTCACCAGCGCAAGGCCGCCGCACGGGTTTCCGGCCCTGTTGCCGTCC
>JALQUR010000598.1 GCA_023260695.1 Planctomycetaceae bacterium
CCCTGAGTACTGCTCAGGAATAATCTGAAAAAGTCACAGGCGGAAGCTCAATGAAGATCCTTGTTGTCGGCTCCGGTGGTCGTGAACACGTCCTCGCATGGAAACTCAGCCAGTCTCCCAGTGTGGAAACCGTCTATTGCGCGCCGGGAAATGCGGGAACGGCACGAGATGTCCGCAACCTGAACATCGCCTCCGATGACATTCCGCGGCTGGTGAAATTTGCAGAAGAAAACGGCATTGATCTGACCGTTGTGGGACCGGAAGCCCCGCTGGTTGCCGGCATCACTGATGCGTTTCGCCAGCGTGGACTGCTTGTCTTTGGACCAACAGCCAAAGCGGCACAACTGGAAGGCAGTAAGGTTTTCACCAAGAAACTGCTGCGTCGCGCCAATATTCCGACTGCAGCATTCGCCGTCTTCAGCAACTACGCTGAGGCGGAGCAGTACATCAATGACTGCGAAGAACAACCTCTGGTGGTCAAGGCAGACGGACTTGCTGCGGGAAAGGGTGTGTTCGTCTGTGCCAATCGTGAAGAAGCACGGCAGGCAGTACGTTCCATTCTGGCTGAAAAGTCCTTCGGCGATGCCGGGGCTCAGGTCGTGATTGAAGAATGTCTGGTTGGACAGGAAGCCAGCATCCTCGCCATTGTTGATGGAGATACGATCATTCCCCTGGATGTCTCCCAGGACCACAAGCGGGCTCTGGATGGAGACCTCGGACCCAACACTGGCGGCATGGGAGCGTACTGTCCCGCCCCGGTGGTCACTCCGGAGATTATGGATGAAATTGTGCGGCGAGTTCTGATTCCGACGATTCACACCATGAAGCGCGAGGACAATCCCTTCAGCGGTGTGCTGTACGCAGGAATCATGCTCACTGTGGGCGGACCAAAAGTCCTCGAATACAACGTCCGCTTCGGTGATCCCGAAGCTCAGCCTGTCCTGATGCGTCTCAAGACGGACCTTGCCCAACTGCTGTTCGCCGCCGCTTCAGGAAAACTGCACGAGATGGAAACAGGTCTGGAATTTGATCCTCGCCCCGCCGTCTGTGTCGTCATGGCATCTGAAGGCTACCCCGGCGGCTATTCCAAAGGTGCAGTCATCAGTGGTATTGAAGAGGCTGATCAGCTGCCTGACACAAAAGTCTTCCACGCCGGCACCACCCTTGTGGACGGACAGATTACCAACAGTGGTGGACGGGTTCTGGGAGTCACCGCGATGGGTGATGACCTGGCTGCTGCAAAAGCAAGGGCCTACGCTGCTGTGGATCTGATCAACTGGCAGGGTGGCTGGTGCCGCCGCGACATCTCCGACAAGGCTCTGCGTTAATCGACTGCAGCAACTGCCGACAGCAAAAAAAAAGAGACCACCATCCGGTGGTCCCTTTTGCATTCAGATACTGGCGTCGGTCACGGTGTCGGACCTGCACAGCGAATCAGATGATCCTTGTCGATATAGACAACTTCCATCGCCTGCTCAGTGTGAGTGAAGGGGACCGGCCAGTAGGAACGAATCGTTTTGTCGTAGAACACCTCACACTTGTAGTGGCAGTGGTGCAGACGAGCCGGGCCGACCAAAGGGTAAACCTTGCAGTCATCGAGGCGATCAACCAGCGGAGTCACAACGATCTTCACATTGTTCCGCTGCATTTCCTTCAGGAATGCAACTCCGCCTGCGGGTGAGTCAGGCAGTGCTCGCATCACCTGATCTTCACTCGGAGGATCCACACAGAACACATCGCCCTCAACCGGATCGAGTACCGGGACGCGATTGTAGCGTTCATCTTCCCAGAGTCTGTCTTCCATCAGCTGGCTCTGCAGAGCCGGAACTGGAACTGCGGGGAGAGTTTCCCAGAAGCTCAAGTAGGTCCAGAGCACACTGAGGAAGCCGCCGGTAAGCGTACAACCGCTGTTGCAGAGGAGCATCAGGCAGATCGTAGAGAGTGCGACTCCGCGTCGCAGTCTCCGGACAACTGTCTGCATTGTGGTCATTCCTGATGGAACTGTTGGGTTTGCCATGAATCTTCATCCTCGAAGCAGATACTGAGCCTGTGGCCAGTACGCTTGCGATCTCGTCACGTTTGGCGAATCGAATTACGCCACCTTTCGTGGTATCGAACCGCTGCCACTGCTGACTTGTGAAAATATTCCGATTTTGCGGATCATTCAGCAGGAAAGGGT
>JALQUR010000144.1 GCA_023260695.1 Planctomycetaceae bacterium
GAGCGCAGCAACGCAGATCCGGCAAGGCAGCTTCGCAGTGCCGCGAGCGCCTGTAGGCCGGACCAGGGAGCGCAGCGACGCTTTGCCGGATCTTCGCTGTCGCTCGGTCCGGCCTACATCGGGGACGCCGGTTGAAACAAAGGATCGCCTGCCTGGATTCCCGCCTGAGCGGGAATGACGTGTGTGGCAGACGGGGATGACGGCAGGGCAAACTGGCTGGAAAAAATGGGCAGGCAGCGATGCTGTGTGGCGTCGCTGAAAGTTCTTATCGCAGCCCTGTGACTGGAATTGGCGGCCCTTCAGAATCTGGATCGCGGCAGTGTTTCTTTTCGCTGCGGTCCCGTCCATAATCGCCAGGTTCCAATGAAGCAGCGTCGTTGTATTCCAGCCCCCTAATAGCTTCCGGGAACGACGAATAGGGTTCAGAGTTCGCAGAGGATGCAGCAGATGCAGGAATTGGCACGGTCGCAGCGGCCGCAGCAGCCCGTATTTCAAATCGGTGTCACCGGCCGGATGCTGCTTGATGATGCGTTACCGACGCAACAGGCAGCAATTCGTCTGGCACTGCAACTGGTATTGGAGCAGTTGTTTGCTGACGGCGATCATACGTCTGTTGCGGGGGCAGAGGCTCAGGGGGACCAGACCTTCCAGCAGCAGCTTCAGACTGTGGTTCCTCCGCTGCGTCTGCTCAGACGTCACTGCACGTTGCTGACCAGTCTTGCTCCGGGTGCGGATCAGCTTGCTGCGCAAACCGCGTATGAGCTGGGAATACCGGTCATTGGCTGTTTGCCTTTTCCGGAGCGTGTTTATGCGAATCTGAGTACATTTGTCTGGAAGAAACATCGAATCGATCGTGGGCTGGATCTTGATGCAGCGAACAGTCGCCGTCAGATGATTGCAATAGAATGGCTGGGGCAACCTGGACAGCCGGGAACCGGCAAATGCGCTGATCAGTTCTGCGTTCGGCTCAGCAGTGAACGCGCGGAGGGAATCGATGATCAGCAGCTGGAAGACAGATGGCTGGCACTGCAGACGAGGGCACAGGCGACTGCTGCCGGGTCGTCGGAGCGTGCTGAACTTGAGCACGAGATGAACCTGCGCTATCGTGCGGCCGGGGAGTACGTCGCGGTACAATCACATTTGCTGATTGCGATCGTCGACTCTGACGACCCGCAGGAAGGATCGTCGGAAAAGCAACAAAGCTGCGATTCGCTTTGCCCGGATATTCTGATTCGCGACAGCGACGCAGCATCTTCGCGATCGCTTGACCCGGGAACTGCAGCGATTGTGCAGGTGAAGTTGTCCGGCATTACTCCAGGAATTCTTGATCCTGCCCCATCGTTTTTCTGGAGCAGTTCCGGGCCCGTGATAGAAATCCGGTTTCCGGCCGAATGGAAGACGGCTGCCGCGCCCGACAAGGAAACAAAGACCACCGAATCGCTACTGCAGGAATGCGGGATCACCTTGCGCTTTCCAGTGGATTCCAGCCCGCAGCAGGCATGGAATACCACATTGAAGACGGCCGCCTGTCTCAGAGAGTTTCAGGAGCATACGGACGTCGCTCGGTCGGTGGACGCCGGATGCACTGCGGTATTTGATGCCCGTGACACGCAATCGAATGACTCAACTCAAAAGGATGTTAACCGATTGTGTGAGCATTCTCTGTTTCATCGCTGTGGGGATCAGTTACGGACGCTGCTGCAGGGTAGTCAGGGGTTCGCTGAACAGACTCGTGAGAATGATCAGTTCTTGCGCGGCCTGCGTGAGATGACGCGGATCTATGATGCCGCGGGCAGTGTGTCCGGATCCATCACGCGAAAGTATCGCAGGTGGCAATCAGGTCTGATCGTGATGACTGCGGTAGCGATCTTCCTGTTGCAGCTTGGCGGAGACCTGCATCACATGGCGCCGCAGGAGCAGCCGGCAACGCCGATCCCGAACGCCGCGACAGGATCAGACGCAGTGATTCTTCACAACTGGGCAAATCTGCTGCAGTTTGGGAGTCTTGTGCTGCTGGCGTTTGTCCTTGTGAAGTACCGACGGCTCAAGAATGATCCGCAGGCTCGGCAGAAGCTGGACTATCGTTGCCTTGCCGAAGGAGTGAGAGTGCAGGTGTACTGGATTCTGGCTGGACTGTCGCAAGCGGTTGCTGCCAGCTATCCGCATCGCCTTCGCGGCGAGATCGATTGGTTTCGCCGTAGCCTCAGCGCCCTGACGGCCCCCTATGACCGCTGGCCACGCTGGTTTGGAAAGCTGAGCCTGACCCAGCAGCGAGATGCCCTGGAACTGGTCCGGAAGTTGCTTGTTGAGGGGCAGCTCGAGTACAGCAATTCCACTTTTCAGCGGTTCGCCCACCAGAATGGCTGCTCTCACGAAATTGCCTGCAGTTTCATTTGCGCGGGGCTGAGTCTGACACTCATGGACGCGATCCTGTCCGCATTCGTTGTGAATTCTGTACCGGATCAAGTCATGCGAGTGTTTGACAAGCGACTGCTGGGATTTCTGATCCTTGTCCCGTTTGCACTCTTCGGAATCGGTGTCGTGTTGCTTTGGAGGTCACGCGGACAGGTATCGCTCAGTTCTCCATATCTGCATAAGGAAGATCAGTCGTGGGGAACACTGCATCTCAAGGAGGCAGAGCTGTCTGCACATCGTCCATGGCTGCCTCAGAAAACGCTGTCCAGGCCACGCACAATGATCTGGCGGGAAATACTGCAGGAGGCGGGATACTGGGCGGGGACATTTCCGGTCTCATGGCTTCCGAGGCGGATGTGCTATCTTCCCACAACGTTGTGGCTGTGGGCAGTGGCCATTTGTCTGGCAATGATCGTACCATCGTATCTGACTGAAATCCTGGGGGGCTATTCGGGTGTCGAAGCGATGCTGGCACTGCTTGCTGCGTTTTATCTGTTATCGGGGGCAACAATTCTGGCGAATTCCGAGAAAGCGATGCTGGTGGAGCAGGCTCGGCAGTATGAAAACATGGCACGCATGCACAACGCGGCAAATCGTCGCATGCGGGGGCATCTAGAGCGAATCGAGGAACTGCTGAACGATGAGCCGATCGATAAAATGGCGCAAGCAGAAATCAGGGCACGCATCCAGACCGTCCAGCGATTAATTGGTGATGTCGGGATGCAGATGCTGGATGAGAATGCGGAATGGATCATTCTGCATCGATCGCGGCCAATCGAACCGGTCATCGGCGGGTAGTGCGATCAGACCCCAGTGGTTGCACAGTGATCGGTGATCTCTGACCAGGGTTATTGGAAACCTCGTTCATGAAGGAAAGGGGCGGGGCAGGGGAATGTCGATCTGCCCGGCTGGTTCACCATTTGGAATTGCCCCCCGGCTGCTTCCATTTACGCGGCTCTTCAGCATCCGCGTGCGTCCACCGTCATCCGCGTGTCTATCGTCACTGGTACGCACCTATGGTCATCTTTGCGCGTTTACCGTCATCCTCGGCTAGGCCGGGGGGCCAGTCGCTCCTGCTGCAGTTGCAAGCCGCACCAGGGAACGTGTGACGCGAGCGCCTGTAGGCCGGACCAAGGA
>JALQUR010000163.1 GCA_023260695.1 Planctomycetaceae bacterium
CATGCGCTGTTTGCTGGCAACGACCGTGCCCATGGTACGTTTAACGTCAACGCTGATCGCGCATCTGACGGCAAGAAAACAGGACAGGCTCGCGTACTCCGTGAGCCACCGACCAAGGACCTTTGGGAGAAGCATCTCAAAGGCGAGGCCGGCCTTGGTATCATCCCGATCAAGGACAACAATTGCTGCCACTGGGGCGCAATCGACATCGACGTTTATAACCTAGACCATGCTGCTCTGATTAAGCAGGTCGAGAAGCGCAAGCTTCCGGGTGTGGTGTGCCGCAGCAAGTCGGGCGGCGCACACCTGTTCTTCTTCTTTGATAAGGAAGTCCCAGCCGCGGACCTCCAGCCAAAGCTCATGAGCATTGCAGCAATGCTTGGGTACGGTGGCTCGGAAGTGTTTCCAAAGCAGCAGCAGATTCTTGCTGACCGCGGAGATACTGGGAATTTCCTGAATATGCCGTACTTCTCGGGGACAAGAACCACGAGATATGGATACAACAGTAGCAACGAAACTCTGGGTCCGTCTGAGTTTCTTGCCTTTGCTGAGACCCGGAAACAGGATCCGGATAAGTTTCTGCAGTACGAGACTGCACCAAAAAAGGCTGATGAACTTCTCCCAAAAGGCCCTCCCTGCCTTCAGCACCTTGCCGCCCAAGGGTTCGGCGAAGGTTCGCGAAACAACGCTCTCTTTAATCTCGCCGTCTACGCCCGTATGTCAAACCCTGACAAGTGGGAAGCAGACCTACGTCGCTACAACCAGACCTTCATGATCCCTCCGCTAGAGGAGAAGGAAGTCGAGTTGATTGCGGCGCAAATGCGTAAGAAAGAATACTTCTATAAATGCGAAGATCAACCGATTGTAAGCTTCTGCAACAAAGATGTTTGCATCACGCGGAAGTTTGGCATCGGCCCCGGCCAACGGGCCAATGACCTTGGCTCACTGACCAAGATCAACGGCGACCCGCCAATCTGGATCCTCGATGTTGATGGTCAGCGCGTCGAGCTGGGCACGGATGCATTCGTAAACCAGAAGGCTTTTCAGCGTGACTGCATGAACCAGATCAACGTCATGCCGCGCACGATGAGTGCGAAGGCGTGGGAGAACAGGGTTCAGGTCATGCTCTCCAGCCTGACCATCGTTGAGGTTCCGCCGGAGGCTACGAGCAAGGGTGAGTTTGTCGATCTCCTCACGTCGTTCTGTTGCGACAGAGCGCGTGGCGTTGACCGGGAAGATATCCTCCAAGGCATTGCTGTCTGGACTGACGGTCGCGTGTACTTCCAAGTCAAGGATCTGAAGAAGCACCTGATCCAGAACCAGTTCACTTCTTACTCCGCTGTGCGCATCGGCCTTCGCTTGAAGGAGCTGGGTGCGGACAAGACCTATTGGAATATCAAAGGGCGTGGCGTTCATGTGTGGGGCATGCCGCAGAAAGTGTTCGATCATCATCAAGAGATGTCTCTCGAACTACCGCCATTGATTAGCGAAGATCCCGGCATCCTCTAATGCACATCATCCTCGGCCCCCCTGGCACAGGCAAAACCACGAAGCTCCTGACGTTAGTCGAGGAGTTCATGGACCGTGGTGTCCCGCCAGATCGTATCGGATATTTCAGTTTCACTCGGCAAGCTGCAATGGAAGCGATCAGCCGCGCGGTCAGACGATTCCGCCTGTCGCCCAAGGACCTGCCCTACTTCCGGACTCTTCACAGTTTCGCGATGCTTCGGTGTGGCATTGATAAAAAGAATGTCATGACGTGGAAACACTACGAAGAGGCCGCGAAATGGCTCAACATTGGAGCGTTTGAAGAACTCGCCCCGCCGACAGAGGGACCGTATCAGGATCACGGACTCGGAGACCGCTTCCTTGAGGTGATCAACATGTCGCGCATCTGCCTCCTGCCACTTCGGGAGGTCTACAATCGGTCGTCCGTGCCACTCACTACGGATTGGTCCAAGGTCGATTACGTTGATCGAGGTCTGCGACTCTTCAAGAAAACCAACAACCTTTATGATTTCACCGATATGCTGGAGATTTTCCTCGAACAGGAGCTCTCCCCACAATTCGACGTCGTGTTCGTGGACGAGGTCCAGGACCTGTCCCCAATCCAATGGCGGATGGTCGAACAGATCGCGAAGCGCAGCAAGCAGGTGATCGTTGCAGGCGACGATGATCAGGCGATCTATCGATGGGCGGGGGCGGACGTAGATTACTTCATCCGTCTCGCCGGGACTCATGAGGTACTTGGGCAGAGTTTTAGAATACCAGCTACTCATCATGCGATTAGTCAGAGTCTTATCCATCGTGTCCACCACCGCCGGCAGAAAGAGTTCCGGCCGCGCGAAGAAGAAGGGTTGGTGCAATGGCACCGGCATAGCGAAGAAGTTAATCTAAATGACAGCGATTGGCTATTGCTTGCACGTACACGTAGGGGCGCAAAGCAAATTGAACAAGAGGTTCGCCAGCGCGGATTGCTTTACTCGTTTAATCTCAGCTCTGACGTAGACAGCGGAGCGATGTCAGCGATCCGTATGTGGGAGGCGTTGCGCAGAGGCGAAGTGCTTTCTGTTGCAGACATCCGTCACGTCTATCGTCACATGATGCTGGGCGAACAGGTAAAGCGTGGCCACAAGACGCTACCCAATGTCGAAGGCGATTCGTTCCTGAGTCTTGATCAACTCACCAAGGACCATGGCCTACTGACCACGGCACCATGGGACGAAGCTCTCGGCGCCATCGGTGACGAGGACAAGCGGTACTTCCGTGCCTGCATCAGACGCGGAGAGAAGATGGACGAGCGGCCGCGAATCAGAATAGCTACGGTGCATTCTGCAAAGGGGGCGGAAGCAACCAACGTCATGCTTATGACAGACTACCCGTCTAAGGCTGTAAACTCGGTGAGAAAAGGTGTACATTCAGAGGACGATGAAGCCCGCGTTTTTTACGTGGGGCTGACTCGGGCGAAGAAAGAGCTTCACCTGATCCATCCCATGAACGGCAAGGGCTACCCCATCCCATGAAGAAGAGTCGCGAAGTATTGGCATATTGCCTGTGCCACAAGAACGAATTCATCACGACGTTGCAGAAGGTCAAGAACAAGTGGCCACACTGCGATTGCAATCAGCCTATGAGGATTACCGCGGATGTTCCAGTACGAGCACGAGACGGAATGGGTGATGCCGGAGGAGTATCCGGATCTAACCGGGTGCCCGGAGATAGCGATTGACCTTGAAACGTACGACCCGCATCTGAAGACACACGGCAGCGGATGGGCGACGAAGCAGGGGCACATCATCGCTATCGCCGTCGCTGTGCCAGGCATGGCGTGGTACTTCCCAATCCGTCACGAGAACGGTGCGAACTTTGACGTGGGCGCAACGCTGCGTTGGATGCGCGACGTCTGCTCGCAGCCCGACACAACCTACGTCTTTCACAATGCCATGTACGACGTCGGCTGGTTGCGTGCCGAGGGCGTGGAGATTGCCGGCCGCATTGTCGATACAATGGTGGCTGCTCCTCTGATCGACGAGAACCGGT
>JALQUR010000179.1 GCA_023260695.1 Planctomycetaceae bacterium
CCTGTCACCGTTCCGACGCTCCGTATAATCTCCGATGCTGACAATGTTGCCAGAATCTCAGTGCCCTCTGCAGGATGGAATATCGAGGCGGATTCCGTCGTGCTTTCAGGCCTGGAATTTGTTTCATCATCGGCAGCTGCCGAGACTGAAGCGACAACTCTGCTCGCAGTAACAGCTTCTGACCTGACACTGCAAAGCTGCGTATTTCACGCAGACCAGCTCAGCACGGCCGGAGCCGGACTACGCTGGAATCCTCGTGAGGCGGCGAGGGGCCGTGTCGTGATTCGAAACACGTGGTTCGAGGGCAACGGCTATGCTCTGTCACTTGCCCAGATGCCCGCGGGGCTGAGCCTGACAAATGTGCTGCTCGCTTCCCGCGGTGGAGGAATTCTCTGCGAATGTTCCCGCTACAGCACCTCAACCTGGTCACCGGAATTTCAACGGGTAACGCAGCGACTCGGCTTCAGCGTACTGGATCTGATCGCCTCAGATGCAGCTTCGAAGCTGCCTGAAATTCGTTTCAGTACTCGCAACTGCGTTTTTGCCCCGGCCCGTTCCGTGATTCGCCTGCTGCCCTTTCCCGGAACGACCGGCGACAATCTGCAGGTCTCGTTCACGGCGTATCCAGATGACTATCCGCCACTGAAATCGACTGCCGCCGACGATGCGGTATGGATTGATCGCAGTCTGGGCAGGTCGATCAGACTGGCAGACAGTCAGATTTCAGAAAACATGTTGCTGCCCGCTGAACTTGAGTTTGCCGCGCAACAGACGCCAGGACTGTCATCCACTGTTGCTGAAAGTCGGCTCACGGATTTTGATGGTCCAAAACTTTTTGGCCAGCTGCCCGGAATTGTCCCTGAGCTGCTTCCCTGAACAACAATCGCTTTTCAACGACTCCTCTCTCGCCGATAATCTGCACCACAACAATCCTGTTCCGCAGCGTGACAACACCGTTCGGCCAACAGGAACTGCACACAGAACACCACGTTGGCTACAGGCAGAAGTGACAAATCCACACCCCTTCCAGAACGAGCCCCGCTGATGAACACCGATCATTGCAGCGAAACTGATGTGCGTCGCGAGTTTCTGCGCAAACTGACAGCCTCCACAGTTGCAGCACTGGGTGCATCAGCACCTCGTGCTGTCGCTGCCGCAGAGCCCGCAGAAGATCCTCGCCCCACAGCAGACACTTGCATCCTGCTTTGGATGGGGGGCGGTATGGCGGCTCCCGATACGTTTGACCCAAAACACTATGAACCATTTCGCGTGGGGCTCCCGGTCGGCGAGATGGTGAGTACTTTCCCGGCGATTGATACTGCAATCCCGGATGTTCAGATCTGCCAGGGTCTGCATCAGATTGCCTCTGTCCTCGATCGAGGCACACTGATTCGATCCGCAGTTCAGCCGGATCTGGGGAGTATTCTGCACTCTCGACATCAGTATCACTGGCACACCGGCTACGTCCCTCCACAGACTGTCGCCTGCCCGCACATTGGTTCCTGGATTGCTCGACTGCGCGGACCACTCAATCCGGTCATCCCCCCTTTCATCAATATCGGACAGCGTCTGGAAGGAGTAGGGGAAAGCGAAGAACTGAAGGCATTCACAACGGCGGGATTCCTGGGGAGTGAATACGGACCGCTTAACCTGCCATTCCCGGAACAGGCTTCGACAGCTGTTCGCCCGCCACAGGGAATGCTCCCCGACAGGTTTTCAGCACGCAGCAGGCTTTACCGCCAGCTGATCGATCGCAGTCCACAGCGACGGTTCATGAGCGACTACCAGCAGCAATCCCTGCTCCGATCACTCCAGAATGCAGATCGGCTCCTGAGTTCCCGGTACCGGACAGCTTTTGACATCAGTCAGGAGCCCGAGGAATCCTACCGAGCATATGACACAGGGCGTTTCGGTCGTGGTTGCCTGCTGGCCAGGCGACTGGCGGAAGCCGGGGCAAGATTCATTGAAGTGACCACGGAATATGTCCCGTTTCTCCACTGGGATACGCACGCCAATGGACATGAAACAGTCGCGCGGATGCACACTGAGATCGATGCCCCGATCGCCCGACTGGTTCGCGATCTTGAATTGCGGGGAATGCTGGAGAGAACTCTGGTTGTCGTCGCATCAGAATTCAGCAGGGATGCACTGATCGAAGGGGTCCCCGGGTCATCGGCACAGGATCAGGCCACAGAGAAGGTCGACCGAGTGACAGCAATGAAACACTACGGACTGCACCGACACTTTACCGGCGGTACTTCGGTATTGATGTTTGGCGGTGGGATACGGCAGGGTCTGGTCTACGGTCGGACCGCAGATGCAAGACCACTGGTTGCAGTTGAAAACCCGGTCTCCATCGCCGACCTGCATGCCACGATACTGACAGCAATGGGGATCAGTCCGCAGAGTGGACTGGAGATTGAAGGCAGACCGTTCTACGTCACCGAGGACGGTAAGGGCAATTCCGTCGCTGACTTATTTTCAGCCTGAATCAATTTGTAAAGCTGGTGAAACACTGCAGGCACATTCCCAATCCAGTGATGCTGTTTAGGTAAACTCAAACGCTGAGCAGCAGATCAGACACCCGCACACCGGGAAAACCTCTATTTTTTGCTCAAGAAAGCAAGGGTATCCACGCTAGTTTGCTCGAACGCCACGCTCCTCCCCCCGTCAGAGTATTGGGAGGCAGCAGACGCCGACAGAAAATGGCATTCTTTGTACTGCCAGAAATGCGAGCAAACTCATGATGCGTCCCCGCCCAACCATACTTGCACTCGCCCATCTATTACTGAGCGTGCTTTTCCCGCTTTCAGCCAGCGGCGGAGTCCTGATTTTCGATACGTTTGAGTACGAGAGCTTCTCCGATTTCAACTCACCAGATAATAAAGCGCAAATAATTTTTGGCACACTGGTCAGCTTCCCAACCGCAGAAGTCGGAACCGCAACCTGGCATGATGGAACTACAGAAAGCACAATTCTGTGGGGGCGACGCGATGTCTACGTGGCAAACAACAACGCCTCGGGCACCATTGACGTCAATCCCCAGAATTCAAACTATTTTACTCTGACATCAAGCTCCAACGCGTTCTTCGAAGTGCAGTTAACCTACTCCCTGAGCAACGAACCAGGTGGCAGTCCGTTGAACATTTCAGGACTGGATGACCTTCTGTTTACCTATCAGGTTTTTGATCAGAGTATCGATCTGAAGCTCGCACTCACGGATACGTCGGATACCGTTGCCGAGGCGACGTACAACCCGTTTACTCAGGGTTCACGATTGTCACTCACCGGTATGACCAACTGGGCCAGCCTGGACAAAACTGAAATCAAGCAGATTCAATTGACGTTCCTGACCAACGGCAACGGTGACGGGGGCGACGTCCAGATTGACTCCGGGACCGGTATGGCATTTGCCACACCTCTTTCATCGGGCTCAGTGCCTGAACCGTCTCATGCGGCAGGATTGATCGCCACTGCACTCATTGCCGCAATTTGCCGCAACAGACGCAGGCAAACTCAGGGCTCTCCGCAATGATCCCTGCTCAGATAACGCGATTTTCCGCCGTTGAACTGCCGCCAGGCGAGGCCGTCACGAGCGGTTGTTTCAGCAACTGATTTCAACACGGAGGAAATCTCTCCCACTCGCTGGGCGACGGCGGTTTCCCTTCGCTCATGCTTCAGAACTCGACAGCGCCCATCGCGACGCCGTTTTTCTTTATCTGCTGACGCCTCAAGCCAGGAATGTTGCTTTTCGGCAACGCGCCAGCAACCTGGCACCAGTTTTGAGCGAGTTTTTTTCGGATTTGTTGCATTTGGGCATCAATCCGGCTGCCCAGAGCTGCATTCGTGCAAATCCACAGAAGCGACAAGCTGCCCGCCACGGCGAATAATGTTGGCACTTTTGGGCAGCAATTGGTCCGGGAACAACGCCCTGCAGACTATCACTATTGTGCCCAGTGTGCCTGTAAGCCACTCATCTGATGGGGCAATGTCCTTCTCAAAAAAACTTCTGCGGTTGTTATCAAATGCCTGCCTTCCGTTCTCTGCTGCCTTTCGCACTGGTTGCTTCATTGACGTCCGCGAACGCAGAAATCCTGCTTCTGGATGACTTTACGGTACCACTGGATTTTAACACGGTGCAGATCACAGGGAATGACACCAGCATGAGCGGTCAAGTTGGGAATTATCTGTGGCTGCAACAGGGAACTCAGGCATCCTGGCAGGATACCGGCAGCACGGATCACATTATCGGTGGAACACGCTCCGTAGAAGTTTCTTCACTCGCTTTGGCTACCCCGATCCTCGACCACGTCAAGATCGCCATTAATCCGCAGGTAAGGCTGGATATCGCAACTGGTAACTCCAGCTGCCTTGAATACGCGGATTTCACCTACGACATCAGCGGCTCTGATATTTCAGAGATGAACTACCTGTGGATTGACGTTGCCAGTCTGGACTTTGCTGCCGCCGGTGCAATTTGTGCCAGCCTGACATTGTCGGACGGCGTCACATCTGCCACCAAAATCCTTGGCATGTGCACAGAAGAAGCGGGTGCCGACCGATTCTGGTTTTCAGACATGCCGGAACTGTTGAGTGGTCAGTTGCAGCGTGAGGACATCACCACTGCAACGATCCAGCTCACCAGCAGTGCAAAAGCTGCGGACTTCAGAATCAACGCAATCTATATGACCGTAAACAATCCTGAACCGGCCCCATTTGCACTGCTGCTTGCCGGTTTTGCCTGCGTAGTTCTGAAACGCAGATTTGTTACACGCCGGAGCAAAGACGCTGCTGCGACAACCGGCGAACTCTGAGCTGACCGAAGGGTTGCCTGACGACAATCAGCACGGCAACCGGCACGCGAGGCCAACCTCAACCGCTGGGTTGAGTAGTAAAAGCGGCGTTGCGAGTCTGCGGGGCAATCGACATCATCGCCGGCGTCCCGCAGAGTACCGATCCGGAGGGGTCGCTTTCCCCGTGAATAATGCGGAATCGATGAGGTATCACGGCCACTGAGTTCACGGCCACTGAGTTCACGGCCACTGCAGACATCGACCGGCACGGGGCAAGGGCTGTCAGGACTGCTGCAAGAGCGACTGAAGGGAATCGAACCCTCACCAGGAGCTTGGGAAGCTACTGTGCTACCACTACACCACAGTCGCGTGGAGAGCGGACTATAGCGGTCACTCTTCGAATTGCAATCTTGGCAATGCAAAGTTGTGCTGCGTGAATTTCGCTGTTCACCCGCCTGCTCAGCGCTCAAGTCGTCCACTGCGATAAAGCGGATGTTCACTGGCAGGTCGGCGGACAATCTCCCTGGCGAACTGTTCCGGACGTCTCTTCAGAAACCAGTCCGCAATCTTCCACCCGTAGACAAATCCTCCGATATGCGCCCACCATGCAATGCCGCCGCCCCACAGCATGCTGAGCGTTGTCGATGCCTGCCACGCCTGAATCAGAAACCAGATTCCCAGAAAGAATTTTGCGGGGATCTCTACGATGTAAGGAATGATCCAGATGGGTACCAGCGTCACCACTGTAGAACGGGGAAACAGACGCATGTAAGCACCCATGACGCCAGCGACCGCGCCACTGGCCCCGATCGTCGGCACGAATGATTCCGGCTGGAACAGGAAATGACTGAAAGCTGCAAACACGCCCGCAGACAGATAAAACAGCAGGTAGTGGCGATGCCCGAATCGATCTTCGATGTTGTCTCCGAAGATGTACAGAAACCACATATTCCCAAGCAGGTGCCATAGACTACCGTGGAGAAACGCGTTGGTCAGCAGTGTTGCCGCAGTTTGAAAAACTGGAAGACTGAAATCACGCAGACCCAGTCGCGGTTGCGGGTCCAGTTCTGAATCACTGGATGCTGGTATCTCAATCTCGAGGTTCAGCGGCATCATCGGGTGACTGATCCGGTATGGAACCAGCCCCCAGTTCCAGACCATCTCATCGCCCTGTTGACACTGGAGCAGGAAAACCAGTCCGCAGACAGCAATCAGCGCAGTGTTCACGAGCGGAAAGCTCTGAGAGCGGATGGTATCGCGCAGCGGAAGCATCGGATCTCCTCGAAAGATCAGAGTCTGGAGCTGACCATTACAACGTCCTCAGGATCTGCAGTGCCTGTCATTCCCGAGCCTTGGATTGTGATGATTCGTCTGCTCCCGCAGCGTTTGCCCGTAGTGAATGGCGAACGACAAACTCCACGAGTTCCTGACATTCAAAGAACCCGTTCCACATGTTGTGCCCCTGGCCGGGCGGAATCATCAGCTCGAAGCTTCCACTGAACTCCTTGTACCTGTCTGCAGCAAGTCCCGAATTGAGCTCCAGCGGGACAACACGATCAACATCCCCGTGAATGGCGAACAGGGGAACCCTGCGGGCAGCCAGCTGCTGCAGTCGATCCACCGGATTGTATTCCGACAATCGTCCTTCAAGCTGATCAGCTGTCAGCTCAAAGGCCGGTGCGGCACGTTGCAGCCCCGGATAACTGGCCAGATTGAAGACGGGGTAAATTCCAGCGAATGCAGCAACGCGATCAGGGTTACTGACTGCCCACGACATGGTCATCAAACCGCCGCGACTTCGCCCCAGCATGACCGGCCGGGGGGAAAATCCCTGCTGCATCAGGTATTCGTAGAGCTGGTCATAGACTTCATTCCCCTGCGGGCTGCCATAGGATTCACCGGCATCGATCCCGGCAATCGAGATTCCTCGACTGACAAAGTGGTCAAACATCCAGCGTTCTGCAGAACCGGGAAGGCCAGGAAGAGTCGGCGCGTACCAGACCCAGGCCTTGCCCGAGAGCTGCATTCCTGACTTTCCGGGGATCAGAAACGCCGGTCTTCCGGCAATTGTCAATGTTTTCCCGGGCAATGGCAGCGGCCGCGACGGTTCATCAGCCTGGGCTTCCGGCGACTGCGCCAGCAGAGTCGACAACAGGAATATTATCCACAGGCTCTGCAGCATTTTCATTGTTACCTCCAGCCTGTCCTCGGCCAGCCTGTCCTCGGCGCTGATGCATGAAACACCAGAAACACCGGGCACCAATGTGTCATGAAACAGTCGTCATTATCACGTTCGCTCGCTGATTCAGCAATCGTCAGACAATTGACTCAGCAGCGACCGCTGCTGAACTTGCACTGTTCAGATTCGGGCACCCGGCAATGCATTCTTCCTGCCGTTGCGGAAGCATTCACTTCTGCAGGCAATCCCTGCCACAATCAAGGAAATCTGCTAGCATTCTCTCCCCGGCATCAGTGCCTGCGAAGCCGTTTGTTCCATTCGTATTTTCCCCGCCGCCAAACACCACAACACCACCTTGCCATTGGATTACCATGCTCACAGAAGAATCTCTCAGCAAGTCGCTGGATCAGTTTCGCGACGACTTCCTGCGACTCCGATCCGAACTTGCTCGTGTCATTGTGGGCCAGACGCTGATCCTTGACGACATGCTGATCGCATTGATCGCTGGTGGACATGTCCTGCTGGAAGGTGTTCCGGGACTCGGAAAAACACTGACAGTTCGGACACTCGCGGACACACTGCAACTCCAGTTTCAACGGATTCAGTTCACTCCGGATCTGATGCCGGCGGACCTGACTGGCACCCAGGTCCTTGGTGAAACGGAGCAGGGGGGGCGTGTCTTTGAGTTTCAGCAGGGACCATTGTTCACCAACATTCTGCTGGCCGATGAAATCAACCGCGCTACCCCTCGGACACAATCGGCACTGCTGGAGGCTATGCAGGAACACTCCGTTACGGTCGCGGGAACCACGCATAAACTATCACAGCCGTTCTTCGTACTTGCCACGCAGAATCCATTGGAGATGGAAGGAACCTACCCGTTACCGGAGGCTCAGCTGGACCGCTTTTTCGTGAAACTGCTTGTGCGGTATCCGGCCGTCAGCGAACTCGAAGAAATCCTCAATCGCACCACCGGCAGTGAGCAGCCACGAGCAGATTTTGTACTCGGCGGTGAACGCATTCGCGAAATGTCATTGCTGTCGCGGCAGATCCCGATCGCTGATGATGTTCGGCGTCAGGCGGTTGAGCTCATCGTGGCAACACATCCCGATAAGGAAACATCCACGACGGCTCAGCGATTCGTGCGTTACGGGGCCAGCCCACGTGGCCTGCAGGCCCTGATCCTCGGGGCAAAGGTTCGTGCCATTCTGGATCATCGGGTGCATGTTTCTGCCGAAGATCTGCGCAGTATGGCACTCCCTGTACTGCGTCATCGACTGATCCTGAATTTTGAAGCTCAGGCAGAAGGAGTCACTGCGGATGAAGTTGTTGAGGGCATTATGCGCGACATTTCTCTTTGACAACTCCCACGGGTACTTCACCCGAATCCTTTCACCCTGACACGTGCTTTCCATGCTCTTTCCCTCCGATTTCATGACCCGACTGGAATACCTCTCGCTGATGTCGAGGCGCGTATTTCGTGGGCAACTGCTGGCGCAGCGACGCACGCGTGAAACCGGTGCCGGTATTGAGTTCGCAGATCATCGGGAATATGCAGCCGGCGACGATCTGCGCTACCTTGACTGGAATATCTATGCCAGACACGGTGACCTGCTGATCCGCAGATTCCAGGAAGAACAGGACCTGCACGTATACCTGCTGGTGGACTGCTCCCGGTCGATGTCATTTGACGATGGCAGCAAATTCGATCTTGCCCGGCAGGTTGCAGCTGCAATCGCCTACATTGCGCTCGCAGATCTTGACTGCGCGGCTCTGTTTGCATTTTCGGCAGGGATCACTTCGCGACTTCCATTGACGCGAGGACGTGAACAGATTCTGCCGATGATGCGTTTTCTCGAAAACCTCACCGCCAGCGGCTCAGCCACTGGACTCTCGCAGGGCATCGCCGAATTCCTGCATCTGCGTCCACGCCCCGGACTGGTGCTTGTGATCAGCGACCTGTTTGATCCAGGCGGATTTGAGTCGTCCTTCGACCTGCTCAGATTCCGCGGCTTTGATGTCCATGTAATTCAGTTATTCCATGAGCTTGAAGCAAGGCCCGAACTCCTTGGTGATGCCCAGCTGGTGGATCTTGAATCTGGTTCAGAGACTCGCATCACCATTACTGAGCAACGACTGGCCCGGTACCAGCAGCTTTTCGACGCTCACCAGGCTGCAGTCCGTAATTACTGTCGCAGATACGGACTCGGTTGTACTCAGTCACCGGCATCGACCAGCTTTGAGTCTCTTGTGATGACCATGATGAATTCGTCAGCCGAAACCCAGACATAATCCCCGCCTGCAGACTTTTTCCCCTGTTCTCGCCGAATCGCCCGCAAACATGATCTTCGGAACCCCGACAGCATTACTCCTTGGACTGCTTGCACTGCCAGTCACCCTGCTGTATCTGCTCCGCGTTCGCACGCGGCGTGTTCCGGTCTCCACAGACATGTTCTGGACTCGCGTTTTTGAGGAACGACCGCCCCGTTCTCTCTGGAAGCAGTTTCGACACTTCAAATCGTGGTTGTTCCAGATCCTGCTGCTGCTCACGCTGACTCTCGCCGCAGCTGATCCGCGCTGGAGCAGCCCGGCAGATCAAGCCACCTTTCAGGTGATTATTCTTGATACGTCCGCAAGCATGCAGGCAGAAGACGATGCCGGCAGTCGATTTGAAATTGCCAGAACGGGTGCAAAACACGTTGCGGCGGAGCTCTTTCCGGGACAGCAACTGGCAGTAATCTCGGCAGACAGGGAAACACAGATCCTGTGCGGCTTTACCGATCACAACCCTGCTCTGCAGCGAGTGATCTCTGACGCGACCGTTACGGATTCCCCTGCAGACCTCCGCCAGGCTGTCCTGCATGCAGCGGCATTATTGCGGCCCCATTCAGACGGACGAATCCTCCTGTTCACTGACGCTCTTGCCAGGGCAGACGAACAGCAGCTGCAACAGCTCTGTCAACGCTCTGACTCGGACCAGCCTGCAACGGCGCCCAGACTTGAAGTGATTCGCTGCGGCGTCTCGCAGCCCAACCTCGGGCTGACCGCATTTGAGGTCCGACGGTCCAGCGCCGATCCGCTTGGCTACGAAGTACTTCTCGAGCTGACCAATGCCGCTGACGTTCCGGTTTCCGTCAGAACGGAGCTGACGCTGGACGATGTACTGATTGATGTGATCACAATGTCACTGGATCCCGATGAGTCATCATCTCGCGTACTCCGCAAACTCTCAGCAGACGGCGGAATACTCAAAGCTCGACTGACGGATATTGAATTCAGCGAGGCAGCGGCAGGTTCCGACCCGGCACAGGATTCCCTGCAGGCGGACAATCAGGCCTTCGCTGTTCTTCCGGAGCAGCCTCCGCTCAGAGTCCTGCTTGTTTCGCCAGGCAACCTCTTCCTGCGGCAGGCGCTGCTGGCCATGCCACGCGTGGACCTGCGGGAGATCACAACCCTGCCACAATCTCAACAGGATTGGTCCGGCTTCGACCTGATCGTCCTGCACCAGTTGATTCCTGCAGAGCTTCCGGCTGGCAATCTGCTCGTGGTCGACCCTCGTGACGACTGCCCACTCTGGGAACTGGCTGGTCTGATCAGGCAGCCGCTGATCGTTGAGCAGCAAAGCGGTTCTCCACTGATGACAAACATTGATCTGACAGACGTTCTGATCCCTCAGGTCGCGCGGCTGCAGTTTCTGCAATCCGCAGAAAACCTGATCCTCACCGATTCCGATGCCTCACTGCTCAGTGTCATTCAGCAGCCACAGCGCCGATGTATCGTGACACCCTTGTCACTGTCGGAAAGCGATCTCCCGATGCGTACGGTATTTCCCCTGCTGATCTCCAATGCGCTGCAGTGGTTTTCGGGCGTGGATATTCAGCGGACTTCCGCAGCAGCCACCGGCACCTCCGCTATGGCTCAGCTCCCGTCCGACTGGAGTAAATCGACTGAGTCGGTGACAATCCGCTCACCCTCTGGCACAGAAACCACGGCTGTTGTTTCGGCAGGCACGGCCATTTCTCCCCCCGGGATTACAACCGGCCTGCTGCGTGAACGCGGAGTCTGGTCCGTTTCTCCGGTGCTGGCCGATAAGAAGGCAGGCAGTTCCGGACAGACGTCAGTGCTGCGGATTGCTGCCAACCTGACAGATCGGTCAGAGAGTGATCTGCGTTTCCCACCAGACGCTGAACCCACCGCCGACTCCTCGGCAACACGGGTGATCTCTCGCGGAATACCGCTCTGGCTGCTTGCCGTTTGCTTCGCCGTTCTTCTGCTGACTGCCGAATGGTTTCTGTACCAGCGTCGTCTGATCATGTGAGCCAAAGGGTCTGATCTCCAGTCCGGAATTCTGATGTCGTTTGAATTCAGCCAGCCAATCTATCTGCTCGCAGCCATCCCGGCAGTACTTCTGCTGTGGTGGGTGCATCGCCACAACCTTGTGGATTTTTCGGTGTCTCAGCGTCTGGCATCACTGCTGATTCGGACGGCGATGCTGATCATGCTTATCGCCGCTGCAGCAGGGCTGACCCACCTGCAGGATACAACTGCCCCGTGGACAGTTTTTCTGCAGGATGTAAGCCTGAGTACCGGGGCCGAAGGAGCGAACCAGGCAGAAGAGTTTCTCCGGCAGGCGGAGTCCGCCATCGGCTCCGGGCGTTCGACATGGATCCCGTTTGCAGCCAGCAATGGTCTTGCATGCTCACTGGATCAGCGTCTGAATGCTGCCCAGATCAGTTCGTTTCGCCGCCAGCAAACGACGGAGGATCGGATCCAGTTGCCGGAGCAGTCCGACACAAATCTTGAACAGGCATTGAGTCTGGCAAGGTCGAGTGTCCCCGCGGGATACGTGCCTCGCATTGTCGTCCTGACTGACGGAAACCAGACAACCGGCAATGCGTTGCGGGCTGCTACGGAATCCACCGCAGAAATCTGGACCATCCCGCTGACTCGGGGAGCTGATCCGGAAGTACAGATCGACGCGGTAAATCTGCCTTCTGAAGTGCGTCAGGGAGAACCATTTCCGATCGAGGTTGTGATCTCATCCAGCCATGAAGATCAGGGACAACTGGAATTGTTTGAAGGTGAATTCCGAGTGCGTAGTGCCACCGTCAGAATTGTCCCTGGAATCAATCGGTTTCAGTTTGAGCAATCTGTGGAGCGTGATCGCCTGGCGGCATTCCGTGTTCGCATCTCCGGGCTCCAGCAGGACACACTGCTCGATAATAATTCCGACACCGGTCTGGTTTCTGCCAACGGACAACCCCGCATTCTGCTTGCAGACAGTGATCCGGATCTGATTCAGGAACTTGCATTTGCACTGGAAACCGAGGGGGTGATCGCGGACGTACGTCCGCCGGAGGGAATCCCGAACGGAATTGAGGGACTGCAGAACTTCGAACTGCTGGTCATGTCAAATATCGCTGCTACGAACCTGACGCGGGAACAGATGCAGACCATTCGGAGCTGGGTGGAAGATTTTGGTGGTGGTTTTCTGATGCTCGGAGGAGAGCAGTCGTTCGGCCCCGGGGGCTGGTTCCAGACGCCCCTTGATGAGATTCTGCCGCTGCGCAGCGATTTTCAGAAGGAGCAGGAAAAGCCTTCACTGGGAATGGTTCTGGTCATTGATCGATCCGGATCAATGGAGGGTGAGAAACTGGCGATGGCGCGATCCGCGGCACGAGCAGCGGTGCGTCTGCTCAGTCCTCGTGATCAGGTCGGCATTGTGGCATTCGACGACAAGACATGGGTGATCAGCGAGCTTCAGGCGGCCGCAAATCAGGGGCGACTGGCCGACCAGATCGCCGGCCTGCAGCCCGGAGGTGGCACCAGCATGTACCCGGCAATGGAAATGGCCGCTGAAATGCTGGACAGCGCCGCGGCAAGACTGAAGCACGTCATCATGCTCACCGACGGCATCTCCAACTCCGGTGACTTTGAAGGGCTGGCCGCGCGGATGTCAGCCAGTGGAACCACCGTGTCGGTTGTGGCAGTCGGCGAGGAAGATGCGACCGACATTCGCCTGCTGACATCCATTGCCAGAACTGGCCGCGGCCGATTTTACCACGCCGAGGACCCTGCACTTGTTCCGCGGATCTTTGCCCGTGAGACCATGACTGCAGGTCGCTCCGCAATCGACGAGGCCCCATTTGCACCTCAGGTGATTCGCGCAACCCGAGCGCTTGCTGGAATTGACTTTGAAGTCGCTCCGTTTCTGCTGGGATATGTGCGCACTCGGCCACAGCCTGGTGCCGAGGTCATTCTGGCCACAGAAAAAGGGGACCCGCTGCTCGCATGGTGGCGAGTAGGACTGGGGATGACCGGCGGATTCACTTCCGATGCCAGCAGTCGCTGGGCAGCCGAGTGGCTCACCTGGCCAGGATACGGCCAATTCTGGACTCAGGTCGTGCGGCAACTGATGCGGCGACAGTCAGCAGCGGGCATGAATATCCGCATCGAACAGAACGGCACCACCGCTGCGATCAATGTGGAACTGACTGACAGTAACGGAGAATTTCTGAGTGACGCTGAAGGCAGCATCCTGGTGTCTGACCCGAAAATGGGCCAACATCGCCTCCAGCTGAATCGAACCGCGCCGGGCCTGTATCGTGCCACCCTTGAACTCGACAACCCGGGTGTCTGGAATCTCGACCTGACGTTGCAGACCGCTGCGGGCGAGACATTTCGAAAATCGCGGGCGATCTACACGGGTTTTCCGGAAGAACTGCGTCTGCACCCTCCTGATCTTGAGTTTCTGCAGAGTCTTTCTCGCCTGACCGGGGGAAGATTTCAGCCTGAAGCAAAGGAACTTGCGGAATCGCCGAGGCGAACTGTACAACGTCCACGTCCGCTGAGAACCCTGCTGCTGACACTTGCAGCATTCCTGATGATCCCGGATATCCTGCTCAGACGGGTGGAATTTGGTCGCCAGCAGTTGTCCAGAGCGGAAGGAACCTGAACGTGCACGCTTCCTCACCCCCTGATCAGACACCAGCAGACAGCCTGCTGCAGGCCGTTGACAGCGTTGTTCGGATTCGTCGCTGGCAGATTCTCTGGGACACTGCCGCACGAGCGTTGCTTGCCGCCAGCCTGCCAGGAGCGTTTTGCACCACGATCTGCGTGATCGTTGGCATCCGAATTCCGTGGACGCTGCCGCTCCTGTTGAGCGGTGCAGCATTAATGACAGCATCTCTCTGGTCTTTGCGAAACAATGTCGATCGCCGTCTCACAGCCGGCTGGCTGGACCGCAAGTTTGGCCTGCATGATGCCATTCTGAGCGCCTGCCAGTTTCAGGAACTTGCTGATGGCTCCGTCTTTCACAACCTGCAGATCCGTCGTGCGGATCTGCTTCTTCGTGAACAATTGACGATGCACCCCGTGCGTCTTCAGACCCCCTGTGAATGGAAACGAGGACTGACTCTCGCCGCCTTCGCCACATTGCTCGCCATCCCCGGCCCGATGCGTTCTCTGATCGGATCAGCCAGCCCTGCGCTGCCGGTCTCACTGAATCAGGATGAGCAAAAGCAGATTGCTGAAGAACTCGCAGAGCTCGCCGCCGAAGTCAAGGACTCCAGCCTCAGCGAGATGTTGGATTCCATGAACCGCACGCTGCAGGATTTTTCGGAGCAGCAGCTGACACCCGCTGAAGCATTCTCTGCACTATCGGAGCTGGACCAGTCGCTCCAGCAGCTCCAGCAGCAGCTGGACAACCCGGAAGCTCAGCAGCAGATGCAGCAGATCGGGGATGCCCTGGCGTTGTCGGAAAAAATGGCCGCCGCCGGTAACGCCCTGAATGAAGGAGATTTTCGCGCCGCAGCTGAAGAGCTGTCAAAACTGAAGCTTCCGGATCTTGATGCCAGTGAGAAACGCTCGATCACCGAAAAGCTGCGTACTGGTCAGAAGCAGCAGCCCGAAACCCCATCAGGAAAACAGATTGCTGACGCCGCAGGGGATCTGGCATCCGGCATTGAGCAGGACTCCGAAAGTGAATTTCAGCAGGGGGCAGAGGCACTTGCTGCGGAATCCCGCAAAATGGCGACCAGACAGCAGCTTACCCAGCTGCTGCAGCAGCAGGCACAACTGCTCGCACAAGCGCGTTCAAACGTCGAACAACAGGTAAGAACCGCCATGCAGGGCCCCGGAAAAGGCGGCCGCAGAGCAGGTCGCGGATCTGACAGCGAGCCCGAGGGAAAGGCTGAATCCATCAATGACGCATCGCAGGAAATGCGGCTCACCGGAACGGACTCCGGTAACGGCGATTCCGAGAAGGAAACAGTGGAAGGCGACGCAGAAGCACAGTCCGCAACCCGCGAGTACAGGCAACAGTCGGCGAAATACGAATTCCTGAGCGAACAATACCTTGAATCTGAAGCGGTACCTGCCGGTCAGCGGCAGATCATTCGCGACTACTTCCGTATGATCCGTCCCCGTGACAATATGCAGGACAAGGACACCCTGACAAAACCATAGCCGGCTGCAGTGGCAGCTCTTGAATTTCCCCGAATCCTGCACACCAGGCAGCATTGCGGCAGATCAGTGGCAGTATTTGCATCACATACAAAACACCAAGGAGCAACATCCCCAATGGCAATCACGCGCAGAACCGCACTCGCCAGTTCCGCAGCAGCAGCCGCTGCTGTCATATCAAACCAGGCCCGCTCAGCCACAACTGCCCCTTTTTGTGCAGAACCCGGAACCATCCGATTCTGTCTGAACACCAGTACAATTCGCGGGCAGAAAGTGGGACTGGAAAAGGAAATCGAACTCGCGGGCAAGGCGGGCTACGACGGGATCGAACCGTGGATCCCAAATCTGCGGGAGTACCTTTCAAGTGGAGGCTCCGCTGCAGAACTGAAACAGCGAATCGCAGACGCAGGCCTCACCGTCGACAGTGCCATCGGGTTTGCTCAGTGGATTCATGAGGACGAGACACGCAGGACTGCGGCCCTTGACGAGGCACGGCGTGACATGGACATGCTCCGCAGTATTGGCGGTACACGAATCGCCGCGCCTCCGATTGGAGCTCACGGTGGCGACAGTCCTCGCCTTGATCTTGATGTCATAACGGAGCGGTTTGCTGCGCTGCAGAAAATTGGCGATGAAACCGGCATTATCCCACAGCTGGAAGTCTGGGGATTCTCAAGGAATCTGTCACGGCTTGGAGAAGCGGCCTACGTGGCGGCTCAGACAGGGCATCCGCAAAGCTGCCTGCTGCTGGATACCTATCATGTCTTTCGCGGCGGTTCGGATTTCGGTGGACTGAGTCTGTTCAGTGATGATTCATTACAGGTGTTCCACATCAATGACTATCCGGCAGATCCGCCGCGAGAAGAAATGCGGGACGCCGATCGTGTTTACCCGGGTGACGGTATCGCCCCGATGGACGAGATCCTGCGAATGCTCGGAGGCAATGGCCGCAGCATCACATTGTCACTTGAACTCTTCAATCCCAACTACTGGACTGAAGACGCAGAAGCAGTGGTGCGCACCGGGCTTCAGAAAATGCAGCAGGCTGTGCGGAAAGCCGGACTGGCCGAATAAAACGACAACTCTCTCCGTGACAGAATTCCCCGAAGAGAAGTCGCTGCGGATTCAGCAGCAGGAATTGGAACAGCGGCAGCACGAAGTCGAGCATCGGCAGGCCGCGGGGCGACTGGTCGCCAGCTGCCACGCCTCAGGGCTGAAGTCCACCTGACACCAGACCGCAAACCGTCCATGAACCGAAGCAGGAACAAAAAAAAACGGCCCGCTCTGGCGGGCCGTTTTTTTGAAAGGAAGCTGCGTTTCCATGCCTCTTCAGTGGTTCTGCTCACTGATCGACTGTTTCCACCGTTCCCTGAGTATTCTTCTGGATCGCATCGTAGATTTCCTGCCGGTGCACCGTAACGTCGCGCGGAGCATCAATTCCGATGCGCACCTTGTCGCCGCGAACTTCCACGATGGTTACACGAATATTGTCACCGATTACGATCGTTTCATCACTCTGACGAGATAGTACCAGCATAGCTTCCTCCTTCGAAATCCTTGATCGACCGAACGCAACAGCTTCTGCAGCAGTTCTGCATTGAGCAGCACAGCTGCGTACACCGTTGCGAAAGTCAGTCAAGAAAGAAGAGGTGCAGTCGTTACAGTCGGACTCACCGGACCATGAATTCCGGCAGACCCGCTGCACGTTACCGCCGTCGGCGACCCTTTCCGCTACGTTGCTGGCCTCGGCGAGCAAATCCTGCGGTTTCGCTCCCTGCATCCTCAGGCAGCGGCTCACCCATCTTTCGCTGCAGATCCTGAATCTGATCGCGCAGTCGGGCCGCCTGTTCAAAGTCCAGTCCCTCCGCAGCGGCCAGCATTTCCTGCTCCAGCTCACGCAGATATTCCTGCGTAACAAACCGAGTTTCACTTTCGATTCCGGCAGACTCACGTTCGATCCGCCGAGCTGCGACCTCCTCTTCAATGCCCTTACGGACAGCTTTTTGCACGGACTCAGGTGTAATTCCGTGTTCTTCGTTGTAGGCAGCCTGGATTCTTCGCCGTCGCTGCGTCTCATCAATCGCCCGCTGCATACTCTCCGTCACGGTATCCGCATACAGAATAACCCGTGCATTTACATTCCGAGCAGACCTCCCAATCGTTTGAACCAGACTGGTTTCACTGCGCAGAAATCCTTCCTTGTCCGCATCCAGAATTGCGACCAGCGACACCTCCGGCAGATCCAGCCCCTCTCTCAGAAGATTCACCCCGATAACGGCATCATGGCGTCCCTCACGCAGTTCTCTCAGGACCTCGACGCGTTCGAGGGCATTGAGTTCTGAGTGCAGCCACTGACATCGAATACCCTCCTCCCTCATGTACGCAGACAGGTTTTCGGCCAGCTTCTTGGTCAGCGTTGTTATCAGGACACGTTCACCAGCTTCAGCTCGCAGTCGGACCTGCTCTGTCAGATGAGGTACCTGTCCCCGAGCAGGAACAACTTCCACTTCAGGATCCAGCAATCCTGTCGGCCGTATCACCTGCTCTACAACTTCTCCCTCCGTCTGGTCAAGCTCCCAGTTCCCCGGAGTCGCCGAAACAAGAACTCGAAATGCTCGGCGTTCATTCCATTCGTCGAATTTCAGCGGTCGATTGTCGATCGCCATTGGCAGGCGAAATCCGTGGTTCACCAGCGTCGTCTTGCGGGCATGATCGCCGGCAAACATGGCACGAATCTGCGGAACCGTCACGTGCGACTCATCGATAAAGATCAGGAAATCATCGGGGAAAAAGTCGTACAGCGTGTAGGGCGGTTCTCCCGGCTTTCTGCCAGCAAGTGCGCGACTGTAGTTTTCAATCCCCGGACAAAACCCCGTCTCCTTCATCAGCTCGAGATCGTGACGCGTTCTGGCTGCCAGTCGCTGTGCCTCCAGAAGCTTGCCCTCCTTCTGAAATTGCTTCAGCGTTGTCTCCAGCTCTTCCCGTATCTCATCAAGGGCGGCGTCGATCCGACTCTGCGGCATCACAAAGTGTCGGGCCGGATAAATGTAGATCTCTCTGAGAGACTTTGACTCACTCCCGGATACCGGGTCGATCATGCTCAGCTTTTCAATCTCGTCTCCCCAGAGCTCGATTCGATAGGCGAATTCTTCATATGCCGGCCAGCATTCAATCACATCACCGCGAACGCGAAACTTGCCGCGACTCGGATCAAAGTCATTGCGGTCATACTGGATATCAACCAGTCGCAGCAGCAGCTGGTCGCGGTCAATCTGCTGCCCGACATACAGCGGTATCATCATTTTCAGGTAGTCGGCAGGTGAACCGAGGCCATAAATACAGCTGACCGTAGCCACGACAATCACATCCGAACGGCTGACGAGAGCACTGGTAGCGAGGAGCCGCAGTCGATCAATTTCTTCATTGATCGAAGCGTCCTTCTCAATGTAGATATCACGCTGCGGGATGTACGCTTCCGGCTGATAGTAGTCGTAGTAGCTGACAAAATAGCTGACAGCATTGTCAGGAAAGAACTCCCGAAACTCAGAGTACAACTGTGCTGCCAGCGTCTTGTTGTGCGACAGCACCAGTGTTGGCTTCTGAATCTGCTGGATCACATTGGCCATCGTGAAGGTCTTGCCGGACCCCGTGACCCCCAGCAGCACCTGTGTTCTGCGATCATCGCGGATCCCACGACTGAGTGCCTCGATCGCCTTTGGCTGATCACCCGCCGGGCTGAACCTGCTGGACAGCTGAAACCTGCGTTCCGTACGTTCCATGAATTCCCCGCCCCGCACGGTATGACATCGTCTGTGCTGTGCCCGCCCCTACCCGCAACTTTACTCAGCGGAAGTATACTTCGCCGACCTGAAAACTGCAGCGACAGCAGACGTGTGCAGCCAGTCCCCGTTACTGCGACTGTTCCTGCAGCCACGTGAACACTTTATTGAGCTGCGGGTCGCGTGACAGGACTGCCGCGATGTCCTCGCTGGCAGCAATTCCCCGATGCCCGTCCCGGGAGAGGCGCAACTCCTTCCACTGATCATCCTCCAGCTGCAGTCGCAGAGCCTCGTCAGGCAGAACCCCCCAGATATCGTCCGGACCATAATCCGGAAACCGATGAATATTCGTCCCCTTCGGCCGCAGATAATGAGCCGTTGTCAGTTTCAGAGCAGACCGCCCGTTCTCCATTCGAATCACATTCTGGACGCTCCCTTTGCCAAATGAACGCTCCCCCGCAATGACGCCGCGAGCGTGATCCTGCAGAGCCGCTGCAAGAATCTCACTTGCTGATGCCGACTGACGATCCATCAGAACTGCGATCGGGACTTCGGCAGCCAGTTCCACGCCCGCATGGGCGTCCCACGTCCGTTCATCAACAGCACGACCATTCATGGATACGATCCGCCCCTCATCGAGCAGCATATCCGCAATATCCACAGCTGCGTCGATGAGTCCACCAGGATTCGAACGCAGGTCAATAACCAGTCCCTGCAGAGATTCTGCATTCAATGCCTGCATCGCCCTGCGAAATTCATCTGGTGTCTGCCGACTGAAATGTGTCAGTCGGACATAAGCCAGTTTACTTTCCGAACTCAGTAACCAATCCCAGGTGCCTGCCTCAGTCAGTCGGACGCCGGTGACTGTCGCCAGCTGGATTTTCTCTCTTGTGACAGTAACGACGTACGTTTCTTCAGCATTTTCGTGGCGAGCAGTCAGCCTGATGGCCTGGCCTATTGGCCCTCGAATCAATTCGCCGATCTCTGCAGTCGACAGGCCCTGCAGCGGCGTCTCGTCGACCCGTTCGAGGAGATCCCCGACACGCACTCCTGCTTTCCAGGCCGGAGAATCCGGGAGCGAAGTAAGCACTTCCGGCACACCATCCTGCAGCTGCACCTGGATACCAATGCCGACAAATTCCTGCCCCAGATACTGCTCAAACCGATCCAGATCTCCGGGAGGAATCCACGTGGAATAGGGGTCCAGCCCGTTCAGCATGCCCTTGACGGCGTTGTCAATCAGCGATCTGCGATCCACTTCGGTGACATAGCGTCCTTCAATCTGCTCATAAGCCTCTGCAAACAGACGCATCAGCTCAAAGTCCTCGCGAGCGCGTGAAACGCGACCACCGTTCTCATCCCACGCGGAAAGTACAGATGCAGCAGAGAATCCGAGCACGCACGTCAAGGTACACAGAATCGGCAACAGAAGTCGTTTCACGCGTATCTCCGCTCTCACCACAGCACTTGTCACTGGGCACCCGAAAAGGAAATTCAGGCAACTCTGCGATGTACCGCAACTGGCTCGGCATCGTCGACCAGGCCAACTTCCATCGCCAGCACCTCTTCCGCCAGCGACAGATAATCCAGAGCGCCAGATGATGCAGGAGCATAGTCAATGACTGCCTGCCCGAATCCTGGCGACTCCGCCAGCTTGATGTTGCGGCGAATAC
>JALQUR010000293.1 GCA_023260695.1 Planctomycetaceae bacterium
CCTCTGACAACTCGTCCGGAGAAATATTGAAGACGTCGCATTCTTCCGGACTTGGCTGGTAGGGTTCCTTGCACTTGGGACAGACCACACGCACAAGTCGCTGAGCCATCACGGCCATCAGCGAACAGGCCACCAGGAACGGCTGTACACCCATGTCGATCAGACGTGTGACGGCACCCGGGGCATCATTTGTATGCAGCGTGCTGAACACAAGGTGCCCGGTGAGCGATGCCTGAATTGCCATTTCGCCCGTTTCCGTGTCGCGGATTTCCCCCACCAGAATGGCATTGGGCGCCTGTCGCAGCATCGCCTTGATGATGCGTGCGAAGTCGAGCCCGATGCTGTGCTTTACTTCCACCTGATTGATCCCCGGCAGGTAGTACTCCACCGGGTCTTCCGCAGTAATGATCTTGCGGTCCGGACGGTTAAGCTCACCAAGGGCAGAATACAACGTGGTGGTCTTGCCCGATCCCGTCGGACCGGTCACCAGAAAAATCCCATTCGGGCGACGGATGATATTCTGGAATGTGCGGTAGTTGTCCTCACCAAATCCAAGGTTACGAATCCCGATCTTGATGTTGTCGCGGTCCAGAATTCGCATCACCACCGCCTGACCATGGTTGGTCGGCAGAATCGAAACCCGCAGGTCGAATTCCTTGTTGCCGGAGCGCGTCTTGATACGTCCGTCCTGAGGACGCCGCTTTTCCGAGATATCCATCCGGGCCATGATCTTGAAACGGGAGACCAGAGCCCCCAGCAGGCGCTTGGGAGGACTGTCACGTTCCAGCAGTACGCCGTCAATGCGGTAACGAATCCGCACGCGATCATCAAACGGCTCAATATGGATATCGCTCGCTCGCTCGCGAACCGCTTCCGAAATGATCAGATTGGCCAGGCGAATGATCGGAGCACTGTCGTCTTCATCCCCCTGCATTGCTGCTGCAGCTTCGACATCCGTGAAGTCGATCTGCGTTTCCGTGAACTCGGAAATCATGGAGTCGACTGATTCGGTCTCGGACTGACCGTAGTGCCGGTTGATCGCGGCGGTGATCGATTCCAGTGGAGCCATCACGGGCCGAATGTCGCGATTGAGCACAAATCGCAGCTTGTCCAGCACTTCAATATTGTTGGGATTGCTCATCGCAATCGTGACTGAATCACCATCCGACTCAATCGGTAACACCAGGTTTTCGCGAGCCATGGATTCTGTTACGAGCTCAATCACGCTGTTGGGGATCTGCCGCCCCTCCAGCTCGATGTACTCGTAACCAAACTCCTCAGCCTGTGCCCGGCCAAGATCACCACCGTTGATGTATCCCAGGCGTACCAGAGCATCTTCCGGAGTGATCCCCAGATTGGCCGCCATTCCGCGAGCTTCTTCAAGCTGCGATTCGCCGATGGTACCGTCATCGACAAATCGCTCCAGCCAGTCACGCATTCCCTGACTCCGCTACGACGTTATTCTGCTGTATTGATTCTGCTGTATTGCATGGACCGTCGGTCCGTCACTGTCGACAGGCGACAACGACAGACCTCAGGATCTGAGTGAGATTCAGGACCAGGACGCCCACGGCGAAGTTTCAGAACCTTGCCCCGGAAAACCCGACCACCGCACCATAACCGTAAATTGCACCAACGAAAGCCGTTCCAGCCCTGAGCTGTTTTTCCAGCGCTGTATTTCCAGAGCTGTATTTCCAGAGCTGTATTTCCAGAGCTGTCTGTGGCAGAAAACCCTGCCCGCATGATCCGCACCGGATCAATCCTGAAGGACCGGTCCACTCCTGAAAACACTATTCGACCGCCGCCGAGAGGGGCATCAGGAGACAACCTGTGGAGAAGGGATTCTGAAAGGAATCAGATCAGCTCAGCCATCGGGAATCGGCGGCAATGGCCCCGTTTTCATCGGAAAACAGAGCCCCGTTTACCAGAGTCCCCAAAAACTACCGGTCTGTGCAGACGATTTGACCGTCATAGTTCACAAAGATCAAGCTAAAGCCCCGGACCTTCACAGGGAATTCTGAGGGCACGGCAGCAGCTCCAGCACCGTGAACGTCAGTTCCGAGCCTGAGTTGCCGCAGTGTCAGACGGCACCGACACTGCATCTGCAGCAGCCGAATCCTGCCCGGATGATTGTCCGTCACCGACCGCTTCAGGTGATGCTCGGCGATATTCACTGCACCCACACAGCATCAACGCAGCCAGAATGGGGAACATCAGCCTGCAGCTGAACAGCTGACGGGTCGTGTTGCATCTCATGGATATGGTCCCTTGCAGTGTTCTCTCCGGAGCGTTCTGCGGCAGGTCCGCCGGCAGCGGCCTCCTTCAGGTCAGGTCTGTGATGCAGTCTGCCGCTGCTGACGATTCAATCAGGGCTGCGGATCGATTCGCTGCAACTGCAGTTCATCAAACCAGAGATCGTCATTCGGTACGTCAAGTTTCAGTCGACTCACCTGACCTTCCTCATTGCGGACGAATTCCACCGTTCCGTCGGCAAACCAGGCAAAGGTTTTTCGCCAGCGAATTCGCCAGCGACTGTCGGAGAGGTATTCCAGATCGGCCACCAGGTCCGGATTGGGCTGCAGAGCCAGAACCAGTTTTTCTCCTTCGAGCCGAATTTCGGCGTCTCCGTAGAGCGGACAACGGTACTGCCCCACACTCAGCTGTTCGGCAAATGGTGGCTCTGTCTGCTCCTCGGGAGCTGCTACAGCGGAAGCAATCCGCGCCAGAAAGTCCTTGCGATTATTGACATCACGTTCTCGAGCTTCCGTGACCCAGCCGCCGGGATCACGTCCCAGATACTGGTCGGCGATGGCAGTCGCCAGCGATGAAGACAGACCGGTCATACTGTTCGTCAGCACCACAACGCCCAGCTGCTCTTCCGGTATGAGCAGCACACGTGAATACATTCCATCGTATCCCCCGCCGTGACCAATCAGGCGACGGCCGGCATAGTCTGAAAGCATCCAGCCCAGTCCACAGGATCGAAAATGCGTCTCCGGTGTTCGCTCCATCGCCGCCTGTGAAACTGACATGACCGTGTGTGGAGACCACATCCGGTGGGCTGCGTGAGGTGAGAACAATTGCTGACCATCAGCCAGCCGCCCACCCTGCAACTGCAGCAGCAGCCAGCGCGCCATGTCGTCTGAGCAGGAGATCAGCCCGCCTGCTGCAGCCATCGTGTCCCACTCCACCCACGGCAGCACTCGATTTCCATCCAGTTCTGTGCGATGCGGTGCAGCCACGTTGTCCAGATCAACCAGAGCCCGCACCGATGTGCGGGTCCGCGTCATCTGCAGCGGGTTCAGGATTCGCTGCTGCACAAATTCGCTCCAGCTCTGCCCGCTCACACCGGCAATCACTTCACCGGCGGCGAGGAACATCAGGTTTGAATAACCGAATTCGGCACGAAAGCGTTTCTGCATCGGCAGATGGCGAATCCGCCGCAGCACCTGTTCCGGGGAATAGGGTGTCCCCCACCACAACAGGTCGCCGCTGAAGGTGGCCAGTCCGCTGCGATGGCAGAGCAGGTCATCAATGCGGAGTTCTGCGGAAATCCAGTCTTCATGCAGCTGCAGCCAGGGCAGATGCTGCTGGACCCGGTCCTCCCAGCCGACCTTTCCCTCGTCCACAAGCATCGCCATGGCTGCAGAGGTAAATGCCTTGGTGTTGGACGCGATGGCAAACAGCGTCTGGCCATCAACCGGCTGCTCACGGTCAGCCCGCAGTCTGCCGAATCCCTGTGAAAGCACGACTTCGCCGCGATGCACGACAGCCACCGACAGTCCGGGAACATCCCAGTGCTGGCGAGCCGACTCGATCTGTTCACTGAGTACCGCAGCTACCGGCGGTTCAGCTGCCGGACAGACAGCGTTGCCAGTGACAGACAGCAGCAGCGACAACACGATGGTGCGAGCTGCAAAGGAAATCTTCTGGCTGGTGATCTGAATCACAGTATTACTCCCTGATCATTGCTGCCGGCCAAGGACCTTCTCCCCGGGGCGTGAACCAGCAGCGGCATTTGCCGTTTTTTCTGCGGGGATGATCGTTTCAGTGTGATGCCCGACTGGCAGGTTGTCGAGTCTGCCGCTGAATCGCACGACGACAGGCCGTACTGCTGTGAGAGATCTTTGCATCTGCTGAACACACAATTTACAACAGTTCTCTCAGTAACGCTCAAATTGCACAATTGTATGACGGTAAATTTACATTAGATTCGCTGGTCTCTTATTACACATTTGATGCATCCTCTGTTCTGGGTAATGCAACAACTGGTTATGCGTTGG
>JALQUR010000372.1 GCA_023260695.1 Planctomycetaceae bacterium
GCTCTGAAGGATCCGCAGCAGGGGCTTTCAGCGGAGCAGCTGGATCAGACGGACGTGCTGATTGTCTGGAGTCACATCCGGGTTCGGGACCAGGACGATGCGCTGATCGAGGGTGTTGTGCGTCGGGTTCAGGCGGGCCGACTGTCTCTGATCGCGCTGCATTCTGCGCACTGGCACAAGGCATTTGTGCGGCTGATGCAGGAGCGGGCAAAGGCTGATGCAGAGGCGGCATTGCCGGAGCAGCTGCGTGGTCGCGTACAGTGGCAGCTGCTCAATGAGTCACCTTATGGGAAGGCGGTAACGATCGAGACGCCGCTGACACCAGCGGTAAGGACCGGAGACAATGGTCAGAGACAGCTGGTGCTGCCGCAGTGTGTATTTCCGTTCTGGCGACCGGACGGCGCAGCATCTCATGTGACGACGTTGCTGCCGGATCATCCGATTGCAGCGGGGCTGCCGCGGAACTGGGATGTAGCTCACACGGAGATGTACGGGGAGCCGCATCATATACCGGAACCGGATCAGGTGATTTTCGAGGAACGGTGGGACAAGGGGGAGTATTTTCGCAGCGGCTGTCTGTGGCAGATCGGGAAAGGCCGGGTTTTTTACTTCCGACCGGGACATGAGATCTTCCCGGTGTACCAGCAGAAGGAACCGCTGCAGGTGCTGGAGAATGCATCGCGATGGCTGGCAGCGCAGCAGGTGGAATGACTTTGTTACGGGAGTGGCTTCGTTGTCGGAAAGACGGGTGGGACATGGGCCCTGACAGCTGCATGATTCGGCAGCAGTTCATTCCTGCGTTGCAGTTTCATCTGCTGGCAGATCATCCGTCGTTGCAGGGCTCCACGCATCACCGGTTGACTGTTGCAGTGCGGCGATTGTCTGCCACAGATCTGCTTCTCGGCGAAGCTGGCTGGTCTGCAGGGTGAGCAGGTTTCGCCAGTTATCCATCAGCTGCAGAAAATCAGTCTGGCCCACATTGTAGGCAGCGCTGGAGACCTGCAGGGTCTGTCGTGCCCGGGGGATCATTTCTTCACGATCAATCTGCAGCATCTGCTGCAGACTTTGTGCCTGCTGAAATAAATCCTGCACATCCGCTTCAGTGCTCTGGCGGAGAGCGTCGCGAGTCCTTGCAGCGGCTGCTGTATCTGCTTCAGCGGCGGCGACAGCAGCGCGGATTCGTTCCTGTCGAATCGGAAAACGAAACCCGGCTGTGAGCATCAGCGCGTCCTGGCCGTTGGCAACCGGAGACTGTCCGTGGTCGGCCACATCAATCCAGGAGAGACCGAGTGTCACATCGGAATAGTATTCCTCGCGAGCGAGTTCTGCGGAGCGGCGATTGCGTTCAATGGTCGCTTCGGCTGCCTTGAGTTCGGGTCGCAGCATCAGAGCCAGATCCAGCAGCATGTCCGGTTCGTGCGGCAGCACCGGATCAGCGACTGCCTCTGTTGTGCGAAGCTGCAGATCCATTGGTACATGCAGCAGTTCTGCGAGACGGACCTGTTGGGAACGTTGTCGTTGTCGGAGCTGAATCAGCTGATTCTGCAGACCGGAGATTTCGAGGTCGGCCCGCAGAACATCCTGCTGACTTGTGGAAGCAGTGCGATAGCGCGTGACGGCGATCGTGCGAATTTCTTCCAGCAGTTTCTGTTCGGTGATGGTGACTTCGATGGACTGCTGCAGGAAACGCAGTTCATGAGCTGAATGTCGAACCTGGGCTGAGATTTCCACTTCCCGTGCCCGCAGTTCTGCCTGAGCAATATCCACCTGCGCCCGGACGACATCGGCGCGAGCTGTGCGTTTTTCCTCCGAGAGGTATTCCTGACTGGCGGATACAATCAGCTGCTGTGCGCCGGAGGCTGTCTGCACCGGGGCCGGCTGAGCGGTGAGCGACATGCGTGGGTCAGGCTGGCTGCCGGCAACGATCATCTGTTCCTGTAGTGAGCGAACACGTTCCCGTGCAGCGAGAATCTGTGGGTGACGATCCATAGCAATCGTCACCAGTTCCGTTGCCGTAAGCGGCTGTGTCAGATCGTCGCCGACTGGTGGCAGCCTGTCATGTGCAGACGGTTCTGGTGAGATCTTTGCAGCCGCTGCGGGAGAGTCCGTGTTGTCTGGGAAATCAACGCGCGCAATCAGATCCGTCGTCTGGCAACCAGCGGCGAATGTGATGAGGAGAAACGGCAATATGACAGTTCGAGAAGCCATGTACAGTGAGCCATGTGTGCGATGATGGGCCTGTATCAAGGATCGGATATATCGGTGTAATCAGTTGAGTCTGCGTAATCGCTGAACTCGGGGTTCTTCAGGGCGGGCGACGTCAGCTGTCTGAGTCGGCGGAATGGGTGGACTGGGACTGTTCAGCCGGCTGCCGATCGGCAGAATCTGCCGGTGGAAATTCCCGCGGGCCGAAGCGTTTTACTGGCGGCCGCAGTGATCAGTTCAGCAGAGAGACCTCGGAATGCTGCGGAGCCGTCTGTTCCTGCAGCCCGGCGCAGAGGCGGAATTCCAGCCACATGCAGTAGACTGCCGGAACCACGAACGTCGTGAAGGGTTCGATGAGCATGCCGCCAAGCACCGGCCACGCCATCGCCTGGGCAACATCGGAGCCACGTCCAGTGGAAGTCAGGACTGGCAGCAGTGCGCAGATGGTTGTCATTGTCGTCATCACACAGGGGCGAATTCTGCGAAGGCCGGCCTGATAAACTTCTTCTCGCAGATCAGTGATGCTGCTGAAGGATCTGCCATGCACGCGCTGATGGATGTAGCTGGCCATGACGATTCCATCGTCGGCAGCGAATCCGGCGAGTGCAATGAAGCCGACCCAGACAGCGGTATTGAGTTCCACTCCGGCCCACGCAACCGCAAGCATGCCTCCGGCACAGGCGATGGGGATTCCTGAAAAGACGATGAGTGCAACGGGGAGACTGCGGAAGTGCAGATAATGCAACAGCAGGTTGATCAGGAATACTCCGGGGATAATCCACAGCAGTCGCTGATTGGCTTCCAGCTGATTACGAAATGCTCCAACTGCCTCAACCTCAAAGTTTCCGGGCGGGAACTGCAGTCTGCCGTCACTGCGGGCGGTGTTGATGGCAGCCATGACCGCCTCAACGGTTTCCAGATCTCCGCTTCCGGACGGAGTGAACATGACGTGTGCTACCAGTCGTGAATCTTCGCTGCTGATGACACCGGGGCCCCACGATGTGGAGGCTTCAGCGAGGCGTTCGAGGGGAACGACATCACCTGCGGGAGTGACTACCGGGATACGAGGCAGGTCGCTGATGTCATCGCGAACTTCTCGCGAGAACCGAACCTGGACCGGATAACGTTCTCTGCCCTCATAGGTCGTCGTTGCGTTCACTCCCCCGAGTCCGGCGGAAACGATCTGGTTCACCATTTTCGTGGTCATGCCGTAGCGGGCCGCCTCCTGGCGATCGACCTCGAAATTGTAGTAGGGCTTTCCCAGTACGATATCGGGATTGACGGTGTCCGGATTGATGAGCGGATGCATCCGCAGAAATTCAGCCGTCCGTTCTGCCGCAGTATTCAGTTGTTCCAGTGAGTCGCCAAAGATTCGGATTGCCATCGAGGCACGAATCCCGGACTGCAGCATGACGATGCGCCCTTCAATGGGTTGCAGTGGTGACGCAGGGGTAACTCCGGGAAGTGTCGCGACGGCGTTGATTTCGTTCCAGATGTCACGGGCTGTGATGCCGGGTCGCCATTCCGTAACCGGTTTCAGCATTACGTAGGTTTCCACCATTGCTGCGGGGGCCGGGTCGAGTGCAGATTCCACGCGTCCAATTTTTCCGAGGACATTGGCAACTTCAGGGATCTGGCCGATGAGGACATCCTGTGACTGCAGGACTTCGAGAGCCTGACTGAAGCTGGCTGCGGGGAGCAGGCTGGGCATATAGAACCAGCTGCCTTCATCGAGAGCGATCCAGTCGTCGGAACGCAGACCTGGCAGCGAGCTGAGAGCTGCGGAATAGCCCGGGATTCCCGTCAGATCAGCGCCAAAGACAGCGGCGAAGCGTTCCACCGGACGCATTACTCGCGGTAACCCCAGCCAGGCACCGGTACCCAGCACAAGCAGGATCAACGGCAGTGCCAGCATCATCAGCTTTTGCTGCAGAGCCAGCCGCAGGCGGCCCGAATACAGCAGGAGTACCAGTCGGCTGGCGGGGTTGGCAGCAAGCGGACGCAGTCGTTCACGCAGCAGCATCCAGCTGATGGTCAGCCCGCCACAGAAGCTCAGCAACGTGCACATGCCGGCCGACATTCCGGTCATCTCAGTGAGTTGCTCCTGCCAGACGAAATGACTGAGTGCTCCGGTAAGCATCGCGAAAGTGATGGCTGTCAGCAGTGACCAGCGAGCCTGCCAGCGGATCGTGCGAAGGAGCATCCGCGACAGCATCGGGACAATTGTGATTGCCACAATCAGGCTGGCGGCGAGTGCGTACGTCTTGGTCCAGGCCAGTGGAGCGAACAGTCGATAGTCACGACCCGTCAGAAAGAACACCGGCAGGAAACTGACAATGGTGGTGGACACCGCCGTCATCACTGACGGAACAACCTCCTCCGCTGCGGACTGAATGACTTTGACGCGTGCCGGTTCACGTTCATGTTCCGGCAGCAGGTGGGCTGTTGGTTCCCATTCGGCGAGTGCATTGTAGATGTTTTCCAGAACGATAATCCCCATGTCCACCATGGTGCCGATGGCAATGGCAATGCCGGCGAGCGACATGATGTTCGCATCCACGCCGAAGAACTTCATGGCAGAGAAGGCCATCAGTACGGCGGCGGGCAGGGTAATGGCGATAATCAGGCTGGAACGCACGTGCAGCAGGAACAGAATCACGACAGCGATGGTGACAGCGGTCTCTTCCTGCAGGGCCGTTGTGAGTGTCGCGACAGTTTCATCGATCAGACCGGTGCGATCATACACTGCCTGAATTCGTGTGCCGTCCAGTTCTGGTTCGATCCGCTCAATCCGTTCTCGCACGCGCTGAATGACGGCGCGTGGGTTTTCTCCATGCCGCATCACGACGACACCGCCTACGGCTTCGCGACCGTTGAAATCCAGTGCGCCACGGCGAAAGGACGGACCTGCCTGAACATTGGCAACATCCTGAATGCGAATCGGTACACCATCGCGAGTGACAACAACGGTGTCACGAATCTGGGCGATCGTTTCGGCCTCGCTTCTGCCGGCGCCGATGAAGCCGCGGCCGCGGACAATGAATTCCATGCCGCCGTTTTCCACAGTACGCGCGCTGACGTCGATATTGGAATCCTGCACGGCCTGAATGACCTGCTGCAGCTGAAGCTGGTGGAAGCGAAGCTGAGCTGGATTTACGTCCACCTGATACTGGCGCACATAACCGCCGATGGAGGCGACCTCGGCGACGCCTTCAACGGACTGCAGGGCGTAGCGAACAAAAAAGTCCTGCTGTGAACGCAGTTCTGCCAGATCCCGACCGGGCGGTGCATCCAGTACGTAGTAGAAGATCTGTCCCAGCGCGGTGGCATCCGGTGCGAGAGTCGGCACAACCTGCTCCGGCAGCCGACCGGCCACAGTAGAAAGCTGTTCAGAAACGCGGGATCTGGCCCAGTACAGATCGATACTGTCGTCGAACGTAATCTGTACGAAGCTGATGCCGAACATGCTGCGACCGCGGACACTTCGTGCACCGGGGACCGCCTGCAGAGCAAGTGACAGTGGGTACGTGACCTGATCTTCCAGATCCTGCGGGCTGCGTCCCGGCCATTCACTGAGCACAATGACCTGGTTTTCGCCCACGTTGGGAACGGCATCCAGTGGCACGGTCTGAAACGAATTCCAGCCCAGCCAGAGCGAACCCAGCAGTGCCAGCAGAACCAGCAGGCGTTCCCGCAGGCAGAATCCGAGCAGAAGACGAATCACTGTTGTGGCTCCGACTGTACTGCTGAATCTGCATCCTGTGGCGGCGGAACCTGTCCGGCTGAGTTGTCAGAGCCGGACTGTTGGGTGGCAGTGTGTTCGAGGGCCGCAGGATTCCTGCCCGGCTGATCGAGCTGCTGTTGGTTCTGTGGCAGTCTGCTGAGCAGTGACTGCGGGTCTTCGTTCAGAGGTTCGACACATCCCCTGCAGCAGAGCAATACGCGACGATCCGATACAGACACGGCCAGTGGTGTGCCCATCGCCCCCAGTTTCATTCGCGTGACCGGGCAGATCTGCTGCTGCTCAGCAAGCCGCAGATCACTTTCCGAGAGCTGCTTCAGAGCAGCCATCTGCGAATCGGAAAAGCCAGGTTCAAAAAAGCTGCGGGCATGTTCAGGGTCGATCAGTGATGGATTTCCAGCCAGCTGCATCTGCGAGTCGATGAGGAAATTGCCGCGTGTTGCGACGAGTTCGTCCGCCTCCAGGCCGGTCAGAATGACAATCCCCTGATCGGTTCGCGGACCGGGTGTGATCTGTCGTGTTTCAAATCGTCCCGGAGCAATCTCCACGTAGACCAGACTGTATTCCCCCGCCATCAGGACAGAATCCTCCGGAACGATGATGACGCCGTTCGTGTCCTGCTGTTCGGCCGTAAAACCGAGCTGGCTTGCCGGTACAAGTTCGAGGCCACAGATTGGACACAGTCCCGGTTCGGAGGAAGTAATCTGAGGGTGTCGCGGGCTAATCCAGCGGTGGGCCAGTTCCGGGTCGAACATTGGCGCGGTGGCGTCTGTCAGGGGAACGTCAACGGTGGCCGTGGCAAAGTCCCCGATCTTCAGTCTGCCGTCCGAATTCGGAATCACAACGCGAATGCCGACCGTGCGTGTCAGCGGGTCAACCACCGGATCAATGAATGCCACGCGTCCCTGAATCTTCTGACCGGGCAGTGACTGAACTTCGGCTGTCACCAGCTGTCCGTAGCGAACAAGCGTTGCATCCTCAGGGAACAGCTGCAGCTTGAGCCAGACTGTGGACAGATCTGCCAGTCTGCAGATCTGCTGACCCTCGCGAACATACTGTCCTTCGACAACCTGTTTTTCAATGACTGTTCCGCTCACGGGAGCGATCAGCTGCAGGCGGCTGTCAGCCTGCCCCGCTGCTTCGACGGCGTCCAGCTGGGCGTCTGTCATGCCCAGTTCGCGTGCTCGCTGTCGTGCACTTTCGTAGAGCTGTCGCCCGGAATTCACCAGAGAGCCGGGCAGCGGGCTGCCTGAGTTTTCCATTGCCAGCAGGAGTTCCGCCTGGGCTGTGTAGAGTTGCGGTGAGTAGATTTCTGCAACAGGTTCACCCTGCTGAATCACGACGCCGGTATAGTCGGCGGTCAGTTTCTCAATGCGTCCGTCGACCCAGGCGGTAATACTTTTGAGTGTGCCTTCATCGTATTGCAGGCTGCCAACGCTGCGAATCCGGCGAACCGCCGGACGGCGGACAGCGGCCACGGTCTGAATGTTGGCGATACGGCGAGCGGCGATTCCGATGTCGATTGTCTGGTCACCGCGATTCCGGTGTGAATTCGTGGCCGGGACGAGTTCCATATCACAGACCGGGCAACGGCCGGGTGCCTTGAGCGGCGGAGTGCAGAGCATCGGGCAGAGATAGCTGGCTGCCGCCGTCGCGGAGTGTTCTGTTTCGGTGTGCTGATGACTACTGCCAGCCAGCAGTCCCCACTGCTGCAGGAATCCGAGTCCGCTGAGCAGCGCCACGATGCCCAGCAGCAGAGCGATGGGCTGAATGAACAGTCGCAGCCACCAGCCGACGGTTTCCCGACGGAGCAGATGCAGTGCGGTTTCAGTGTTGCCGCCCTGCAGATCAGAGGCGGGAGCTGCAGATGACAATGGAGAATCTGTTTGCGGTTCAGCCATGCGATTCACTCAGCGCAGAAGGACAGATGGTCAGGGACCATCGGATCGAGAGGTCGTCCGCAGTGCTGCTGCGGAGAATTGGGCGCGCAGATGCTGAGTGAGGATCTATGTCTGCCAGCGGCAAAGGATGGCCAGCTGTTCGCAGACGGATGGCAGTGAGTTGCTGCGACAGGACCAGTCTGCAATGCGGAGCGAAGTACCTGGTTGTGCAGCAGACTTCGCAGTGATGACAGCGGGCAGGTTCTGAGCAGAAGTCTGGTCAGACGTGCGTGGGGTCTGCGACTGCGGTGGTGCTTCCGGGCGAACAGAACAGGGGCACGGGGCCACGGCAACAGCCGGCTTGCAGCAGGACTTTTCGGTATTCTGGCAGCAGCAGGGGTCTGCCTGTGCAGAGTCGACCGGGCAGACAGCCACCGCAGGCACTGACAGCACTGCTGCGAGCAGTGTGATCAGAACCGTAAGACGATGCAGTGTCTGTGACGCCGAACGCAGCATAAGAACGCGACCCTTTCCTTGCTTCAGCTTTGCATTGTCGAGTGAGTCGGTCAAGTGGAATCCAGCGGGATTGTCGGCTGTGATGCAGCTAGCAGGTCCGAAAATGCGGGTGGAATTGTGCCATACGCAGCGAACTGATCAGCAGTGACGGCCATTGCAGCTGCTGCGTTCGAAATCCGCGACGGAACACGATAGGCTCCAGGGATTGGCGAGGTAATTCGACTTTCTGGAAGCAGCGGGGCAGGG
>JALQUR010000384.1 GCA_023260695.1 Planctomycetaceae bacterium
TAATATCTACTCCAGTGACGAATGTATTTTTAGGTGTAAATAAATTATTAAAATTATTTTTGTGGTTAGAATAAGGGCGGTAGTAGGAGGATGGTGGAGGGGGGAGGGGGGCATTATTATGCATATATGCATGTTGAGCAGATTGGGACCGGAAAGCTCGACCTGAATTTCGTGAATGAAGGCCGTCTCTACGACACCGCTCAGTGGACCGATTTACCGAAAAAACAGCCATTTTTTGCTCAAATCAACCTGCCGGAAGCGGAATACGACATCTACGACCGTAAATCTGCTGAGAAGCAACGGGTTCCGTGGGTGGGCGAAGAATGGCATCCGCAGGTGGCCACGGAAGACAATGTCACCCCGCCTCCGTACTACCCCGATCATCCTGTCGTCCGCCAGGAATGGGCTCGTTACCTGAATTCAGCCAGCGGTGCTGACGTGCGAGTGGGCCGGATCCTGCAGCAACTGCAGCAGGATGGACTGGCAAAAAACACAGTGGTGGTGCTCTTCGCGGACAATGGCCGACTGACTGCACGCGGCATTCACTGGCCCTTCGATCAGGGACTGCGAGTGCCGCTGATCATTCGGGATGCTCCCGACTGTCCTGTGCTCGCAGCAGCGGAAACCTCGGGGACAGTCAGCAGCCGCATCGTCAGCCTGCTGGATCTCACCGCCACAACGCTGGCATTCGCCGGGATCGATCGTCCGGCAGGCATGCAGAGCCGCGTCTTTGCAGGGCCAGCAGCAGACCCGCCCCGTGAACATGCATTTGCTGCTCGCGACCGAATTGACGAAACGGTCGTACGGATGCGGTCGGTTCATAATCAGCGTTACCACTACATTCGCAACTTCACACCCGGAGCCGGCTTTGAAACGCTCAACCGCTACAAGGAGAAATGCTTCCTTGTCAAACCGCTCATGAGACAACTCAAAGCCGAAGGAAAGCTCACCGGCGCGGCCCTGGAACTCATGCAGCCCTTCCCCGACGAAATGCTGTTCGATACGCAGCAGGATCCCCATGAGATCCGCAACCTTGCTGCCTCAGCAGAAACAGAACACCAGCAGGCACTGCAGGAGCTGCGTACCGCTTTGCAGACGTGGTCCGTGGAAACCGGTGACCGAGGCCATATCCCCGAGCCGCCTCACATCATCGCTCCATTCCTTCAGGAAATGCACGACTGGTTCGGGACGCCGGACTGGGCCAGCAGCAATTGATTACTTTTGCTGGAACCCTGCCAGTGCGGCCGCCCGGAGCGATTTTCATCCGTCGCCGCCTGACGATTCTCACAATTTGATCAAAGATTCCTGTTTCACCAGCGGAAATGGATGTTGCGTTTGGACAACGCCCGAAACTACCTTTGCGGAATAGCCTGACGTTGCTTCGCAGTCTGCTGTGGAGTATTTCGCGGAAGCCCTTATTCCTGCAAAGCTGTTACCTGCATCAGTTTCGGACACCAGCAGTTGGTGCACCAGATACTCGTCTCGGCAACAGCGTAAACCGGCAACATCCATGATCCCAAGGTTTGCCCGTCTTCGTCGACACTTCCTGACGCCAGCGCAACTGCAGTCCGCCACAGGGCAGACTGACTGGCCATCGCTGCCGCTGGAGCGATCAACTCTGCTGATTCTTATCGGGCACCTGTTTGCTGCCCACCTCGCAATTGCGTTGCCCGTTCTGCTGCAGAGATTCAGCAGTTTCACGTGCTGGCCCTGCATCGCAGGTCTCGCTGTCTGGAGAGCCACAATCATTCGACGAGGTGGGCCTGCTCGACATTGGGATCGCGGCAACTGGGTATTGCTGATCGCCAGCACTGCGTTGCTGGTCCCTGCGGTGCTGAGCCCGACACACGGTTCATGGTGCTCACTGTTCGCCCTGTTTCTGGCTGCCCTGCTCGTTGGCAGATCAACCCGCACAGACTCACCGCCAGTTTCTCACTTTGTTCTTGCTTCGCCATGGTTACTTCTGGCCGGACTGCCTGAAGGGCTTTCCGTACAATTGCGCACCATCGTAGCGGACATCACCATACCCGACGCACCGAAGTATCAGAGTGACTTTTTCGTCAACGGCCTTTTTCCAGAATCCCTCGACATACTGTGGCTGCTCAGCATTACTGTCATCCTCGGCCGCCGGTCAACGCTTCAGGTCTTCGCAAGTCTGGTTCCAATCACTGTGCTCGCCATTTCAGTCGCTGTCGCCGTGTTTCTGATCACTGAGACTGGCAACTCGCTGAACATTCCCCCGCAATCTCTGATAGCGGTTCTCTCCTGCTGCCTGATTACGATCTCACCCGTGCTGATTCTCATAGAGGACATGATCTCCCGTCGTCTGCGGCCTGCCGGATTCTCTTTCGCTACAGTGAATGCAACTGGCTTTCAACCGGCTCTGCGGTATCGGCAATTTCCCGCAGACAGGGGACCGGATGATGCTGACAGTCGCTATGATCTCCTCCTGCTCTCCCGCATTTCCCTGACTCTCAGCCCGGTCGCGGCCCTGATCGCACTACTGGGAATCGGCTTTGCCAGTCGCTGACAGATTCCGGCACCGGGGCCTTACTATCCCGCACCACGACCTGTCACAGTTGTGTTGTTGACCTGTAACAGACCTGAACAGACCTGATCTGTTCGGATCCCGGAAAACAGAGTGCTGATCCAGGGTTGCCTGCCTGTTCGATCAATCATCGGTCATTATTCTGTCTGACCATCCCCCAGACGGGCTTCCAGCCATCCCGGTATCTCTTTTGAGAGCATTACCGCCAGTGCTTCGGTCGCCTGCCGGGTGAGATGGCATTCATCGATGAACACCTGATCTGCCTCGACAGCATTGATCATCTGACCAACTGG
>JALQUR010000397.1 GCA_023260695.1 Planctomycetaceae bacterium
CAGGAGAGAATACACCGAAACGACCCGCTTCGGCCTCTTTCTGGCAGGTCTCGAAAGCATGAACAGCACGCAGATGACTGCAGACACTGCACCGATTACGAGCTGTTGTGCAACACACATAACCTACCGGAATTGAGTGCAAACCGGGGTTTCTGCGTGCGAATGCACGTCGAACGACAAATTCAGACTCTCCCGAATACTTCAATGCTCCGGAAGTGCTTCGGAACTCTCGAGAAGGCCCTGAGGAAGGAATTTGAGGGGGAAACTTTGTTCAGATCAGAACGATCACCGTTGTGAAAATTCACATGGATCTGGCGAATGATGTTGAATTCTTCAGTCAGGTCAATGGCTAAGTTCGACGAGTTTGAAGCAGTGCCGACAGATTTCACTGCCGGAGTATTTCTTCACGGCAGCCGAGACCGATTGAACAGTCGATTCAGCCCCTGATTCAGTTGCTTCTCTGCAGAATTCTGCAACGAACGCTGCAGTTCTCTGAGTCCGGCATCGCGTACTGCTGAAGCAAGATCAATTCGTGGTTCAGAGACAGTCCCTTGCACCGGTACCGACACACGCGATGCAGAGTTTTCCGGCCCGGCTGGCAATTCCAGCTGCAGATCCAGCTGGTGATCAAACCCCACGTGACCGGAGGAGGAAATCTGCAGATCTCGCATCTCCAGTACCATCCGATCATGATGCACAGCGGCATCTGCAATCGCTACCCGAATACTCTGCTCCGGAAGCTTCAGAACTCCCCGACTGAGCTCGGTGCCGGCCTCCGGGCGACGCATCAGGGCCTGACCCGCAGAATAAAGAGTCCGGGCAATTTCACCTGGCTCAACCGAAAGCTGATGCACCTGCAGATCCAGCAGTGCCCTCGAATCAGCAACGGCACCGAACATCCAGTTCAGTTCATGAATCCGTGCCGAAACAGAACCTTCAAGGCCCACCGTATTTTGCAGCAGTGGCGAAAGCATGCTGAGCCATTCGCTGCTCACTTCAGGGGTCAGCTGAACGCGTTCCAGGCGACTTCCGGTCGCCAGCTGTAAAGCCCCTCGCGAGAAATCGAAGCGTGGCGTGATGGTCATGCTGCCACCGTTCAAGTCACAGGAAACCGGAGCAGCACTCAACTCTGTACCACGAAGAACAAGATCAGCAGTCCCCGGGCCAAGAACAAAACCGGGCACGCGGGCTGACGTCCAGCTGATGCTTCCGGCACCTTCGACAGCATAACTCTCTGACAGATCGCGGCGTGCTGGATCTCCAAGCTGCAGTGTGAAGGACGTCTCTCCGACCCCGGAAACACGGACACTGGAATCGGCCGCGAAGATGCGTTCGCTGAGCTGATCGAGGTCGTAGCTCACACGACTTGAAATCTGCCCGACCAGCCCGAGTTCACTGGGTTCAAGACCACCAAGAATTCTGGCAGTCATCCCCGGCAGACTGATCAGCCCACTGGTGATCTCAAATCGCTGCCCGGAATTGACAGCCGTAGCTTCCACGACCAGTCGCGCCTCGTCCAGCTGGAGCCAGTCGGCGGTGGCGTCCGATACACTGCTTCCCGAATCAGGCTGCTGCCCGCTACTGACACGGGCGGACAACTGCAGCTGTTCTCCGGGCAATGAACTGAACCGGGCAACACAGCTGGCCCCCGGAGCAAGCAGCGAAGTCCCCAGAAACTGCCGCAGCAGGGGATTCAGGCTGTTTGCCGTGAGCTGAACGGAGACCGTGCCGGCGATATTTCCCGGGAAAACCTGGTGCGGTTGCAGCAGCAATCCCGGCGACTGCAGCTGAAACTCACTGGATGTCAGTGTTGTTTCGCCAGTTTCGATCTGCCCCTCGCTGAACCTCAACAGCGAATTGAACTGCACAGCTTCCTGAATCGGAAAGTGTGGCAACGGCAGAAATGCAGCCAGCTGTTGTGAAAGCAATTGCGGATCAAGCCAGCCCTGAAGATGACTCCATCCGTCGACCTTTGTCAGACTGGCCTGACCAGACACTGAAGAAACATGGAGTGCAGTCAGTTCGGGAACGCTCCGGCTGAACGTTCCGGTCGCCTCGCAGGCAATGTCCGAAACCCTGCGAATACGGCCGTCGTCATTCCGAAACTGCAAGTCTGTCAGAGAAGACGACAGTTCCCAGGCACCAGCTGTCAACTCTGAACCGGAACGCAGAGCAAAACCCAGTTCACCGGTATGCAGCGATACTCCATGAATCCGGCGAATTGTCAGTGGCAGCGATGCAGAGATCTCATCCAGCGAACAATTACCGCGCAGTTCAAAATCACCACCAGGCCTGCCACCGGAATTGCCGAGCACTCCATTGCCATAAACGCTGAGTACAGCGGAGTCGACATGCAGCTGATCGAGCAGAAGACCGTCGTCTGCAAACGCAAATGCCCCGCTGACTGAGATCTCCCCCGGCTCCAGCCATTCACCAGCAGCCCAGTGCAGTTCACGAACTGCAGGCTCTGCGATTTCAAGCTGCAGCCGTCCGGCAAGGCCATGATTCAGGCTTGCTTCCTGCAGCTGGATCTCCATACCACCGGTCGCAGTTCCCCGCACGCCCCAGTTTATTCCCAGCAGACTCAGGACAGGCTGCAGCATTTTCAGGTCGAGGCTGGTTACACTCACCAGAAGTTTCTGTTCGCCACTTCCCGGCATCTGATCCGTGCGAACCTCCAGCGAGGAAATCCGTCCATCCGTAAACGGTGGGAAGATCTCTTCCGCAGCAGGAGACAGGAGTGGCGTATCAGACACCAGATCCAGCGATGCTGTTCTTGTCCCCGCTACTCGCCCCGGCGACTCACTGGCGGGAAGTTCTTCAGGAAAGGCCAGCAGCCGCAGGCGTGGCAGCGCCCAGTTGCCCTGCTGCTGAGAGATTTCTCCGTCAAAGCCGCTCAGACTGATAATCCGGGCATCCGCACCTTCGTCTTCGGACGGCATCCGCAGCAGGACAGTGGTGTCACTGAGTGTGACCGACCATTTCCTCCCGACGGCAGGATCCTGTTGCCCGGTATCAGTACGAACATACTTTTGCAGAGCAGCGGGCAACCAATCCTGCTGATCAACGTTCAGCGGTCCCAGACGAGCAGACTCAATGATCAGATCCATGCCATCGCCACCGGTGAGCAGAAGCTGCCAGAGCGATTGTCGTGTACTGATCCTGCTGACATACAGCAGATCTGCAGGAGCGATGAAACTCTCCAGCTCATTCATTTCTGAGGAATCAGTACCAGCAGCGATTTTCAGACCGCGGATCTGCGGACGATTCCACCACGCCAGATCAACATCCTCAAAACTCACAACTTCGGCCAGTTCGGAGTCAAGCACTGCGAGCAGCAGATGAGCAGTTCCGGTGACGCTCACGATCAGCGGTGCAGATCCGATGAACAGAACCAGCATTGCCAGAAGTCGTGCAGCACGCAGCAATCGCCGCAGTCGAACTCCGGACGCACTGTGGGCGGAGGAACTGCTCTGTTCCCCTCGCGCAGATTCTCTGGAAAGCGGTACCCGTACCATGTCCGGCCCAGCAGCTGTTTCATCCGTGAACAGATCAGGAACGGATGTACCAGCAGGAACTCAGGCCAGCTTCAGCATGGGCTGAAAACCAACTGCAGTCTGCACTCCGCCCCCGGGGAATTACCCTGCTGGAAATATCGTCATCAGTAACGGGGAGCGTTCAGAATCTGACTTGCGGAGAATTGCGATTCCGCCAGATCGCCGGGAATGCGTCTGCGAGGAGGGCTGTGCAGTCATGGGAAACGTGGCAGAGTGGGTAATTCAGGGATTGCCGGAGACCAGAATCTCCTGCTGGTACTTCAGCAGGGGCACATCCCGCATTCGTCCCGGCTCCTGCATTTGTTCCCAGCGTGCGATCAGGGCCTGGTCGTCTGGAGTCAGCCCTTTGGTGAATCTGTGCTCCGCGCGAAGTCGAATTCCCGGTGGCTGGTGGTGCTGTAACTCCACAGAAACCGGCACGCGAGAGACTTTCCGCAGTGACTCATTCACCGCCATCCGCGATTCAGGAAACAGGCTGCCCGGATGCAGCACTGAGTTCAGCTGAGCAGCCCAGTCGCGGTATTCAAGGTAATCCTCGATCTGATCCGCATTCTCCCAGGGGCAGGTTCGGATTCGATAGCTCAGGTGTTTTGCCGTCAGTGTCATGATTCCATCTGCGGCACTGAAATTCTCCGCAAAGCTGGGCTGCAACTGAAAGCGAAGGTGCTCAACTGTTGCTGCATCTCCGGGACTGGAACTGATTTTTGTCAGTACAGCATTGGTCCGACGCACCTGATGTTCCATCTCATGTCGGATCTCATCAAAGGTGACGGTCGTCACCATCCCACGTGCGAAATTGAGCAACCGGCAGCGTTTTCCGACCGGATCATAAATCACAAGTTCATCTGCCGTCGCAACGTAATCGTACACCCTCCCGCTATGACACAGCGTCAGACTGGAACCAACAACCTGATCCTCAGCAATGGCATTTGAACGTGAAAAAATCTGTGTCGAAATACGCAGTCCCTGGGCAGCACAGTTGCCTGCAGCAGACATCAGCAACGCCATGATCAGCATGTTTCGGATTGTCATGGGAGAAAACTCCGAGCCCTGCAGCAGAGGTATTTTGACGCGATTCGCAAGAACCTGCGGTGATCAGACACGGCGGTGGACTCGATCGCCACCGGAGGCTATCGGGAGACGTCCGAACGGCTCAACCGCGGAATCGCAGCAGCGGCACGCGACGGCGGAAAATCTGGCACGAGCGGGGCGGAATCGGCAGAGATTGCCGTCCGGAACAGCAGGCAGAATTCAGCACAGAGAACCGCAGAGACATTCAGCGGGACTTCACGCCTTCGTCCGGGTACTCAGCCACCACTTCTGTCGCAGTATCCGTTTCTGCTGCCGACGTGCCGGCATCCTCGTCGGGTTTCTCAGCCGAGACTTTCGGGCGGACCTGCAGACTCAGCATTTCTGCGACTGCAGTGTCGCCAGAAACCGCGCTGAAACGAGTCTCCCCAGCGGGGCGAATACGCACCGGCCCCCGCGTTTCAGCAGAGCGATCAAAGCCTGCAACAGCAGCAAGTTCCCTGCGGCGTTCCGGGGCGACTCCGTCCAGATCCCACGCCATGTTGATGACCCAGTGCGGATCGTGGTGAACGGCCCGTGACATCATGGCAGCGTACAGAGAAACCTCAAACAGATTCCGATCCATCAGGCTGTTTGTGACCGGCGAGAGGATTTTTGCCAGCCCGGCAATTCCGGCGGACGGAAAATGCACAAATACATCCGCCTGCTGACTGACAAGATGTGTTCCATTCTGATGCGGTTGAAAGTCAGAACGAAATCGAATCAATGCTGAAGCAGTCAGCGGTCTGGGAAGCAGAATGTTGTTGTATTTCCCGGAGCATACAAACACGACCTCCTGATCATCCTGATACAGGATCTCCGCGACTCCCTCGGAACCATCAGTTGCCGACGCCTGAAACGACGCATCCCCGGTCTGCAGCATCTGGAATTCGGAAATCCCCATCACGCGCCAGGTGCTCACCGCCACATCCGGATGTCTGAGCAGGTAACGGTACAGCGAGCGATCAACGGTGTATTTCAATTCAGGAAGTCGGCGGAACTGAGAGCAGGAATCGATGATGGCCGCGGCGCGTTCCCGATTTGCGGGTGTCATTCGATGCAGCGGGACGAGGGCCGCGGCGCTGCTGCGACTGGCCGCCGAGGAGTTGCCCCGTGATTCGATTCGAATTCCCGCCTTCGCCGCCATTTCTTCAATCTGGTCTGCACGCGTCACAGGGCAGCAGACAGTCAGCAGCATCAGATTCAGCAGAAGACAGAACGCGCTCAGGCGCGGCGAGCCTGCGCATCGATGCAGATCTGATCTTCCGCCGGCCGCAAGCATACTCACACCCCTGCAGCATCTGTCAAACACAGACGCTGGCATCTGAATCAGGGCGATCCCGAATTGCTTCGGCATGGTCCGTGCAGCACAGGAAGTACCGCGCATGGCAACCCTGTGTACGGCATGAACACAAGGCAGAACTGAACTGCCCGTTTCATGGCAGTTGTGTGCAGTTCAAGGGCCGATTTCCCCCCCGGAAACCGGCTCGAATCCAAATCGCCCCCCCCACAGAGATCGGATCCTGGACCCGAGCATCTGAGCCGGAAGTTCTGACTCGGCGTGGAAAATAACAGCAACAAGGTCCCGGACATGCCGACTTCTGCAGGAGTTGCAGAAGACCTGCCGGCATTGTCTGCCGGTTCAGAAATCGAGTTGCATGCGGAGTGCAAACAGGTCTGTCGCACTTGAAATGGCCGTCGCAGAATCCAGTTCTGCCCGCACCCAGTTGAACTGCAGTTTGGTGTAGTCGTTCAGGTACCAGTTCAGGCCCCAGGTGGTCGTGACGAGTTCACCACCGACGAGGCCATTGTCATTCAGGTCCATCCACGACCAGCGAAAGGCTGCCTCAAGAGCACCGAGACCACCGTTCCGGCCAAGGGGAGTTGCCGGGCGAACTCGACCCAGGACACCCTGTCCGAGTTTGTAAGGTCGATGTTCTCCAGTCAGGATCCACCCGCATTGTGCGTAGGCTGCCGGGAAATTCACGGTCCCGTTCGCGAACGTCTCTGCGGAAGTCACTCGCAATTCCGATTCTGCGTGTAACGGTCCCCACGTCCCGGCAAGTTCAGCATTGAAAATGTTCGACGCATCAGCAGCAAACACGCCGGTATCGATGAATGCGGGGAGACTCAGTGGATTGTCCGCAGGCCCGGCATATTCAGGTGCTGTCCGTATTCGCATCTGCCCGGAGGAATGCTGCAGGAAAGCGTGCCCCAGCCCGACGTGAAGTACAAATTCGGCCCCGTCATCCAGCATTAATGCAGAAGTAAGTCGTTCAGCAGTGCCAATTCCACCATCGCCGAAACTGTTTCCGAAGCGGTCGGTATCTGAGCCGTAGACAGATGCTGCGAGCAGCGTTCGTTTGTCTTCCGTGGTATTGCTGAACCCGACTCCGATCTGTCGGAATGGTGACATGGCAAAGGTGATCGGGCGTTCAAAGAGTGGCAATTCCTTGACGCTGGAGAGTTCAGAAAGTCCGAATGGCTGCCGAAACTGTCCGATACTGACTGTCCCGAATAACGGCACATCAGAGATATGAGCCACGACATCAAGGATCGTTGGACGCCCGGGCAGAGAGAAATCGAGGTCCAGCATCATGGAGACGTTGTCGGCAACCTTCCCCGTCGCAGTCAGTCGTGATCTGCGAATGCCGCGATGGTCCTGCAGATCACCGAGCAGAGGATCGCTGATCGACGGATCGTTCTGACGGATCCATGCGGCTTCCGCCTGCAGCAGACCTCCCAGTGAAATCCGGGGGTATGTGGATTTTCCGGAATCCAGTTCCGCGCGCAGCCTGCGGAGTTCTTCCTCCAGACTTTCCAGCGTTGTCTCACCGGCTGAAGTTTCCTCCGGTACTGCCGCAGTTGCCAGGTCGATCCGTACGACAGCTGGTTCACCCCCAACGCTGCGGCCGGACGCTGCCTGCAGACTCACCAGCGACAGCAGCAACAGTAACCTGCCGATCAGGCTCCGGTAATTGCTGCCGCTCGCGGAATCTGAATCTGTGATCACGGCCATTTCAGCACCTCGGGAATAACGTCTGCGGAAAACCAGGGGCGGCAAGTCCGAATACCGTGCGAACAGTCCTGTCCGGAGACGGTATCAGGGCAACATTGCCACGTCTGCAGGTGCATCGTCCGTTTCGAGTGCTGAAGTTAAGATGAACCAGCGAAGCTTGAGCGATTTTTCATGAAGCGCGGGGATTTCTGCAAAATCCTGCACAGCGTCACATACAATCTGCAAAATCGCTCCCGTGCATTGGAACGTGTGGTGGCCCGGCAGACCTGCTGAGACAGCATTGCGGGTGTGTGCTAGACTCCGTCGCCAGCGCGTCAAAGATTATTTCTTCTTCATGACTTCTCTGCGGAATTCCGTGATTCATGAGTGTTCAGTTTCCCCCAGTCGAAGAACAACTGCAGATCATCCGCCGCGGTGTGGAAAAGATCGTTCCGGAAGAAGAACTGCGCAGGAAGCTGCAGGAAAGTTTCGACAGTGGAACGCCATTGCGGATCAAATACGGCATTGACCCAACCGGGATTGATGTTCATCTGGGGCACACAGTGCCGCTCCGCAAGATGCGCCAGTTTCAGGAGCTGGGACACCAGGCGGTCATCATCATCGGCAATTACACGGCCCTCGTAGGTGACCCCAGCGGTCGCGATGAAGCGCGCAGCCGTCGACTGACTGCCGAAGAAGTAGAGAACAATGCGCGTGACTATCTGAATCAGGTGGGTCGCGTTGTGGACCTGTCACAGGCTGAGATCCATCGCAATGGCGAATGGTTCAGCCGCATGGAATTCTCTGATGTGCTCAGCCTGTGTGGTCGGGTCACCATTGCCCAGCTGCTGACTCGAGATGATTTCGCTAAGCGCTATCGCGAAGAAAAAGCCATCTTTCTGCACGAATGTCTGTACCCCGTCATGCAGGCATGGGACAGCGTTGAGATTCGAGCAGATATCGAACTTGGCGGAACAGAACAGCTCTACAGTTTCATGCTCGCCCGCGACCTGCAGACGCAACAGAAACTCAGTCCGCAGATTGCCGTGATGTCTCCGATTCTGGTCGGTCTCGACGGCGTGCGGCGAATGGGCAAAAGCCTTGGTAACTACATCGGTATCAGCGAACCGGCTTATGAGATGATGAAAAAGTTCATGCAGCTGCCGGATGAAGTCATGGGCATGTACTTCGAACTGCTCACCGAACTTCCGATGGAGCAGGCTGAACAGCTGCTCGCCGGTCATCCCAAGGAAGCCAAACTGACTCTCGCTCGCGATGTCATTGGCCAGTACTACTCCAGCGAAGAAGCCGTTGCCGCTGCGGACCGGTGGCAGGCTGAGATCGGCGGCTCTGCACTGCCGACAGATATTCCGGAGGCTGTGCTTCCGGCCGAGCTTCACGGCCAGACTTCCGTCGCCGCCTTTCGACTGCTGAGTGCTCTGAATCTCTGCAGCAGTAACGGTGAAGCACGACGACTGATTGCCGGGGGCGGAGCGCGTCTGGGGGAAGACAAGACAGCGATCACGGCAGCAGATCAGGAAATTGAACTGCAGGACGGTCTGCTCATCTGGGCCGGTCGCAAACGCTACTGCCGGCTTAAGCTGAATTCCTGAAGCACAATGTCATGTTTTCAGCAGGTTCCAGGCCTGCGCAAGAAGGAGCGTGGATGAATGTCCAGAATTCAGTCTGCTGAACAGCTCTGTTCCACTCGCTGCATTCCCTGTGAAGGTGGTGTTCCCGCACTGACTCCTGAACAGGCTGCGGAACAACTGCAGGTTCTGAACAACTGGACATTGAAGAGCAGCCCGGACCGTATCTGTCGCGAATTCAGGGTCAGAGACTTTGAGGCCGGACTGACGTTCTTCAATCGGATCAGTGAAATCGCGGAACAGGAAGGCCACCACCCGGACCTGCACCTTGTGGGCTACCGCAATCTGACGGTGGAAATCTGGACTCATGCGATCAATGGGTTGTCTCTGAATGACTTCATTCTTGCTGCCCGCATCGACCGGCTACCAGTAGATCTGATCTGAGATTACAGTTCCGTGCTCAGCTGATGGCCGGCAGCATCTCTGCAGAAGTTTCCGCCGCCGGCCCAGTACCAGCCGGTGAGCACGCTGGCGGGGATGGCAGGGATGGCTGGCTGACAGTGAGCAGACCTGCGGACTGACAGGGTTCAGACTGGTCGAACAAGTAGTGGTTGCGTATCCCGGTGTCTGGAGCAAGTTGATGGCCGTGTTCCCGAGAATGTGTGATGTCATTCAGCATTTCCAGACGCCGACACTGGAAGATATTCCGGCAGCAGTCCAGCAGCAGCTGGCGCAGCTCAATCTTCAGGAACGCATCGCACCGGGTGACACGGTAGCGATTCCGGCCGGCAGTCGCGGAATCGCCGGCATCGCAGTAATTCTTCGCGAAGTTGTCAGTCATTTTCGACAACTGGGAGCTGAGCCATTTCTGGTGCCGGCAATGGGCAGTCATGGTGGCGGTACTGCTGAAGGCCAGGTTCGCATGCTGCGATCGCTGGGAGTTACCGAAGAAAGTACCGGAGCTCCGATTCGAGCGACGATGGAAACGGTGATTGTCGCCGAAACATCCGGTGGACTCCCGGTCCATTTCGATCGGTTTGCCGCCGAGGCGGACCATGTCTTTGTTGTGAACCGAGTCAAGCCGCATACGCGATTCGTCGGCCCCGTGGAATCCGGTCTGCACAAAATGATGCTGATCGGCCTGGGCAAGCACGCCGGGGCACTGGTTTACCACGCTGGAATTCTGTCGATGAGTTTTCCAGAGATCATTGAATCCGTGGCGGCAAGAGTACTCGACGTCTGCAGTGTGTGCGGGGGCCTGGCGATTCTGGAAAACTCCCTGGACCAGACGGCGATGGTTGAAGCGGTCCGCCCGGAAGATTTTGCAGCACGGGAACCGGAGCTCCTGCAACTGGCCAATGAATGGCTTCCACGGCTGCCCTTTGAGCACGTCGATCTGCTCATCGTTGATCGCATCGGCAAGAACATCAGCGGTGTCGGCATGGATGCCAATGTCGTCGGCAGAAAATTCAACGACCATGCTGCCACGGACAAGGACAGCATTCTGTGTCGCCGCATCATGGTCCGTGGCCTGACTCCGGAAACAGGCGGAAATGCAACCGGCATCGGAATGGCTGAATTCACAACAGCTCGCGCAGTGGCACAGATTGACCCGGTCATCACTCGCATCAACTGCCTCACGGGAAACCATCCCGAGGCCGCAATGATTCCGATTACCTTTGACACTGACGCTGACGCCATAGAGGCAGCGTTGACCACCATTGGACTGGTTGCCCCGCAGGATGCCCGAATCGTACAGATCTCAGACACGCTGCATCTGAGCAGAATCCGCGTTTCCGAAGCATACTTCGAAAGTGTGCGAAATCATGCTCGGCTCAAATTCTGTGGCGAGCCACATGACTTTCCGCTGGATGAGGCGGGCTGGTTGAGTGACGTGCCTCAGGGTCACTGACAAATCCCGAAATTGAGTGCGATACGGCTGAGCCGACAACGCACGGTGCCTGCCACTGCATACGGTGCCCAGCAATGCGCACGGTGCCTGGTACTGCGCACAGTGCCTGGCAATGCGCACGGTGCCTGGCACTGCAATCTGACGGGATGCAGACCTCAGGTCGGGACCTATGCGGCGCTTCGTTTCGCAGCGGCAGCGCGCTGCCGATAATCCTGCAGAATACGTTGTGCAGCGGGCAGTTCCGGAGGATCAGGAAAATTGCGACGCCCGGCCGACATCTGCAGAATCGTCGCCATTGTGCGCAGGATCACCAGACAATCAGTGGCGATCGACTGCTGCTCAACATAGACCACTTCCAGAGCCAGCTTGATGGGCAGCAGATCTCGCAGATAGGCCGCTTCCGGATCGATATCATCCCCCATCAGGTGCATATGAGTCGTTCCGTAAATACTTCCGGGACTTGCCAGCCCAGGGCGTACAGCCAGAGACAACATGGCCATCTCGTCGTAATGAAGCGCGACGATTTCGGGATCTTCCGGACGAGGTCCGACGATGGACATTTCTCCACGCAGCACATTCCAGAGCTGCGGCAGTTCGTCAACTTTGCTGGCTCGCAGCAGCTTTCCCAGCGGATAGATGCGGTTGTCTGAGTGTCCGGTGATCAGACTGCCCTGTGTCGGCGAGGCATGCATCGTGCGAAACTTGTACATCACGAAGGGTGTTCCACCGATGCCGGCACGTCGTGCGCGATAAATCACCGGCCCCGGGCTGGACAGTCGAACTCCAATGGCAGCCAGCAGCAGGACGGGAGCAAGCAGCAGCAGAGCACTGCCGGCCAGAATCAGGTCAAATAGTCTTCGCAGCATGGAAGATTCAGCTCTGAACAAGGGAAACCAGTGAAGACAAACAGGCAGGATGCGGTAAAACAGCCGCGGCGGAGTATACTGCAGGTGTGATTCAGCTGAGAAGATGGGAATTATCGTGCTGCAGAACTGCGCGTCTGCCGCAAGACAAGGAATCGTACCTGCATGGGTGATCGCGTCGTCCTGGCAATGAGCGGAGGGGTGGACAGTTCCGCCGCTGCAGTACTGCTGCACCAGCAGGGCTATAATGTGATCGGGCTGTTCATGCGGTCCGGCGAATCAGAATCCTCCTGCGCCCTGCCTGCCGAACCACTGCTGCCCGTCATGAATGCACCGGCACACCGCCAGGGGTGCTGCAGTGCCGACGATGCAGCTGACGCCAGACGGGTCGCAGACCGTCTGGGCATCCCCTTCCATTCGCTCGACTTCCAGGACGGATTCAGACGGATCAAGGATTACTTTGCTGACGAATACCTTGCCGGCAGAACACCCAATCCCTGCGTCCAGTGCAACAACTGGCTGAAATTCGGAAAGCTGTGGGAATTTGCGCAGCAGGTCGGAGCCGACAGAATTGCCACCGGACACTATGCACGAATCGAACAGGACAAATCCTCCGGCAGCTGGGGCCTGTACCGCGGTGCTGATGCGAACAAGGATCAGTCCTATGTGCTTTCGGGAATCCAGAAACAGCTGCTTCCCTCCATTCTGCTCCCACTCGGTGGCTTTCAGAAACCACAGATCCGCAGCCTTGCCGCCGAATCAGGTCTGCGTGTTGCCGACAAAAAGGACAGCTACGAAATCTGCTTTGTTCCGGACAACGATTACGCCGGCTTCCTGAGTCGCTATCGTGACTTCAGCGGGACCGCCGGCAACTTTGTCGATCCCGACGGCAATGTGCTGGGACAGCATGATGGCTACGAACGATTCACAGTCGGTCAACGGAAAGGACTGGGAATTGCATTCGGCGAACCACGGTTTGTCCTGCGAATCCATCCTGAATCCTGCGCTGTTGTCCTCGGCAGACGTGAAGATCTTGAGGTGCAGAAATTCTTCGCTGTCGAAATGAACTGGCTCGCCGGTCCTCCTGCCGCAGATCAGAATGTTCTGGTGCAGGTGCGCTATCGACACGACGCTGTCCCCTGTCGGGTTGTTCTGACGACGGAACAGCCGGAAACAGCACTGATCATTCCGAATGATCCTGTTCAGGGTGTCGCACCGGGACAGCTTGCCGTGATCTACGACGGGGCACGCGTTCTGGGTGGTGGCTGGATTCGTACCTGACCACACTGCCCTGTACGTTCCCGACACACAGGTGCGGTGCTCACCACAGACGACACAGCACAGACGACACACCACAGACGACTCAGCACAGACGACTCAGCAGGAACGGAATCCAACGGGCCGATGGGAACGGCCGGTCACCCTGCTCTGCCGCTTCAGCCGGTCTGCGGCAGATCAAACAATCTCGAAAAACGCAGCAGCACCACTGCTCTGAGGTCCGAGCAGTCAGAGGAGTCAAATTCCCCGTTTTCAATCAGCTGCTGTGCGATGACCCGTGACTGCTTCAGCAGTTCCAGATCGCGAATCGGATCGGCATAACGCAACGGCATGGCTCCACTCTGCCGCAGACCGAGGATATCTCCGGGACCACGCAATTCGGCATCCAGTTCTGCCAGCTCAAAACCGTCTGTGGTTTCAGTCAATGCGGTCAGACGCTTTACTGCTTCCGGCGTTTCAGATTCAGACAGCAGAAAACAGAACCCCTGGTGACTGCCGCGACAGATACGTCCCCGCAGCTGATGCAGCTGAGCAATTCCGAAGCGTTCTGCCTGCTGAATCACCATGATGGTAGCGTTGGGCACGTTGACCCCCACCTCAATCACAGTCGTAGAAACCAGCACATCAGTGTCACCGCTGCGAAAGCGATCCATCACGGTATGCCGCTGCTCGCGCTCCATCTGCCCATGCAGCAGGTCCAGCCGCAGCTGCTGCAGCGGACCGCGCCGCAACTGAGCAAACAGCTGCTCAGCCGAAGCATTATCATTTTCTGACTGCCCTTCCACGCGGGGACACACGACATAGGCCTGCCGGCCCGCAGCCACCTGCTGTTCAACGAATGCCCAGACCTTCTGCTCTTCAGCAGCGTTCGAAATCCGCGCCGTGATCACTTTCTGACGTCCGGGCGGGAGGTCACGAATCTGCGAGACATCCAGATCACCGAACTGAGTCAGGCAGAGACTTCGCGGAATGGGAGTCGCGGTCATCACCAGCACGTGCGGACTGAATCCACCTGTGGAGAATCTGGATCGCTGTCGCACTCCGAAACGATGCTGCTCATCAATTACCACAACACCAAGGCGGTGGAACTCAACACTGTCCTGAATCAGCGCCTGGGTCCCGATGATGAGCTGCATGCTGCCGTCGGCAATCTGCTGCAGTGTCTCCCGACGCCTGGCAGCTGGCATGCCACCCAGCAACAGTCCCCTCTGAACACGACTGCCGGCCAGCAGTTCATCCAGCGTCTCCCAGTGCTGACCTGCCAGAACTTCCGTTGGAGCCATCAGGACAGCCTGACAGTCAGCCGCAATCGCGGCCAGCAGAGCATAAGCTGCAACGGCCGTCTTGCCTGCCCCGACATCCGCCTGCAGCAGTCGATGCATTGGTTGTTCTGAATTGAGATCGCCGATCAGATCCTGAATCGCAGACTCCTGCCCTGCCGTCAGGCGAAACGGAAACAGCCGGCGAATCCGAGCATTCACCCGCGCTGATACCTCAATTCGTGGAGCGGTCAGCTGTCGCGTCATCCGCCGTCGGAGCGCCAGCCCCAGCTGAAACTCCAGCAGGTCCTGCAGCAGCACCCGGCGACGACCGGCCTCCCACTCATCGCGATCTGCTGGTGCATGCAGTGCACGCACGGCCGACGGCAGATCGGGAAGTTCCAGACGCTCACGGAGAAATGCCGGCAGGGGATCCAGGAGCTGATCAGCCAGAGCCATCGCCGCAGATCGAGTCATCTTCCGCATGCCTTCCATGCGGATTCCCTCAGTCAGCGGATATCTTGGCAGAATTCCAGCGGACTGATCCGGCTCTTCATCGTCATGCAGCGGGCTGACAGAAGGATTGTTGAATTCCCAGCGTCCGGATCGGTGCGCCGGCTTGCCGCGGAAAATCAGCCGATCACCCTCCTTGAATCGCTTCAACATCCACGGCTGATTGAACCAGACACCGCGGACGAAATGACCATCGCAATTGAGCAGAACTCCAGTGAGCGTACGGCCGCCACGCAGGTGCCTGACATCGCGGTCAACAACTTCACCATAGACAGCCTGCTCTGTGCCAGCTTCCAGCTCCGGAACGGTACACAGCTCGGAGTAGTCATCGATGCTGACCGGAATATGAAAGAGCAGATCCTGAGCTGTTCTGATGTTCAGTTTTTCGAGCAATTGTGCTCGCAGTGGTCCAACCCCCTTGAGGAATTGCACCGGCGAACTGAGCGGGTCATCCTGAGGATGCCGCGTTGATTGATCCTGGGAAGAACCGGCCATGGTGGGAGGGTGACAGTTCTGAGGATTATTTGGACGGAAGATACATCCGGCGGAGTCGTGCGGCACCGCACCTGAACACACGCACACTTTCGCCACACATTCAGGGGCAGGATTGACGCGGTGGACATTCAATTCTGCAGGCGGTTCGGATGTTAGCGAATTGGGAGATTTCAGGGCAGTCTGACACTCGGGAACGGTACTGTCGATGCCAGGATTGTTCCCGGAAACACTGGGAATGGTTGTTTTCCTGCACCGCGAGTGTCACAATAATCCTGGGTTGTCAGAGGTCGCTTTGCATCTGCCGTACACTGCAAAAACGGTGGATCCAGAGTGACTGTCGTTCAGATCAGGACCGTGGCTCGAATCAAATTCGCCCACGTCCCTGAAAAAGCGGCAGTCTCAGTGAAACGCGGTCTTTTCGGTGCGATGCATCCGCTGCAGCAGTGAAGAATTGCGACAGATCTCGACCACTTTGGCCAGGCCTGCCTGCCCTGACAGCCCATACGGGCTCTTGTGCCGCTTTCACGGCGAAAAGGGTCCACACAAAGGCGATTCCAACCCGGCTGTGCGGGTTTGACGCCAATCGAAAAGAATTCTGAGAAGACTCCTGAGACGAGCCCCCCGAAATGTCCCGAACTGGTCCTGATACTGAACCATCCGTCAGTCATCCGCTTGCGATGCGGATCGACATTACGGCGGGTACGGTTTGTCAGGCGGCGGCAGTCCGGAAGGGAAACAAGCTCAAACCTGCAGGCTCGAAACACGTTCTGCTCACCTGCTGACCACCCCACCCGGGTTGCCTGAGTGTCAGCGAGATCAGCAGTGAAATCGTTGCGCTCTCGGTGTCCCGGTCTGGACAGGAACAGCAGTGGCAGACAGGTTGAGAGGATGAATGCGCAAGCTTTAGCCGGCTGGCGCGGATTCATCTGCAGGACTCAAGGTCGGTCAGGTAAAAGAGAAGCAAGGCTGGTAGCGATGGAAGATGTACGCGGCAATCAGTATCCGGTGGTTCAGCGAGCTCCCTACGGGGCACCTGAAGCAGTGGGTCTGTACGACCCTGCCAACGAGCATGACAACTGTGGCGTCGGTTTTGTCGCCCACATCAAGGGTGAGCGAAGCCACCAGATTGTCGCCGATGCAGCTGTCATGCTGCAGCAGATGGATCATCGTGGCGCGTGCGGCTGCGAATCAAACACGGGCGACGGAGCTGGAATGCTGACCGCCCTGCCCCACAGGTTTCTGTCCCGCGTTGCTCAGGAAGAACTGAATATCACGCTGCCGGCAGCCGGACAATACGGTGCCGGAATTGTGTTTCTCCCACAAGATGCGGCTCAGCGGGAGGAATGCCGTTCCGTCGTCGAAGGGCTCATTCGTGATCAGGGACAGCATTGCCTGGGCTGGCGTCCTCTGCCGGTTGACTTCGACGGTGCAGATATCGGCAAGACGGCTCGTGATTGCGCCCCGCAGATGGAAATGCTGTTTGTCGGCGCTGCCGACGGTCTGGATCAGGAAGCCTTTGAACGGCAGCTGTTCATCATTCGCAAGCGGGCCAGCCACCGACTTCGCAACGGTGAACTTTCGCAGGCTCTGCTGTTTTATATCTGCTCCCTGTCCACGAAGGTGATCATCTACAAGGGAATGCTCACTTCGTTCCAGGTGATGCCATTCTTCAGGGACCTGCAGGCAGAAGACTACGACAGTCACCTGGCGATGGTGCACTCACGGTTTGCGACCAATACGTTTCCCAGCTGGGATCGTGCCCAGCCACTGCGTTTCATGTCTCACAATGGTGAGATCAACACCGTGAACGGCAACTCCAACTGGATGTTTGCTCGCCAGGGTATGATGCAGAGCGAACTGTTCGGCGATGAGATCGAGAAACTGTTCCCGATCGTGGAGCCGCACACATCAGATTCCGGCTGTTTCGACAACGCCCTCGAAATGCTCTACCACTCCGGTCGCAAGCTGCAGGAAGTGGTGATGATGATGGTTCCGGAGGCATGGCAGAACCACCAGACCATGCCGGAATCAAAGCGTGGATTCTACGAATACATGTCTGCTCTGCAGGAACCATGGGACGGACCGGCATCAATCTCGTTTACCGACGGGCATTACATCGGTGCGACCCTGGATCGCAACGGGCTTCGCCCCAGCCGTTACTACGTGACTCACGATGATCGCGTCATTATGGCGAGTGAAGTGGGCGTGCTGCCGGTGGATCCTGACAATGTGCGGTACAAGGGCCGACTGCAGCCAGGCCGCATGTTCCTCGTCGACTTCGAGGAAGGTCGAATCATTGATGACGAAGAGCTGAAGTCAACAATGTCGGCAGCTCGACCATATCGCGACTGGGTCGCCGAGCAACGTATCCAGCTGCAGGACATTGCTCAGCCGGATACCGTTGAACAGCTGACCGGTGATGACCTTCTGACGAGAATGCAGGCATTCGGGTACACGACTGAGACGATGCAGTTTCTGCTCCTCCCACTGCTCAAGTCGGCCAAGGATCCGATTGGCTCCATGGGGAACGACGCGGCTCTTGCATGTCTGAGTGACAAGCCACGTATGCTGTACGACTACTTCCACCAGATCTTCGCTCAGGTCACCAATCCGCCGATCGATTCGATTCGCGAAGAGGTGATCATGTCACTGGAGTGCTACATCGGGCCCGAAGGCAATCTGCTCCAGCCCACCGCCGAAAGTGCTCACCGGCTGCAGGTGCCGCACCCCATCCTGACAACTCGCCAGATGGCCGGGCTGAAATCGATGGACCACCGAGGCTGGAAGACTCAGGTTATCGACATCACCTATCCGCGATCTGAGGGAGAAGCGGGACTGCGAACGGCACTGGATCGCGTCTGCAGCGAAGCGACCGCAGCCATTGCTGCCGGATACAGCATGGTGGTACTGTCTGATCGCAACTGCAGCGCGGATCGTGTTCCGATCAGTTCACTGATGGCAACCGGAGCTGTCCATCATCATCTGGTGCGTCATGAACAGAGAACTCGAATTGGCCTCGCAGTGGAATCCGGTGAGGCTCGGGAAGTGCATCACTTCTGCCTGCTGATCGGTTACGGAGCCGATGCGGTCAATCCTTATCTTGCTCTCGACGCGCTGGCTGATGCGCGGAATACAGGTCGACTGACATCGGACTGGGATGATGAAAAGATCATTTCCACGTATCGCACCGGCATTGCTCGCGGCATGCTCAAGGTGATGGCGAAGACGGTGGCGGAATGATGGGCGGCCCCGGAATGGTGGGCGGCCCCGGAATGATGGGTGGCTCCGGAAAAATGAGCGGGCCTGGGATGGGTGGATCCGGGATGCTCAGCGGTGGTGCTGGTGGCTCCGGAATGATGGGTGCTCCCGGGCTTGGTGGTCCGGAGATGGGTGGATCCGGGATGATGGGACCATCAGGGCTCGGCGGTTCCGGAATGATGGGTGGTGAATACGGCGGCACGGTTGGGCAGGCATCCGGGGCAGGAGAGCTTGCTGCAGCACTCTCTGATCGAGGATTGCTGACGGTCAGGATTGGTGGACTGATGACGTTGTATCAGTCTGCAGAGGAGACCGATGCTGGAGAGAAAACGGAGGCGGCTGGGGATCAGGAGGAAAGCACTGCTGCTCCGCCAACGATCACGGCTCCTGAAGAGTCGGAGGGCGGCGTATCCGGTGCATCAGACACCGATGAGTCATCTGTTCCGAGTCGTGAGAACGATCCGGCTTCGGCGGCGCCCGCTGCTGGCGAAGTGCCGGCGGATGGAGCAGATGGTGCGGCACCTGCTGCCCCTGCAACGGACGCTGCGGGCACTTCAGATTCGGGAACCAGTGAGGGTAACGCCGGTGAGTCCTCGCCGAACGGCGCTGCTGAGGAGCCTGCGGGGCAGTAGAACCTGTTCCCTGTTTTTGTTCTGAAGGTTATGGCTGTTTCGGAATTGCACAAACTGAATTCGTATTCAGGAGAATTGTGATGGCTAAGGCAAAACTCGATTTCAAGGCGCTTCTGGTCAATCACTTCGAGAAGGCCTGCGTAGGTCTTGTTGCCTTGCTGGGAATTTACGGGCTCGCGTCTGCCAGCTGGAGCAGCTGCAAGGAGGATCCTGGTCAGCTGAAGCGACAGGCGGACCAGACCGAGAGCAGCTGGCAGAGCTCGGTGCTCCCCGAAGACCAGAGACAAAAATTCCAGGAGACCCCAGACGTCCGGGCAATGGCGGGCCGAATGTCGTCATCGATTGAGCAGACTGGCTTGTATGCCACCAACAACCGGTGGAATGAGCCATTCAGGGAGACGAACAGTAAGGCGGAACGTGTCACGGTGCTGGCGGCTCGCATGCCGGAATCTTCGCTCATTATCTTCCCACTGGTGGAGAAGGAGGATGAAGAAGTTGTTGAGGAAGAAGACGGGAACAACACTGAGGATCCGCGCGGACGCAAGAAGCCGGACGAAAACACCGATGATCTCGACAAGCTGTTCGGAAGGAATGGGAGCCAGCAGATGGCAGGTGGGCCAGGGGGACTCGGCGGCACCGGAGGACTTGGCCTTGGCGGCAGTGGAGGCCTGACCGGCCCCGGCGGGCTTGGCGGCCCCGGCGGGCTTGGCGGCCCCGGTGGGCTTGGTGGCCCCGGTGGGCTTGGTGGCCCCGGTGGGCTTGGCGGCCCCGGTGGGCTTGCTGGAGCCGGTGGCGCTGGAAAACTTGGTGGCGGTGGACTTGGTGGTTTTCCTGGTGAGGGATACGGCGACAATTTCGGTGAAGACAGTGGTGACCCGTATGGTGGAATGATGGATTCCGGATTCGGGATGGGTGACTACTCCGACATGGGTTACGGTGGAATGGGCATGGAAGCTCTGGAGGAAAAGAAAGTCAGCTTTCGCGCTGGTGTATCAGTTCGACTGATTTTTGACTTCTACGAGCAGGCTCAGATTATTGCAGATGCCCTGCATATTCCCGGTGAATCAGCAGGTCGATACATTTCCTTCGTGGATCTCGAAATTGAGCGGCAGCGGGCGCTCCCCGGGGCGGACCCGTGGTCGGGCGAGTGGGAAAAGCTCACCATTGAGGACGTTGGTGGCATCCTTGAAGATTCGCTCGGCACCGACATGGAGATTGTCAATCCATCGGTGGCCCGTGCAGAAATCACGATGCCGCTTCCCCGGCGTGCTGCTGGTCGCTGGACTCCGGAAGATGCTTCTCATTCGGAACTGGAAAACTTTCAGCTTTCGGAAACGGAGCAGGAGTTAATTAACCGGTGGAATGAAAAGCTGCGTGAGGAAGCTGATGCAGCGCAAGCAAAGCTGCCGCGTGGACGGGCTCGCAGCCAGGGATTTCGTCGATTTGGGATGGACGGAAACGATCTCTACAGTGGACTCGGCAGTTCCGGGTATGGCGGTGAGGCGGGCATGTCCGGCATGATGGACGATTTCTACTCCAACATGAATTCTGGTGGTCAGGGGAAGCAGGACGAAGAGAGCAGGAAGGCATTTGAGCAGCAGCTTCGCAATGCGATGGCTGGCGGACGAAAGTTGCTCGTTCGCTTCATGGATTTCACCTGCGAGCGAGGTGCCGGTTATCGCTATCGCGTGCGACTGGAAATGCACAACCCCAACTTTGAGCGTCCGATCGAGCAGCTCGTTGATCCGGAAGAGGCAGCGCGGCAGACGATCTTTTCGGCCTGGAGTGAGGAATCGCCGGCGATCTATGTCCCACGGGGCTATCGCTACTACGTGGACAAGGTTGAGTCGCGAGCACGTGCTGATGAGTTCGCTTCGCTTTCAATGTACTACGAGCATGAGTCAGCAGGAACCCCGTTGCTCTCCAGTGTCCGCGTTCCCGTCGGGGCTCGAATCGGTGGCAACGAGAATGTTGAGTTCGTCGATCTGAGCAAGAGTTCGCTTGATCGATCTGACGTGCAGTTGCGCAGTGACGACTATCTTGCTTCAATTTCTGAGGCACCAAAGATGTCTCGCGGTGACTTCCCGGAACTGCGTGACCTGTTCGATGATCTCGGCAGTATTCGTCCGGTTGGTGACCGCATCACCGTCGTGGATTCTTCAGGCAGCATTGTGAGTCGGTACACAGGCGACCGGGTTGACCTCGGAACACGTGAAGTCAGCAAGGCTGACGACGTAAGACTCACTGACTACCTGAAGAGCACGTATGAGAATTTGCGTCCTCGCGACGAATCTGGGGGCGTATCACCCTACGGCGACGAGGGTGAAGGTGGCCTTGGCGGACTTGGTGGACTTGGTGATCCGGGAATGTTCGGCGGTGATTCTGGCATGAACTACGGTGGCGGAATGGGTCGCGGCAGTTCAATGGGAGGATCTTCCGGTCGTCGGGGCAGCAGCCGGGGAAGCAGTCGCGGCCGCGGTGAAAGTGGCTTCTGAAATTCTGCGTCTCACACAGATTCTGAACCTGCAAAAAGACACTGCGGTGAAGCTGCAGTGTCTTTTTTTGCAGCGGACTGGCTGATGCGGGCTGGTCAACGATTCGGGAGCGGGCGGCCTCAGTGCGATGATGGGATGGGGTTTATGCAGACGCTGGTGACAGGCGGCGGTGGATTTCTGGGCAGGTACGTCGCCGAACAGCTGCTGCAGCGAGGAGATACGGTCCGCGTCCTTGCTCGAGGTGATTATCCGGAGCTGACTTCGCAGGGAATGGAGCTGATCCGCGGGGATCTGCGTGATGCAGCGGTAGTGCGCCGTGCGTGCGAGGGTGTTGAGACGGTGTTTCACGTGGCCGCCGTACCCGGGATCTGGGGGTCGCGGAGAATGTTTCATGAAATCAATGTCGTCGGGACTCAGAATGTGCTTGAGGCGTGCCATGCTTCAGGTGTGGCACGACTGATCCATACGAGTTCACCGAGTGTTGTGTTTGATGGGCAGGACCATGTTGATGCAGACGAGACTCTTCCCTATGCATCGCGTTGGCTTTGCTACTATCCGTGGTCCAAGGCCCTCGCGGAACAGCAGGTCCTTTCTGCTCATCAGACAGACGGTCTGCGAACATTGGCTTTGCGTCCGCATCTGATCTGGGGACCGCGGGATAATCACCTCATCCCACGACTGCTGCAGACAGCACGGGCTGGACGTCTGCGTCGTGTGGGGACAGGCGGCAATGTGGTTTCGGTTTCATACGTGGAGAATACGGCAGCTGCTCATCTGGCAGCAGATCGGGCGTTGTCGATGGACGGTTCAGTGGGCGGGCAACCGTATTTCATTAATGAGCCGGAAGCTGTGAATCTGTGGACATGGATTGATGACCTGCTGAGGCTTGCGGGAATCTCCCCGGTCGAGCGGTGCATCTCGGCCGCCTCCGCATATTACCTGGGGGCAGCGTGTGAGGTTGTCTGGGCGGGCCTGCGTCTGCCGGGCGAACCGCGAATGACGCGTTTTGTGGCTCGGCAGTTGTCCGGTTCCCACAGTTACAGGATTCAGTCGGCGGTGGAAAAACTAGGGTATGCTCCCTCGATATCGATGGCTGAGGGAATGCGTCGTCTGGAACGGGACCTTCCTCGAATGCTGCAGTGAGCCTCAGACTGCTCGAGATGGCCTCGATTCTGAACGATTCGCGTCGCTGATAAAGGGCGACGGGAAATCCTCAGGACTGCTTGTGATAATCCGATGATCCCTGTACTCTTTCGAGCCCTGAGCGGCGAATTCGGGGGGGCCGGTGGCGGCGTATTCTCATTGATCTGGCGCGATTCTCCAGGCGTTCCTGCAGACGGTTGCTCAGATTGCCGGTTCGGATCAGCACCGATTGGTTTACCGATCAGTGTACGGAAGATTCCAGACAGACGGGACTGTGGCGGCTGGTACCGGTGCCGCAGTGCCTGATTGTGCACAATGGCTGCATCTGACTGCAGAAAGGCCGCATTCAGATGCCGCGCAGCGGGTTGCCAGAGCAAATTGGGAACCTGATCTGAAGCGGTCTCCAGAGCGGGGTTTGGCAAAGTAATGGTTCATGATCGAATAGTCATCACTGGCGTTGGGTTAACGGCGCCAAACGGAAACAACCTTGCCGAATATCGCGAATCGTTGCTGGCGGGCCGATCCGGGGTCGTCAACTACGAGACTCGTTACATGGGTCCGGTGCTTGCCGGGGTCTGTAATTTTGATGAGTTGAGGTATCAGAAACGTCGTGACGTTCGCCGAGGAACTCGAGCTGGTTCCATTTCTGTGTACTGTGCGAACGAGGCAATTCAGGACTCCGGGCTCAACTGGGAATCTGTCGATCGGAGCCGGGTCGGGGTCTATCTGGGGATTACCGAGCACGGAAATGTTGAGACCGAGAACGAGATTTACGAGATCTCAAAGTTTGAATACGACACAAAAGTCTGGTCGCATCATCACAATCCCCGCACGGTTGCAAATAACCCTGCTGGCGAGGTGACGCTGAATCTCGGGATTACAGGACCGCACCTGACATTGGGGGCAGCCTGTGCTGCGGGGAATGCAGGCCTGATCCAGGCAGTGCAGATGCTCCGACTGGGTGAAGTTGATCAGGCAATTGCCGGCGGTGTGTCTGAGAGCATTCATACGTTCGGAATCTTTGCCAGTTTTGCTGCTCAGGGAGCGCTGGCAGTCCACGAAGATCCGACGGTTGCGTGCCGTCCCTTTGACGTGGCGCGCAACGGGATAGTGGTTGCTGAAGGCGGTGGAATCTGTGTGCTTGAACGTCTGGAAGATGCGCTCCGTCGTAACGCGCGGATTTACGGAGAGATCGTCGGCCACGCAATGAATTCAGATGCCAGAGATTTTGTACTCCCGGATTCAACTCGTCAGGCAGAATGCGTGAGACTGGCATTACAGCGCGCGCGACTCACCCCTGCGGACATTGACATTGTCAGCAGTCACGCGACGGCGACAGAGCAGGGAGACATTGAGGAAGCAGCAGCATTACGCAGTGTGTTCGGGGAAAGCTCCGGGACCTGTATCAACAATACCAAGAGTTTCATAGGCCATGCGATGGGGGCAGCGGGAGCACTCGAGCTGCTCGGCAATATCCCATCTTTCGACGACGGTGTGGTCCATGCGACAATTAACTGTGACAACGTGGACCCTCGTTGTGAGCTGTCCGGGCTGGTGCGAAATGAGCCCAGATCCGTGGGCAGTGTGAACTGTATTCTGAATAACTCCTTTGGCATGCTGGGGATCAACTCCGTCGTGATCGTGCAGAAATACGCCGGCTGAGGGACCTCCGATGATTTCCTCTGGCAACGATGATCATGTCTGACGGGGCCGTGCAGTCAGGATGAGTTTTCGCAGGGACGCCGGGACCGATTCGCAGCCAGGGCAGGCTCAGCAGCAGATCCGGGGAACTCCGCAGAGTTCGGGGCAACGATCAGGCTCAGCGTCTGCAATTTCATGGAAGAATTCAGTTCTGTGGGCACCGCCGTTGTGAACTGGTTGTGTCGATGCCGCACAGATAACGCGCTGCCACTGCGGTGGGTAGCTTCGTCAATGCGGCGGGGTTCTTCCCGCAGGTGGATTTCAGCTGGATTTGCCTTAAACTGGTATGTGGATCTTTGCAACTCCGGGATTGGGGCGATTGCAGCTGGAGAAGGTGGAGGAACGGGGCTGGATGTACCGAAAGCGGGACGAGAGCGATTTCCGGGATTGGTTTTGTCAGCCGGAATGATGTCGTCAGGTTGCCGACTAAGGCTGTGGCGCTGTATTCTACGTGTCGTTGCATCGTTGGCTCGCATCCTGGGTGTTGTTCGGAACTGGGGAGTTCTGTACAGACGGCGGTCATTTGCAACAGAAATCTCAGCAGAGATTTCGTCAGAATCTGATTGAACACACGGAGCGATTCGAAACGGGACTGCTCCGCTGGGCTCTGGGCGAAGATATCGTTTAGCGAGGAAAGATTGATGACGGCAGATCAGATCCGGCAGGTGATTCTGGACATACTGGAGCGTATTGCTCCCGATGAGGATCTGTCCGGCCTGGATGACGCTCTCGCATTTCGTGAGCAGATGGAACTGGACAGCATGGACTTTCTGGATATCGTGATGGAATTGCGAAAGATGTATCGCATCCAGATACCGGAAGAGGACTACCCGAATTTGAATACCATGGCCGGGACTGTGGAGTATCTCACGCCGTTGCTGAAGGATATCCCGGCGTCTGCGTGACACTCTGCATCTGAGTGCCGCCGCAGCGGCTCCGATATTCACCTGCAGGGAAGTTTGCTCCTGCCATCTGACGGTGGCGATGCCGGAAGCAACGGCCGTCAGCAGAACAGGCGGTGCTTGTTGTGGCACGCAGACCAACTGGTGGCCGCAGAGCTGCTGGTGCCGCAGAGCAACTGGTGGCCGCAGAGCAGCTCGAGAACGTTGTCATGTCTGAATTGGCTGGCGGTGTATGGTGAATGTCATACAACGCTGAATTGAGTCAGGTTGGCTGTGGACTGCTGCGAGCTGTTCTGATGTTGTATTCGGACAGATGAACTCGATGGCAACTTGATGCGGGTTCTGGAAGAAGAGCAGACTGGTGCGATACGACACTGTGATCATCGGTGCCGGGATGTCCGGGCTCTCTGCGGGCGTTCGCCTGGCATATTACGAGAAGAAGGTGTGCATACTTGAACGGCACACGACCATTGGCGGGCTGAATTCGTTCTACCGTCTGCGCCGCCGCAATTACGACGTGGGTCTGCATGCGATTACCAATTACGCTGAGCCGGGGACGAAACGCGGTCCGCTCAGCAAACTGCTCCGTCAGTTGCGAATGACGTGGGAAGACTTTGATCTGCGGCCGCAGTTGAAATCTTCAATCGTCTTTCCCGACTGCCGTCTGCAGTTCACAAATCACTTCAATGATCTTGTGGAACAGATTGCCGAAGCGTTTCCACAGCAGATTGACGGCTTTCAGAAGCTGGTCCAGCGGATTGCTGACCATGACGCGCTGAATCTGGATCGGGCATCAGCATCGGCACGGCAGGTCGTGTCTGAATACATTGGTGATCCAAGGCTGATTGACATGATTTTCTGCCCGTTGATGTTCTATGGCAGTGCGACGCCGCACGATATGGACTTCAGCCAGTTTGTGATCATGTTCAAGAGCATCTTTCAGGAAGGATTCGGCCGTCCCTTTGAGGGCATTCGGCTCATTCTGAAGAAGCTTGTACGTCACTTCCGTGCGCTTGGCGGAGATCTCCGGCTCCGGGCTGGAGTCCAGGAGATTCGGCATCAGGCGGGACGTGCCACATCGGTACTGCTCGACGACGGCACCGAGATCGAGGCAGACAATATTCTGTCGTCTGCTGGCGCTGCAGAGACAATGCGACTGATCAGTTCGGCTCAGCCGGTTCCGAAGGCTGTGCCGGGAGATATCAGTTTTGTGGAGTCCATCAGTGTGATGGACGAGCAGCCAGCAGCGCTCGGACACGCCGAGACAATTGTTTTCTACTGTGATTCTCCGGCATTTCACTATGAGCGTCCGGAGGTACCGGTGGATCTGCGGAGTGGGATCATCTGTTCGCCCAATAATTTTGACTACTCACAGCCACTGGAAGACGGTCGCATTCGCATCACAGCTCTGGCGAATCCGCACTACTGGATGAATCTGCCTGAGGATCAGTACGTGGCAGAGAAGGATTTGTGGAATCAGAAGATTATTGAGAGTGCCACGAAGCACATTCCCGACTTTCGCGGGCATGTGATTGACACTGACGTATTTACACCTCGGACAATTCGTCGTTTTACCGGGCATCTGAACGGCTGCGTGTATGGTGCTCCGGGTAAATTTGTGAACGGCCAGACTGAGCTGTCCAATTTATTTCTGTGCGGTACGGATCAGGGATTTCTTGGAATCGTGGGGGCGATGCTGTCCGGGATCACGATTGCCAACCGCTATCTGCTCAAGTAGCAGGTTTGTGCCGACCTGATCAGGGTCCCCCCATTCACCTCCTGCGAAAGGTCGTTGGATGTCTGTTGCATTTCTGTGCAGATGGTCACGGGGCCGGCTGCTTTCCACCGCAAGTTCTTCTGTGTTGCTGGTGGTTGCCTGTTGTTTCAGCTCCTTGAATGCCGCCGACGTGCAGAAGTTCTCGGCAGGTGCAGCACGCATCGAAATCACACCTGAATCCGGTGCCATTGTCGGTGGTTTCCGACCGATCCCGATGACGAACGTGCATGATCCGCTGCATGCGCGTTGTCTGGTGCTTGCTGACGGACGGACACAGCTGGCAATTGTTGTCTGCGATCTTCTGGGAGTGCACCGCTCGCTGGCGGACGCTGCTCGCCTTGAAGTTCAGCAGCTGACTGGAATTCCGGCATCGCATGTCCTGATTTCGGCGACGCATACGCATTCTGCGGTGAGCGCCCTTGGCGAAGACCGGTTTGCTCACCACCAGCATCTTGACAACTATCAGCAGCTGGTTGTGGCACGAATTGGGCAGGGCGTCCGACAGGCTCAGCAGCAGCTGCAGCCTGCAGAACTGGCATTTGGGACCATTTCAATTCCGGAGCATGTCTTCAACCGTCGCTGGCATATGCGTGAGGGAACGGTTCCTTTGAATCCATTCGGTACGGTGGATCAGGTGAAGATGAATCCGCCACGGGGAAGTGAGAATCTGGTGCGGCCCGCGGGACCTGTGGATCCGCTGGTATCAACGCTTTCTGTTCGTTCACACGAAGGGCGGCAGATTGCTCTCTGGTCCATCTATTCGCTGCATTACGTGGGCGGAGTCCGTTCAGGAGACGTTTCTGCTGATTACTTTGGTGTGTTCTGTGGGGTGGTGGAAGAACGGCTGCGTGAGCGGGCTGTTGCCGAGGGGTGTGTGGGACTGCTCTCGAATGGGACCAGCGGCAACATCAACAACATTGACTTCCGTAATCTGCAACCGTCGAGACAGCCATATGAGCAGATGCAGCTGGTGGCTGCCGATGTTGCTGACCGTGTGCTGGCAACACTGCCGGATCTGGAGTATTCGCGAGAGGTCAGTCTGTCTGCACAGTTTGCTGAACTTGATCTGGCCTGGCGGATTCCAACGGTGGAGCAGCTGGACTGGGCGGTGGAGACTCTGGCCGGCCCGGAACCGGAGGGAAATGGTGTGAGCTTGCCGCGTGTTTATGCGGAGCGTGTGCGGAGTCTGTCACGTCAGCCTGCCGTTGCACCGGTGCCATTGCAGCTGCTCCGGATTGGTCCGACAGTCCTTGGGACAATGCCCTGCGAGGTCTTCTGCGAGACCGGGATGGTATTTCGCTCGCACTTTGCAGGCCGTCCCGCAGTTCTGCTCTCACTTTCGCAGGGCTATTTCGGTTACCTGCCGACTCCGGAGCAGCATCTTCTGGGTGGGTATGAGACATGGCTTGGAACCAGCCGTCTGGAGGAGCAGGCTTCCGAGAAGATGCTCCAGCATCTGTATCGAATGGCGGAGTCGTTATCAGCCAGCGAATGAGGAGCAGGCGGCAGAGGTGTCTGACATTGTGGGGCATGGGCTACGTTTTCAGTGGGCTGATTGGTACACTCCTCGGCTCTGGTATTCTGCAGTCGGACTGCCCACGGTAGAGAGCGCCGCAGCTGTTCACCGGGGTTGTCTTTTCAGGTAGCGGGATCACGTGTTACCTCCGTGCCGCTGCGGGGCTGTTACAGGTTACCGGAAGCCGCATGGTCGCTGGCTCGTAAGTGTCGCTGCCACAGGTGGGCTGTCAACGTGGGCTGTCAACGTGGGCTGTAAAGTTGGCCTTCACAACCGGATAGAGGTCCCAGAGCCGATTGATGATTGCCTGCAATGGAGCCTCGAGGTCGGGAAACATGTCGATCAGGTTGCGGATGACACCCTCTTCGAAGGTCGTGTACATCAGTACGGGACCCTTGTCTCCGAGGCACTCGATCATCTCCAGCGCCAGCCGCCGCATTGGCGGTTCACC
>JALQUR010000436.1 GCA_023260695.1 Planctomycetaceae bacterium
TCTGCACGGCGGTTCGATTTCCCTCAGAGAGCAGCTTTGACTGGGAAACGTGTTTCAGCAGCTGACCGGGGTCAGATTTGGCCGACTTCAGAGAAATGGCCAGCGTTCTCGCTTCCTGAATCTGGTCCAGCAGCTTCCGATTTTCCGCCGCCAGCCGGGTATACTCACCTTCGCAGCGGTTTTTCAGCTGATCAAGGGCACTTGTCGCCCGGCGATCAACTTCTGCCAGCAGGCTGGTGCGTGCTGCTTCAAACTGTTCTGTGAAGGCAGTTCGGAGTCCAGTGGCAAGCTGGTCACCAAGATCGGAGGACAATTCCACTCGTGGATGCCTGAGAGATCCGCTGATCGCCGCTGCAGCCTGAAACCTGTGCACAGCGTTGAGCGCAGTTGTCGTTGCCTGCAGAAGCTCGGGGCGAATGCTGCCTTCGGAGTCAATGCTCACATTATCGACTGTTGTGTCCAGACTGATGAATCCTCGCATTCCGGTGTCAGCGAGCTGCAGATTCAGCTGCCACCGCGGCTCATCCAGAGCGACTCGCAGGTGCATTTGTTCCGGCCGTCCGGCGGAGATTGAGAATCCATCATGATTGAGCCAGGAGGCAGCTACAGTCGTCAGTCGTGTGGCCTGCCTGCGGTCAGCTGTGATCGTCAGCTGGACATCGTTTGTTCCGGTTGCTGTTGCGCGAAGGACTGCGGGTCTGTCGGTGAGCTCCGGATTGCTGGAGACATCCTGCAGCGTGCCGGTCCACGGAATGGCCTCGCGATGAATCGACATTACTCCGGTGAAGGCAAGGTTCCGCAGATGGAAATCCGGACCCTGTTCGGTGGCAAGCAGGGGAAGCCAGCGTCCGTCCTGACGTTCCGGATGGATTTGTTCTTCCAGCCCGGACTGATACTCGGTGAATGTTTCCACCCAGGTCAGAAGCTGATTGATCTGCAGATACAGATCCTTGCCTAGCAGCATCTGTGACAGAAACCGCCCATCGGGGTGAAAGGCTGCGATACGATTCCGGATCATCTCCTGATCGTTCAGTCGAGCGGTATTCAGAGCATTGACGTCCACCTGCAGCTTTGGAGCGATCTGCCGGAGTTCCTGATTCACCAGCTGCACATCAGCCAGCAGCTTTTCAGACTCCTCTGCCAGGCGGACACCCATCTCAATCTGCTGCAACGGCGGCAGATCGGGGATGCTGCGAAACTGATCTCGCAGCTGTCGGACTCGCGGTTCCAGGCTCTTTGCATCGGAAGTCAGAATTCTAAAACGCTGGTCCCACTCTTCGTACAGGCTGTTACCAACGCGCCACGTCTGCAGTTGATGTGGATCCAGTTTTGCAAATGCATCGTCCTGAACTTCCTGCAGCCAGTCCTGAGATACGGCAGTGAGTTTTTCTGTGAGCCATGACGGTTCAGATTCCTCGATTTTTGGCTGGAATGGCAGTTGTCCGTTGTCAGAGCGATCTGTATCGAACTGCAGACCCTCCATGCGGGCATCTTCGACAACAAAACGACGCTGTGAGAGGGATTGTGATTCAAGCCGAAAGCTGAGTGTGTCGAACTGGAACAGATTTTTTCCGGGCCGGCGAGCGCTGGCAACGGCGACTCCCTGTACGGTTGCAGAGGGGGGGAAATACGTGGTTGCCACGGAATCCACATCGACTCGCGCACCGGTGATTGCCTGCATCGCCCTGATCCCGGCGAAACGCAGCAGCGGATCCACTCCAAACTGCAGAAAGCTCAGGAGCAGGGCCACGATAATGAATCGTGGGAGAATCCATTTCCATCGCATGACATTGATTCCTGACAGGACGGCGAAGAGGGATGAGTTGTTGAGGATTCGGGCCGAGTGCAGCCGAGCGAAACGAATTCAGACTGAGCCGAGTCGGTCAGCCATTTCAGCACCTGAAATGAATCGCACGAGCCAGGACCGTTTCCCATACGCTGAGAGCGTGCAGGCATAGCGATTAAACAGCGGCTTTGTGGCAAAGTGCAGTGGCAGGAACAGGGCCAGACCTGTGACGAAGCTGCCCATCACGATGGAGTTATTGAAACTGGTCCATGGGACGAGCGGTTGTGCGTACAGCCAGTGCCAGACTTCGGTCAGCTCCGGGCGTGACAGGATGACCCAGCCCAGCTGATCGAACTGAGCGTCGAACTGGGAGCCGATCAGGGCGGCCAGTAAGGCTCCCAGAGCTGCGATTCCGAGATTGAGACGAGTCGCAGCCAGCAGCAGTGCCAGGGAGATCGCCAGCAGATTGCCTCGCGGGACAAGCCCGATTGCCACTCCGGCGGCGAAGCCAAGCGACATCTGCCGGGGCGTCGAATCGAGGACCATGGCACGCAGCAGCAGACGCAGTGGTCGAAGCAGAAGAAACATGGAGAGCTGTTCCGGGGAGAGGATTTGACAGACATCAGACGGCGCACAAAATGACCGCAGTTGGAGGATGTGCTTCCGAAACAGCGGAAGCAACGGCAGAATGGCAGGTGCAGGCTGATTGCAGAGTGCTGCATCGTCGCCGGAGGACGCATATCGGCGAAAGACGCGCGTTGCCACTTCCGTGGGAAGCTTGTTGCCAGAGCACAGTCGTGCGTCACTGAGACTGGGCTTGCGCAGCAATGGGATCGGAACGGGCAGGAGGATCAAGCATGCACAGCGATGAGAAGGACTTGCGAGCGATGAACATTCTGCAGCTGCTGCGGCAACAGCAGCGTGGGCTCGTGCTGGCCGAAAGCTGCACTGCGGGGCTGATTTCTGCAACGCTGGCCAGAATTCCGGGGATGTCGGAGTATCTATGCGGTGGCTTTGTGGTGTATCAGACAGTCTCCAAGCAGGTCTGGCTCGGGGTTCCTGCCGGTCTGATTGAGCAGCACGATGTCGTGAGCGGAGAGGTCGCCGTTGCAATGGCGTCCGGTGCACTGTTGCAGACTCCGCATGCGGATATAGCGCTGGGGATCACCGGGCATCTTGGCCCCGGGGCGCCGCCAGCGCTGGACGGGACCGCATGGCTGGCGATTGTGGATCGTGCCGGGAAATCGCTGGTTGTGGAACTACTGCTCACCGGGGAAGCCGCGGCCGACGAAACAGAGTTACGGCGGCAGCGGCAGCAGCAGGCAGCAGTGCTGGCATTGCAGCATCTGCAGGATTTTCTTGCCAGCGCGGAAGACTGAGGCCAGTGACTGTGAATGCATGCCTCCGCAGCGGCAACTATTTTGCTCCCCCGTTTGCTTTCCGGACGGAAGTCGACGTACATTTGGACGTACACAAGTCCCGGAAACAGAGCCGCTGACGGATTCGTCGCGACCTGATCTTCTGTGGCTCCGTTCTGCCCACATCTGAGTGTTCTTCCCTGCGTCGCTGCAGACTGGAAGTCAGAGTCAGGTGTGGCTTCCCGCCTTTTGTTCTTTCATTCCAGTGGAATTGCCATGCTGCGTTTTCTACTTCCCGCAATCGTTCTGACTGTCAGTGTTTCCGCACAGGATGCTGCTGTTCAGGAGCCCCGAACTCAGAAATCAGAGATTCAGCCGGCTCAGGTGTATGGCCAGGATGCCGCTCCCGCAGCCGAGGGGGCAATTTCCGATGCGGCCTTTCGGTCTGCTCCGGCAGCAAAGTGGATCTGGGGAGCTGATGACAACAGGAAGTACATTCTGAGTCGAGAGATTGAGATCAATAGTCCGATTGAAGCTGCTCGCCTGAGTGCATCCTGCGACAACGTCTGCAGTGTGTTCGTCAATGGCAAACGTGTGGGAGGCGGCTCAGAATGGGCCCAGCCGTTCGATGCGTCCGTAGCGGCTCATCTGCAGCCCGGTGTCAATCGAATTCATGCTGAAGTGGAGAATCAGGGGGGCGTGGCAGCCTTTGTTCTGAAGTTCGCGTGGAAGGCTCCGAATGGCGATCTGCAGTGGCTGGTGAGTGATGCCAGCTGGCAGGCAGCGGAGCAGCAGAGTCCTGAAGCAACTGCCGCTGTAGCAGTGCGAGCGAGTTATGGGGACGGACCATGGGGCACGGTCTTTGACGGTGCTTCAGCAGCTGGTCGTGTACCCGCGGGCGTTTTCGAAGTTCGTTCCGGGTTTCAGGTGGAGAAGCTGTACACCGTACCTCGAGAGGAGCTGGGTTCATGGGTGAGCATTACCTTTGATGGAAAAGGTCGGCTGATTGCCAGCGATCAGGGAGACCGCGGACTCTGCCGTATCACGCTGCCGCCACTGGGGCAGGAGGGGGCAGAAACGGTGGTGCAGCCACTGGACTTCTCCGGCTGTGAGATTCGGCCAACTTCGGCTCAGGGAATGTTGTGGGCATTTGATTCGCTGTACCTGAGTATCAACGGTGGCCCCGGAAGCGGTCTTTATCGGGCCCGCGATCTGGACGGGGATGATGTGTTTGACGAATGTGTGCGACTGAAGCAGTTCCGCGGTGGCGGGGAGCATGGTCCGCACGCGCTGCGACTTTCGCCTGATGGCAAGCGTATTTTTGTCATCTGCGGAAACCATACTCGACCGCCATTTGATGCTGGTGAAGAGGTTTCCAATACTGACTACACCAGTCGCATTCCGACAAACTGGGGCGAAGATCTGTTGTTGCCGCGGATGTGGGATGCCAACGGGCATGCTCGTGGTGTGCTGGCACCGGGGGGCTGGGTCGCAAGCACAGATGCAGATGGAAAGACATGGGACCTGTGGTCGATTGGTTACCGCAATCCCTATGACATGGCATTCAATGCGGATGGTGAGCTGTTTGCTTATGACGCTGATATGGAATGGGATGTGGGCACCCCCTGGTACCGACCGACTCGCGTTGTGCACGTCACAAGCGGTAGTGAATTCGGCTGGCGCAGCGGGACTGGTAAGTGGCCGGCGTGGACAATGGACAGTCATCCGCCCATCGTGAACATCGGTCCCGGTTCTCCAGTGGGAGCAGAGTTCGGTTACGGCTGCAGATTCCCGGCGGAATACCAGAAGGCATTGTTCATCTGCGACTGGACATTCGGGACGATGTATGCGGTGCACATTGAGCCGATGCAGAGTACGTATACGGCTCGCCGGGAGGAGTTTCTTTCCCGCACCCCGCTGCCGCTGACCGATGTCGCTGCGGGACCGGACGGAGCCCTGTACTTTACGATTGGTGGCCGCGGGACTCAGTCCGAACTTTACCGAGTGACTTATGCAGGGGAAGAGAGCACTGAGCCCGCCGAACTGAAGAATTCCGCAGGTGCCGGGCCACGATCTCTGCGGCGGCAGTTTGAAGGCTGGCACAGTGGTCGTGTCGGTGAACAGGTGCAGGCTGCAGCCGACACTCAGTCACTTGCTCAGGCACTTGCCGGGGTCCGTAACAGCAGCGACCGATTCCTGCGAACAGCCTCGCGGAATGCGTTCTACAACTCGCAGCTGTTTGTAGATCTGATGAAATCACCGGCAGCGCTGGGTACTGCAGGATTGGGGGAACTGGAGCCGAGTGATCGCTTGTGGGTGCTTCTGGCTCTGGCAAAAGCACCGCTGGAAAGCCTGCTGCAGCGAGAAGTTCTTGATGCGGACGGTGTTACAGGAGTAAGAACCGCGCTGGCCGATGCCAGTCTCCGGATTCTGCTGCAGACGGAATTTGCAGATCTGTCGGCTGCCGATCGACTTAACTATCTGAGAACGCTTTCGCTGATCTTTCTGCGACTTGCTGAGCCGGATGATGCTGTTAAGACCAGTTGCCTTGCTCAGCTTAACAGGCATTTCCCGACGTCGGACGCGGCTGTGGATCGTGAATTGTGTCAGGTTCTTGTGTATCTGGGATCTCCGGATATCGTTGCACGAACCGTTGCGCTGCTGGAGCAGGAATCGGTCCCGACCGTCACCGACGACATGCAGGACCTGCTGGCAAGAAATCGTGGCTATGGTCGTGCGATTGCTGCATCGCTGGAACAGGCACCAGACCAGCAGCAGATGTGGTACGCATTCTGTCTGAGGAATGTGAAGGAAGGCTGGACACTGGAGCAGCGGAAGGGCTACTTCAGCTGGTTTGAACGGGCTCATCAATGGGCCGGTGGAGCCAGTTTTCATGGCTTCCTGAACAACATTGAACTGGAAGCGTATCTGAATGCCAGTGAAGCTGAGCGTCTGTTGATTGAGGCCAGTGGTGCAAGGAAACCGTACAGTCTTCCGGAGATTCCCAAACCAGCCGGGCCTGGCAAGGAATGGAGTCTTGACGAAGTCCGCGCTCTGGCGGAGGACGGCCTGAAGAATCGGGACTTCGAGAACGGCAAGCGGATGTTCGCTGCCACACGTTGTGTCATCTGTCATCGGTTTGACGGAGCCGGAGGAGCGACCGGGCCGGATCTCACGCAGCTGGCGGGTCGGTTCAATCTGAAGGATCTGACTGAAGCCATCATGGACCCGAGCAAAGTGATCAGTGACCAGTACCGAGCCAGTACGATCGTCACGGCTGCCGGACAAACCATCAACGGTCGCATCGTGAGTGAAACGGAAACCGCCTACACGGTTCTGGTGAACCCGGAGGACCCATCATCGGTGAGGGAAGTAGCTCGGGATGACATTGACGAAATTGTCGCCTCGGCTGTTTCCATCATGCCTGCGAAGCTGATGGATCCGCTGAATCAGGATGAAGTCCTGGATCTGCTGGCATATCTGTTGTCTCGGGGAGACAGCGGAAATCCGATGTTCCGCAGGAAATAACCGATTCAGTTCGGCGACTGCAGAGATTCTGATGGGAATTCAGAGAGGGTATCAGATGTCGGCTGGAAAGCGTGTGTGGGGATTCTGCGGATGGATGATCGTCTGCGGAGTAACGATGCAGTTGTTGCCATGTCTGACCGCTACTGCTGATGAACCGTCGGATCTCGCGCAGTATTACGGATTCACTGGGGTTGAGATTTATCAGTTGCATGAGCGGGCAGCAGAACTCGTCAGTGGCGACTTCAATGCCGACGGCCTGACAGATCTGGCGGTTGTTGATAATTTCACAAGCAGTCTGAAACTGTTTCTGCAGCGGGCTGAGATACCTGATCAGAAGCCGGCTGATGAAGTGAACAGGATTCTGTCTGACCAGAGGTTTCAGACGCGTTCCATTTCGCTTGATCGCAGCGTTGCAGATCTGGTTGCTGCAGATCTGAATAACGATGGGCGATCTGATCTGGCTGTCTTCGGGGCTCCGGACCAGGTTGCCGTCTACCTGCAGCCGGCTGATGGACTGTCAGAGTGGAAGAAGGGATTTGCAGTCAGAATTCCTGAGGTGGAGCCGACTGCAGGAATCCTGACCGCGGGAGATCTGAATTCTGATGGTCTGGCGGATCTGGCTGTGCTCGGCACTGATTCCATCCGCATTCTGCATCAGCAGCAGGGGGAAGGATTCGGGAGTCCGGTCCAGCTGATTAATTCGCTCCAGCGTCCCGCTTTCCTGAAGGCTGCGGATCTGAATGGCGACGGTCGCGATGATCTGTCGTATGTCGCCGGGGGTTCCGGCGATCGGATGATCTGTGCCCGTTTACAGACTGCTGCGGGGCAGCCAGGTCCGGAAATTGTGATCAGTGATGATCCGGTTTCGGCGCTCACACTGGCGGATATTGACGGTCAGCCAGGACTGGAGTTTCTGACAGTGGATGCGCGTACCCGCAGAGTCAGAGTTTCAGCGCTGGAAATTCCTGAGCAGCGAGCTGAGCAGGTCCCACGACTGGTTCGATATGGACTTGGTGACGGTGGGGCTGCTCGCGATCGAGCCGTGGTGACTGCTGATTTCGACGGCGATGGCGGTATCGATGTGCTGGCGACGAATCCGGAGCAGGCGGAGATGCTGCTTTATCGGCAGGCCGGACGTGGCGGACCAGGGCTGGCCGCAAGTTATCCGGCATTGCTTGGTGTTTCGGATGTGGCTGCAGCTGATCTGAATGGAGATGGAAAGCCGGAGGCAATTCTGCTCAGCAGCAAGGAAAAAGTGATCGCCATCAGTTCCTTTCGCGATGGGCGAATGAGTTTTCCGGAGACGGTCATTCAGCAGCCGGACGACTGGGAGCTGGCAGCTCTGGCTGTGCTTGCGGATGCTGCACAGCCGCAGATGATCGTGGGAGTCACTCAGGGCAGCGGGCGTTCCGGGAAGCTCCGATTCCTGCGTTATGATCAGCAGAAAGATGGTACATGGGCTGAAGCTGAAGCCGCGGTTGGCGTGGAGCTGACCGGAGCGATTGGTCAGCGTGGGGTGCGTCTGATGCCGATGGATGTGAACGGCGACGGTCGTGAAGACCTGTTGTCAATTGCATCGGGAACCGCGACGGATGGATTTCACGTCATGATTCGCAATGCTGCGGGTGGCTTTGACCTGGCGGCTCAGGAGAATGAGCTTGATGCGGGGGTTACAGGACCGGGACGCGTTTTTGTTGACGGCACTCGACTTCTGGTGGCGCGGGATTCCTTTGCACGACTGCTGGAGTGGGACGCCAACGGCTGGAGTGTGCGCGATCAGTTCAATGCGGCAGAATCCGGATCTGATGTAACCGGCGTTGCAGTGCTTGATCTCGATGGGAGTGGACGGCCGGAGATTGTGCTTGTCGATACCGGCGTCAACCGACTGCGGATCCTGCGAGAGCAGGACAATGTTTATCGAATGTGGCAGGACACTGAACTGGGAGAGCTGGCAGTTACGTCAACTGCCACCGCAGATCTGAATGGAGATGAACGAGCTGATCTGTTGCTCGTCGGACGGCAGCAGATGGCTGTTCTGTTTGCTGGATCTGCCGGGCCACGTCTGCAGGAACGCGGTGTTTTTGAGTCGGATCGGGAACGGTTCTTTCCTGTGGACGTCCTCGCCGGGGATATCAACGGTGACGGAAATGCTGATCTGACAGTGATCGACAATGCCATCAATGGTCTGGCACTGCTGGCTGTGGATGCTCAGATGCAGATTCGAGAGGCGACCCACTTTCGCGTCTTCGAAGAAAAACGGCTCGTTTCCAGTGAGCAGCGTGGAGGTGTACAGCCTCGAGAGGGACTGATCACGGACGTGACGGGTGATGGTCTGGCTGATGTTGTCTTACTGTGTCATGATCGTCTGCTGGTCTATCCGCAGGACAGTGGTCGGTCCGCAGTGACAGGTTCCAGCCGGCCTCCGGTTCAGCGCTGACCGGGAAGCAGGGGCGTTAGCATGGCGGGTGTAACTGACGGCGGTTCAGAAGCTTCAGGGGTATCGTCCGCATCTTTTCTTTGCCCCGGCGACTCAGTTCCGGTCACTCGATCGGTGCACCTTGGTCGGCTCAACGCGGCGTGGCCCGGATGTGATCAGTGCGTCTGGCGTTATCACACGGAGGGGCTGTCTGAACGCACGTGTTTTGATCTCGAAGCAGTGCGGGAACATCGGCCACTGGGTGTGATGCGAAGTGAATATGGTGTTCGCGGGCAGTGGCTGAATGAGCTGGATTCCATGCGGTTGACTCTGCTGAGCGCATTATTCTGTCGGACTCTGGTTGCGAATGGGATGCAATTCAGCGGTGATGCTGAATCAGCTGGCACTGCGGGTGCGAATGCTGCCGGCGGAACGATTCTGACCGGGTTCGATCATCGCTCATTTTCGCCAGAGGTTTATTCCATTATCACCCGGGCAGCCGCGAGAAGTGGTATTTCAGTAATCGACTGCGGACGCACGACGCATGCTTCACTGCTGTTTTCATTGCGTAACACCGCTGGTGTCTGCGGAGCAATGCATGTAACCGGAGCGGGACAGAGGACGTCCTGGACGGGGCTGGATGTGTTCGACGGCGGGAGTGAATCGGCAGCGGTGAACTGGGGGCTCGCCGAAATTCAGTTGCAGCAGGTGGGCTCCGGTCGCAGAACAGCGGTGACTGACGGCTGGGAACTTTTCTCAGCAGATTCCGAGATGGTGGGGCGATTACGGGAGTTTCGAGGTCGTCAGCGTTTGCAGGCGACTGATGAATCGGTCAGAGAGACTGCTGACGCTCAGACGCGAGCGTTGCTGCTGAGATTTCCTGGCGAAATACTGCCGTTGACTGAACAGCTGCGTTGTGGTCGGAATTCCGGAAAACATGAGGTAGTGGAACTGGAGTCCGATTATCGGAACTGGCTGAAGCAGTGGTTTCCGACTCAGAGTCGAACGGTGTTACGGATCTACAGTTCCGACCCGCTTGTCCGGGAACGAGCCGTCTTTCTGGGCGACGTCACATCCGGAGCGGTCCGGTGCGGAAGTCGCGACGATGGCAGTGATGAACCTGGCAAATCAGGATTATCCCTGTTTGTGTCAGAAGACGATCGTTGGGGGACCTTTGTCGATGCGGGTGGAGCAGGTGTTCCTGTCGAGCGAATTGTCCGGCAGCTGGTGCCTCATCTCGCCGATTGTCGCAGACACGTTGCAGTGCATCATGATACGCCCACTCAGAGAATCTGGTTGAGTGATCTGACCGGTCCTGGTTCTGCCGGGCAACGCACGGAGATCTGCGATGTACTTGCAGTGGCAGGTCTGATTCTCGACAGTACTGCTGCAGGCTGGAATAGCAGGCGAACCGAAGGCATCAATCTGCAGAACATCAGGCATCAGTGATGGCGTCAAGACGTTACTGCTCGGGAGCACTCCCCGCACAGGTTCTTATTGACCGACTGAGGGGATCAGAACAGGAACAGGAATGCAGACTGCATCACCCACACAGTCTACCGTCGCAGTGTTCTGCGGCTGGGGCATGGCCACGGGGCTTTGCCTCTGGCATGAGTGGCAGCGGCTGCTGGAATTCGGGAGATCTTCGGCAGGATTTCTGGCCTGGTTCACATTCTGGGATCCCGCAACGACGCTGATGCTGGGCGTTCTGCTCCTGCTCCCGCTCTTGTATTTCACGGGAGTACGACAGACGCAGCGGGCAGCTGGAGGACCGTCGGCAGCGTGGATGAGCAGCCGGATGTGCAGTGTGCTGCTCGCGTTGACCTGCCTGCTGTCAAGTGCGTCAATCGGATTTCGGCAGATCACAGTGCCGGCTGCTCCCGGGCTGCGGCAGGAGCGGCAGACAGCGTTCTGGAAGCTGCCGTACTGTTATCATGACGAATTCAGTTATCAGCTTCAGGCGCGGACATTTCTTGCCGGGCGGGTGGCCTGGCCTGCTGCGGATATTGCTGACGATGCATTTCACCAGATCCACGTGCTCAATCGACCAGTCACTGCCAGCCGTTATTTCCCATGGACCGGGTTCTGGGTCATGCCATTTGAGGCCCTTGGAATGCCAATTCTCGGACATTGGGTGGCCGGAGCACTCAGTACGCTGATTCTGCATCGTGTGCTGTTGCGGCTGCTTCGTCCGCAGCCAGCGTTATTGGGAGGGCTGATGATTGCCTGTTCTCCGGGTATCGCTGTGTTCAGCAATCTGTTGTTGTCGCATCATCCGACTCTGCTGGCGTTGAGCGTTTTTCTGTGGTCATTTCTGCGGATGCAGGACAACGGAAGAACTCTGAGTGCTGTCATTGCCGGCGTGGCATTGACGTGTGCGATGCTGGGAAGGCCAATGACAGCGGCCGGGTTTGCACTTCCGTTCGGAATTCGGCTCGGGTTGATTCTGCTGCAGCGGCCCCCTGAATTTTTGCAGCGGTTCAGCTGCGTGCGTGTACTGGCTGCCTTTGGAGTCCCGTTGCTCTGCGGCTTCCTGCTGCTCGGCTGGATGAACACACAACTGACCGGAAACGGATTCAGGTCTGCCTATCAGTACTATACCCAGACGTGGACTCCGCGACACCAGTATGGCTTTGACAACGCCATCACAGCGGAACCGGAATCTGCAGTTCTGGAAAGCTACAATCACTGGGCTGTGAACCTGACACCAGCCCTGGCGATCCGGAATGTTCGGGAACGGCTGATTGCTTCAGCAGCGTGGACACTAGGATTGCCGGCGCTGCTGTTGCTGCTGCCGGCCGGAATTCTGCTGGCGTGTTGCCGTGGCTGCGGCAGTCCATTATTTCTGGTCGTGATCGCCGTGGTCACCCTGCATCTTGTGCATATCCCGTACTGGTACGACGGGATTCTCCATTGGCACTATGTATTTGAATCGGCGCCATTGCTGCTGATTACTGCAGCAGCAGGGCTGCAGCAGTTCAGTGATACGCTGAGATGTCGTCTGAGCCCACTGGTACGGAGCAGCTGGCTGCTGATGGTGCCCGTGGCTTCGCTGGTTCCGGCACTTGTGGACATGCCGGACATCTGGGGGGACTCCGCTGTTTCACGTGCGGTTGCCGAGCAGAGTTTTTCGCGGGTCCGCCAGCAGCTGTTTCGTGACCTCGCCGATTCACCCATAGTGCAGCGACCGGCTCTGATTCTGATCGATGAATCTGCGGGTGATCAGCAGTTAAGCTATGTGATCAATTCCCCGACGATGGATGCAGATGTGCTGGTGTGTCGCAGGCCCCGATCGGAAGCGGCTCTCGCCGAGATTCGCGGTGAGTATTCGGATCGAATATGGTATGCATTCGATCCGCAGACATTTGTGCTGCAGCCGATGCAATCGCAGTAATCGCATTCTGAAACTGTTCAGTTGAGACAGACCTGTCGAGCTATTCCCCCTCGGATTTTTCGAGGTAGGTATAGCCATTCAGAGCTTCTTCGTAGAACTTCACAAACTGCCCCGCCTGAATGTGATCGATCCGGTTTTCTCTGACTGCTACCTCAACGGCATACTGCAGGCGATGGATCAGTTCACTCCCCCGGAACTGGACATAATCCAGTACTTCGCTGACCGTCTCACCCTTGATGATTGTGTCCAGCATTACCTCACCGGATGGTGACAGATCAACATGGACAGCATTGGTGTCACCGAACAGGTTGTGCAGATCTCCAAGAATCTCCTGATAGGCACCAACCAGAAAGATTCCGAGGTAGTAGGGATTTCCATCGTAGGCATGCAGCATCAGGGTGCGACGGACATCGCGACGATCGATGAACTGGTCAATCTTGCCATCAGAATCGCAGGTGATATCGCTGAGCACACCGTGCTGCGTCGGTCTTCGGTCCAGCTTATGGATCGGCATTACCGGAAACAGCTGCTTGATGGCCCACGAATCCGGGCAGGACTGGAAGAGTGAAAAGTTACAGAAGTAGTTGTCAGAAAGCAGTTTGTCCAGACGTTCCAGTTCTTCCGGCACAAAGTCGAGTTGCTGCGTGAGTTCCCAGATCCGATGACAGGTGGCGAAGTAGATATCTTCCGCAAGGCAGCGTTGTTCGAGCGAAAGGTAGCCTGTGTTAAACAGGGTCATCAGAGTATCGATGGCTGTCTGTGCATCATGAAAAGATTCCAGCATGTTTCGCTGTGTGAGCCCGTGATAGCACTGCAGCAGATCATGCAGCGGCTGATCCGCCTCCTCGGGAATCGTCAGGTTCGGATCCAGCGGAGAGTCCGAACCCTGGCGGGAAACTCCCAGCACGCCAAAGATCAGCACACTGTGGAATGCGGAAACGGCACGCCCACTTTCTGAGATGATATTGGGGTGCGGAAGTTCGGCTTCATCGCAGACGGTCTGAATTGTATGGACGACATCGCGAGCGTATTCCTCGATTGTGTAGTTCATACTGGATTCAAAGTTGGTCTGAGAACCGTCGTAGTCGACACCCAGGCCGCCGCCGACGTCGATGTATTTCAGCCCGGCGCCTCGACGACTGAGTTCTGTGTAGACGCGAGCTGCTTCATTCAGAGCCGCCTTGACCTGACGAATATTGGTGATCTGACTTCCGAGGTGGAAATGCAGGAGCGTGAAGCAGTCTTCCATGCCGCGGCTGCGCAACTCCTCAAGGGCGTCGAGGATTTCTCCTGCACGCAGTCCGAATTTGGAGCGGTAGCCGCCTGATGACTGCCATCGACCAGCACCACGAGCAGCCAGCTTCACGCGCATGCCGATCTGCGGACGCACCTGGAGTTTCTCAGCACAATCCAGAATCATCTTCAGTTCGGTGTACTTCTCAACAACCGGGATGACGTGGCGACCGATCTTCTGAGCCAGCAGCGCCATCTCAATGAATTCAGCATCCTTGAATCCATTGCAGATAATGGGAGTTTCGGCTTCTGTCATCGCCACTACTGCGAGCAGTTCCGGTTTGCTTCCGGCTTCAAGGCCGAAGCCAAACTCACGTCCGTACTCCACAACCTTCTCGACAACCTCACGCTGCTGATTCACCTTGATCGGGTACACGCAGCTGTAGGTTCCGTTGTAGTCGTATTCCTGAATCGCATCATTGAATGCCTTGTGCAGGCAGGCGAGACGATCGCGGATAATTCCATTGAATCGCAGCAGTACCGGGAGGTCGAGCCCACGCATCTGCAGACGATCTACCAGCTCCTCAAGGTTAATCGATCGTCCCGGATTGCGGTCGGGATGAACCAGTACTCGACCATTTCTGCCCACAGAGAAATAGCCATTACCCCACCGTGGAACTTCATAAAGTTCTGCAGCGTCAACAGTGGTCCATGTGGGAGAAGATTCGTCAATCATTCAGATGCTCTGCCATTCAGGTGGTCTGCCGAAGTTCGTATACAGAATGCAGGAACCAGAAAGGCCCGCATTCAGAGAATACGGGCCGAAGGGATTGCTGCCATTTTTCGGAGGGGCAGGATATCGCCAGCACACCCCCGACAAGCAATCAGGCGTTTGCGGAGATCGCCTTGCTGCGATCCAGGAACCAGACCAGGAACGGGCTGGCGATATAGACCGAGGAGTACGTTCCGGAAATTGATCCGATCAGCAGACACCATGCAAATCCATGCACACCGGAACCGCCAAAGACATACAGGATGATCACAACGATGAAGACTGTGACCCCTGTCATCAGAGTTCTGGCCAGAGTCTGATTCAGGGATGTGTTCACAATTGCGTTGGTCACCTTCGGATTCTTGCCGCGCACTTCGCGAATTCGGTCAAACACCACGATCGTGTCGTTCAGCGAATAACCGACGAGAGTCAGGAACGCTGCAATCATTGGCAGGTTGATTCGGAAGTCATCAATCAGGAGCAGGTCAGCGACGGAGTTGCCGGAAATCAGACCTGCTACTGCCACAGAACCAACCGTGATCAGAACGTCATGGACAAGCGAGACCACAGCTGCAAGTCCAAAGACAATGTTCTGGAATCGGAACCAGATGTAGGCGGAGATCCCGAGAATACTCAGCAATACCGCGACTGTGGCGTCAGCTCGTGTCTCCTGAGCAACAGCCGAGGCAAACGTGTTGACCTCATCGAACAGTGGCTCCTGTGACAGCGTGGTCCGGGCCGAATTCAAGGCTGCATTGAGCTGATCAGATGTGACGTCAGGAAGTACACGGACCGCATAGCGAGTATATTTTCGTACGGAGCGGGCGGATGCGTTGACTCCTGAGCCTTCCAGCCCTTCCAGACCAAACAGTCCTTCCACTTCTGCCCCGCGAGCTTCTGAAAGCTTCGCAGCAATCAGGTCTGTCGCGGTTCCCATGGCCAGCTCTTCAGAGAATGTCAGTTCTGACTGGAGTCCGTCGCGGAATTGCAGTCTCTTGACGGCTTCCACGGAATCGTCTGTTTCATCCACTTCAACTGCAGTAATCTCACTGAACTCCAGCGAGACCATCCGCAGTTTCATGTCAGTGCTGTTACGAAATGCTGCATAGACACGCTCACGCACGCGATCCTCAGCTGAATCTCCAGCCACAACAGCGGTACCGTCGTCAGCACCTGAATCACGTTCTGTGGAACGCAGTCGGAAATAGCGTCCTCGTCCCTCTTCCTTTTCTCCACCGATGGTGAGTCGCTCAAGTGAAAAGTCGTCACCGAACTCCTGCTGCAGCGCTGCAGCCACGTCCGTCGTGTTCTGAGGCTCTGTCATCTGGAAGGCAACCATGGTGCCTCCGGTGAAATCAATGTCGTAGTTCTTTTCACCGCGGATGGTGAAGGCTGCCAGCCCGAGGGCAATCACACAGGCGGATCCTGTAAACAGCAGTTTGCGATACTTCATGAAATCGAAGTTGGTCTCACCAACGAGTTTCAGCATGCTGATGTTTCGCAGCAGTCGAGTACGTTCTGCAATGTCAAACAGCAGGCGACCAACATACAGGGCCGTGAACATACTGATTGCCAGACCGATGAACAGTGTGACCGCAAACCCGCGAATCTGATCAGTACCAAAATAGAACAGCACAATGGACGTGAGGAGCGTGGTGATGTTGGAGTCGAAAATGGTGATGAAGGCCTTCTCAAAACCATTCTGGATGGCGATTTTGACACCGGCTCCCCGCTGCAGTTCTTCACGCATTCGCTCGTAAATCAGAACGTTGGCGTCTACCGCCATACCGATGGTCAGTACCAGACCTGCAATACCGGGCAACGTAAATGTTGCCGGGATCGACACCATTGCACCAAGCGTGAGAATCAGATTGAGGATCAGTGAGATCACAGCAATCAGCCCGGCAACGCGGTAATAAACCAGCATGAAGATCATGACCAGCACGCCGCTGATGGCCGTTGCTGTAATCCCTTTTTCACGGACATCCTGGCCGAGGGTCGGATCTACAGTCGCCTCACTCAGCGGTTTTGGATCAATCGGGACCTCAAGGGCACCAGCATTGAGCACGGATACGAGTTCGTCAGCCTCCGTGCGAGAGAAGCCGGAGCCACCACCGGAGATCTGACCGCGACCATTGATCTGCTCATTGATGTAGGGGGCACTGTCAAGACGACCGTCGAGCACAATTGCAAGGCGCCTTCGCGGGACACCTTCTCTGGGACGGTTGTCCCCGGTCAGTTTTGAAAACAGAAAACTGCCATGGGTGTCGAAGACGAAGCTGACAACAAGTTCTCCGGTCTGTTGATCGATATCAGGCACTGCAGATGACAGAAATTGTCCGGTCACTCGTTCTTCTTCAGTACCCAGCAGCAGCAGGTACTCTTCCGTGCTGTAGGTCTGCACACGACCGTTGACTTCGCGTGTTGCCTGCAGCGAACGACTGATGGCCTCCGGGTCCTGCAGGAGTTTGGGCTCGCCATCCTTTTCCGCAGCCTGGATCCAGCGTGCCAGCACTTCACCATTGATCACAACATCTTTCTGGGACAGGTCCATGCTGCGAGCCTGACGGACGATCGCAGAATCGGTCTGGTTCGCAACTACGAAAAACTCCAGACTGCCAAGCCGGACGATACGACGTTTGATGTCATCAACGGTCTGAGCGTCTTCACCGGGGACAATGACCTCGATGCGGTCTGTGCCCACGGCACGAACAGTAATTTCTTCTGTACCCGACTGGTTGATACGGCGACTTACAGCGCCGACCATCTGGTCCATAATCTGCGGAGTAATGTCTTTTTCGCCCCCGCGGACCTGGAACACCATATTGGTACCCCCGGCCAGATCGATTCCCAGCCGAAAGCGTTCGGCAATCGGGATCCCGTCGATCAGCGAAGTGACGAATGGCAGCAGACCGATGGTGAGTACAAAAGTGACAACCGCAATTCTGGAACTCCATTCGGGAGCCTGAATTGCTCTGGAAATGTAGTTTCCTGCCAGCAATGGAATCGCGACCACAGCCACAAGCAGCAGCAGTATCGTGAATGGACTGCGACCGGATGTGGTGGCTGACGCGGCAACTTCCTGAGTCTCAGAATCCTCAGCAGGTGCATCGGCTGGGGCAGCCGGTTCCTGCTCCGTTGTGGCGAGTGCTTCCACAAGCGCTGCGGCTGCGGCATCTTCCGCTGCTCCGGAGTCCGTGTCTGCGGCCTGCTCAGCGGCAACTGCATCTGCAGTGTCGACGGCAGCTGGAGTTGTTGCGGCCGGATCTGCAGGTGCCTGAGATTCAGCGACAGGCGCCTGGAGCAGAAGAATTAACAGCCCTTGGAGCAACAGGTACATCAGTGGTTTCCTGAGGGGTGTGGTGTGATCCCGGTGGATCAAACGACAGGTCAGAGAAAAATCAGGGACAGAAAACGAAGCGTATATGTATCGGAATCGCCGGACTCAAGACAATTCCAGGTCGGATTGAGGTCCATAATCCTGGAAATTTCTGCAATTTCGAGCAATTGCAGCGGGGGAATGAACTGAGGTCATTCAGATCCGTCCACGGTCCGGTTCTGGTTTCTGCAGAACAGAGGTCAGTGGCAGCTTTCCGTGGAGGAGCACGACTCTGGTAATGCAGACAGGTTTCCAGCCGACTTGTCGAGCCGGCTGCTGATCTTCCGGAGTGATATCTTCCGGAGTGAAATCTGCCGGATGGCGCTGGCTGGCTGCATCAGGGTTCAGTCTTATCCTCGAGCACACCATGAACAGAGCTGCGGAGGAAACGAATGCGTGTGTTGTCGTCGACCTTGAGTGTCACAAATCGCCCGTCAGAAGACAGGTCACTGATCGTGCCCACCATCCCCCCGCTGGTGACCACCTTGTCATGCTTCTTCAGTGCCTGCAGAGTTTCCTTGCGACGCTGCTGTTCCTTTTGCTGAGGCCGCAGAAGGATGAAATAAAACATGATGCCGATGATCATTATGGGCAGGAATTGCACAAAACCCGGTGGTGCGGGTACCGCTTCGGCCGTTGTGCCACCTGCGGTTGCATCGCTGGCCGCTGTGGAGTCGGCAGGCGGCGTCGATTCATCCAGAGCAAACGACTGAGCAGGCAGCAGCAGTGTCAGCAGCAGTGTCAGCAGCAGACTCAGGGTTACCCCCGTCAGGCTTCTGTAGGTCACAATCAGGAACTCCAGTGTGTTGTATTACCATGTGTTGTATTGCCATGCGGACCGGAAATCGAATCCGGAGCAGAAGCAGCGCGAATAGCTGCAGCGATTCACCCCTGCATCATACCGTGGCAGCCGTTGAATTCGCCCAACTTCAATCGCAGGGAGCCGGATTTTCCAGACAGGGAAATCCGCCGAGTTCCGGCATGCCGACTGTGGGGCAGAAACAGACTTTCATAAGCAGCCGTCTCCTGCCAGCACGGTACATGTGGCAGACAAATGCTCAGTAGTGTTCCGGCCGACTCGCACTCGCAGCGAATGTCGGATGCTGCTTTGTGCTGAAAACGGGCGAATACAGACAATTCATGTGCTGCAGCATGGATGCTCCGGCTGCCCGGATTCAGAGGGCACCGGACCACCGTGCCAGCAGTTCACTCCGCAGGTCCGGCAGCCGGGATTCGAGGATGGCAGCGCGGAGTTGTCGAACGAGTTTCTGGTAATAGGTGATGTTGTGCAGTGACAGCAGGATTGGTCCCAGCATTTCACCGGCGACAAAGAGGTGGCGGAGGTAACTGCGGGTGTAGTCTGTACAGGCGGGACAACCGCATTCAGCATCCAGAGCGTTCTGATCGCTGCGGTACTGGGAATTGCGAATTCGGACTGGTCCGCTGCTGGTGAAGGCCATTGCATTTCGGCCGTTGCGAGTTGGCATCACGCAGTCAAACATATCGATGCCGCGGCAGACTGCTTCCAGAATGTCTTCCGGCTTTCCGACACCCATGAGATAGCGCGGACGGTCAGCAGGCAGGACCGGTACGGTAGCATCCAGAGTCGCATACATTGCTGCCGGAGGCTCGCCGACGCTGAGTCCGCCGACGGCGTAGCCCGGAAAATCCAGTTTCACAAGGTCCTCTGCGGAGCGTTCACGAAGATCCGGGTGGATGCCACCCTGAACGATGCCGAACAGGGCCTGATCCGTCCGTTTTTGCGCGTCGCGGCAGCGTTCTGCCCAGCGGGTCGTGCGATTGACTGCGGCGAGGATTTTTTCGCGGGACTCTCCGGCGGGCGGACATTCATCGAGGCACATGATGCAGTCGGCACCGAGGGACTCCTGAATCTGAACGGCACGTTCCGGACTGAGTTCCAGTTCGGCCCCGTCAATATGTGACCGGAAAACGATCTTCTCATCATCGACTTTTCGGCGTGCAGCCAGACTGAAGACCTGGAACCCGCCACTGTCGGTCAGAATCGGACCATCCCAGTTCATGAATCGGTGCAGTCCGCCGTGTTCTTCGACGATGTGCTCGCCGGGCCGTAATGCGAGGTGATAGGTGTTTGCCAGCAGCATCTGAGCGCCTGCTTCACGCAACTGTGCCGGCAGCAGGCCTTTCACCGTCGCGAGTGTCCCCACAGGCATGAAGCCCGGGGTCTGCAACGGACCATGCGGGGTATGCCAGACTCCAGCTCGACCTCGCGTTTGAGTATCCGTCGCGTCACATGAATATGAAAACGAAGTCATCCGGAGATCTGCCTGAAAGCCCGACAGGGCAGTACGGGGAACATCGGGGAGCACACCAGTCCGTCTGCTGGCGGACGCTGCTCTGCTGTGTGGATTCGGCAGCACAGCCGCAGGCATTATGGAGGCAGTGCTGTCAGGGTCCAGTCCGCAGCTGCTGCGCTGCTGATTGTCAGCAGCGTTGCCGTATTCGGGAGTCGCAGAACGGCGAAGCCGCTGCCGTAGATACAGCATTCCCGAGTCTGTTCTGTTTCAAGCTGCCTGACGGCATGCGGGTGATCGCTGAGGATCTCTGCAGCTTCGATCAGGCTCCACTGCGGCAGGAGTCGGGGCAGACTGTTCCCCAACAGCTGTTCCAGAAAGTCCGTCCCTGTCTCAGCCGTGAGCAGTGAACAGCGAACGTGCTGCTGCGGGCCGCCGGCGAATTGCAGCAGCCTGATTGCTGCAGCGCGAGAACCACCGCGAGTTGCCTGCAGGGACTGATGTTCAGTCCGCGAGCAGACCGGTGAAGTCTCCGGAGAGTCGTGGAACTGCCGGAGTCGGTCAGAAAAAACTCGTGAGGCTCCGGCGATGTGTTGCTCCCCGGCATGAGCTAATAGTTCGTGAATCCAGGCAGGGAGTGTCAAGGTGCCTCGCCCATGGCAACTTCGTTCACGCAGGCGGGAGCAGATGGCGGCATGTGTAAGTTCGTGGACCAGCAGACTGTCGAACTCCGCGTCCAGCGGCAGATCGCTGTCGAGATAGATAATGTCGCCGCCGGGGTTTGCCTGCGGGTCAAGAAAGTCGGACTGTCGCACCGCACCCAGAAGTGGCGGATCAGTGTTGCCGTCCGACTGTGTTGCCGTAGTTCTGTCCTGCATGGCTCCAATCAGAATTGTCAGTCCTCCGCTGCCATCAAGATCGGAGATTTCGCCGAATTCCAGCGCCACCTGCTGCCGCAGTCCAGTCGCAAGGAACTGTCTCAGTCGCGTGAGAATCTGCGATTGCCGCTCCTCAGCAGGATCCCGGCTGACATCAGAGCTGAAATAGACCGCAACATTGTCAATTGTGGCTGCGAGAGTGCCCTGAGTGATCACGGAACAGATCGTTCCCTGAATCATGCCCGGCGCCAGAAATGTCCGCAGTTGTGATGGAGTTGTCGAGTCGCTGCTGACTGCCTTTTCTGCAGTGCGGGTGGAATCCGGATTCTCAGCTGCAGCGGCCCTCGGCCCTGCTGTGCTGGCACAGGAATCACAATGACAGGCTGTCGAAGTCTGATGCGAAGTGGTCAGTGCTGTCGGCCGAGCAAGTCGCGGCCGAAGGTCCGTGGGAATGATTTCCGAAACGAGGTCAGCAGAGGGAATTTCGACCGCCGTCGACCGTTGTACGTTCGTAAACTCTGCGAAAGGGCTGTACGACGGTGACGCAGAATCTGAGTCAGATGCTGCCGTTGTCGACAGCTCAAAGCGGTGCAGGGCACCTGTCAGATCAAGGGACTGCAGAACGATCACAGCATTGGCCGGGACACGAACTGTCACAGAGCGATGGTTCCCTCTGGCCGGCAGGATTGGACAGGCGTAGTGCAGTTCGGGCGAGTCGGAGACAGCGATACGTTCATTCGCAGGACCTCCGAGCAGCGAGGAGAACAGCAGGATCCCTGTGGCCAGACGTAATCGTCCCACGGGAATTCACTTTCCGAACGGCGACGCTGCAAATCCCGTCGTCGGAGATGAGACGCAGCCGACCGTTACCCCCCGGAAAGTACAGTTACAGCTGTTATCGACGTCAAAATCAGAAGAGTTGACCAGAATTCACCCGGAGCATCCCGGGGGAACTGCGTTTTTGCTGCTGCAGAGTCCTGATTCACGTCAGCAGGCTGTCTGCAGGCTGTCTGCAGGCCGATGATGTTCCACTCCTGCCGGAAGCAGCAAAAGAATTCGTCTCGACTTCGCCATGGACGTGGGTTTGCGTTGCAAATTGAGTTGGGAAGATGGAGTATTTAAGAGGTTTTGGCGGGTTCGTTTTCACCTGATCTTCTGATTAGTCCGAATTCACGGATTTCAGCGATAAACCCCCTGAATCGGGCGTTCAATCAGTGATTCGCTGGCACAGCACTGCTGCTGCGGTTTTTCAGACGAATTCCGTTCCGCATCAACCGAACGAGATTGTAGACTCTGCACTGAGCTGAGCGATTTCATTTCGTTCACAGATAGATGGGTGGTCTGCACAGGCAGAACCTTAAGGGGAAACTCATGCGTCGATTGGCTGGATCACTTTGTTCGCTGGGCCTGGGTCTGTCTGCCTGCTGTGCAATCGCGGCAGACAACGAAATTCTTCCCGCTGGCGATGCTGTTGCCGTTCGTTCGAATGCTGAAAGTCAGCATTTTGCCTTTGGGCTCAGGGCTCAGGGGCCCGCGCAACAGGTGGCTCATCATGTTCTGTTGGTGGATACTTCAGCCAGCCAGACGGGTGTTTACCGCGACCGCACACTGGCTGCCGTTCAGCGGTTGCTGGAACGACTTCCGCAGACGGATTCCGTACGACTGATCTCCGCAGACACCACCGTGAATTCGCTCACTGACGGATTCGTCCCGGTTGGCTCAGCCGAACTGCAGGACGCTCTGCGTGAACTGACCCACGTTACTCCGCTTGGCGCTACGGATCTTGCTGCAGCAGTTCGCTCCGCTTCCGAAAATGCTGTCTCTGCGCCGATCTCGATCGCTTACATTGGGGACGGCATGAGTGCTGCAGATATGTTGTCTGCCACCGACCTGAATCAACTGGTTGGACAACTTCAGCAAGCCCAGGCTGCGTTCCACGCACTTCTTGTTGGTCCGCGACTGGACGCGCAGCTGTCCGGAATTCTTGCTAATCAGACAGGTGGTTCTCTGGACTACCTTGCGGCTGAGCAGAATGACAGTGTTGTGGATGCTGCGGTATCGGGGCTGGTGAAGGCTCCGGTACTGGTTCGAGGTCTGCAGGTGACCGCCGGCGAGGTACAGCTGCAGGTTCCCGCAACTGTAGCGCTGCGCAGCGATCGTCATTCGCTCATTTTCGGGTCTGGTACGCTGCAGCAGGGAATTGAAATTTCGGGGCAGACACCCGCCGGGCTGCAGACCTGGAAGATTTCACAGTCTTCGCTGCAGCAGGGTGGTGCAGAAGTTTCAGCACTTTTCCAGAAAGCAGCCAGTTCTGACGGGCTCAACGCACCGTATGTAGGGCTGGAAGGACTCGGTCGAGCAGAATCAGATCTTGCTGCCCTGATCAATCGTTGCATCGAGACTGCTCAGATGCTGCAACAGGCTGGCCAGAATGAGCAGGCCCTGCAGGTGGTTCGTCAGGCTCAGCGGCTTGATGCCGGCAATATTGTTCTGACGTCGCTGGCGGCCGCTCTGGTCGATGAAGATACTCGACCGGTGGATCGTCCTGGTGCCCCGGATGTAAGTGAAGGCGATGCTCTCAGCCGCACTGAGGTTCGCAATGCGATTATCACTCAGCAGATGGTACAGTCGGTCAATGCTGCACTGGATGAGGCGGATCGTGTCGCTGCAACTCAGCCGGAATACGCTCTGACCCTGCTCAAGGACGTTCTGGAAGCGATCCGTACGACCCGCGAGGTTGCTCCGGAAACCCGACAGGAACTTGAGCGACGCATCGTTGCCGCTTACAGCGACGTTGATTCTGCTCGACAGACAAACGAGATTCGACAGCGTCAGATCGCAGAATCGCGTGCGAATCTGGAAGCCCAGCGAGAACGGCTGGCGATGATTGATCAGGAAGAACAGAAGCTGCGAACTTTGATTGATCAGGTTCGCGGCCTGCTGGTACGTGCACGCCAGGGGGACACGAATGCGTTTGAAGACGCAGAATCAGTTGCCCGTGAAGCACTCAAGGATGAGCCCGGCAACGGGACAGCAACCGCTGCTCTGGTGATGTCAGAAGCCTCCGGTCAGCTCTCCAAGGCTTACGATCTGGTGAATCTGCGAAACGACCGATTCCTTGAAACCTTGTATCAGGTGGAACTTTCTCACGTGCCATTCCCGGACGAACCTCCGGTTCAGTATCCAAATCCGGATGTGTGGCGCGCCCTGAGTATTGCTCGCAAGGATCGTTACAAATCGTTGTCACTGCGATCCGTGAAAAAGGTTGAAGAATGGCTTGAACGACAGCTGGATGAACCACTCCCACGGGCCCTGGACTATCCCGGCGATGCTTCCCTCGGCGAAATCCTGACAGATATCGCTCTTGCGTACACCGCTGAAGGTCCGTACACGATGCGAATCATCCTCGACGAGTCTGATGTTGAAATCGGTGAAGACCCGGATTTCCTCGAGAACACGACGGTGTCGAACGTAGATTTTGCAGGCATCACCATGCGGAATGCTCTGGAACTCATCTTCGCGAAGGTGAAGGACGCAGATCTGACAATCATGATCAAGAACGAGGTGATGATGGTGACTACTGTCGCGACCGCTGAATCGGAAGAGAATCTGGTGACCCGTATCTACGACGTGGCGGACCTTGTTGTCATCACTCAGGCCGGTATGGGTGGTATGGGCGGCATGGGTGGCGGCATGGGTGGCGGCATGGGTGGTGGTATGGGTGGCGGCATGGGCGGCATGGGCGGCATGGGTGGTGGCATGGGCGGCATGGGCGGTGGCATGGGCGGCATGGGGGGCGGCATGGGGATGTTCTCGCTGCCAGATGCACCCGGATCCGCAGCCAACGTGGGCGCCGACGCAGCCAAAGGCGGAATATCCATCAAGTCCTCAGCCAAAAAAAAGTAATCCGCCACAAGCAGGAAGCTGACCCACAGGCTGGCGTTTCAGAGCCGGCCTGCAGCATGTCCGCTGTTACGGCGAAGTACAGCATGAGCGGTTCCCGATCTCGGCAGAGACCGGGGCCGCTTTTTTGTTTTGAAGCTCCGGCTGATGTCCTGCGGCAGCGTTATCTGACTGTCGTATTCCGCCCTGATGAGGCGGATTCGACGGACCGAGAGCGAATTCTCACTGCTCGCAGAGCCCTGCAGATGGTTGCCGAGGGAACTGGGGATGCAGCATCTCGCTGGGATCGTGTATTTCGAGAATTCCTGCTTTCTGACGATCAGCTGGCGTTGGTGGTGCGCAGCCTGCATGAGGATCAGCAGTACGAGTCGGCTGTGCTGTGCCTTGAATCAGCGATCAGGGCGGGACGTGCGGCCCCATGGTTGTACGACGTGCTGGCATTGCAGATGCGGTTGTCGGGCCGCCCGTCCGGGCAGATTGCCCGGGTTCTCAAGTCCAGACTGGACTTCGGAATCTCTGACATTCCGCAGCTGCTGCTCACCGCTGCAATGTTGTCGCGGTTTGAGGCTTGGGAGCCAGCAATCGATACGCTGCGGGATATCGAGCAGCTCAGTCCCACGGCATCTGCGGAATTGTGGTTGCTGGCCCGGAGTATCGCGGACAAATCCGGGGATACTGAAGCGATTGTCTGGTCGCGGTGTGGAATCCTCAGATACATCTGGGACCCTGGCTATGAGCGTGAGCATGCCGAGGCGAAGCGAACTGTGCAGGAACTGGTCGCTCGGCTGCAGAACAGCGGCGACGAGGATGCAGCCGGTCTGATTCTTTCCCGGCTGCAGTCTGCGTCACAAATTGACCTTCAGATCACGTTGCGCTGGGCGGGTGCTGCTGATCTGGACCTTATTATTCGCGACCCTTCCGGGCAGGAATGCAGCTTTCGCCGTCGCACAACGCCCACGCTTGGACGTCTGGTTCGTGAGACTGGCATCGCAAAACCTGCGAGTGGCACGCGGGAAGAGGTCTTTATCCAGCCGGAAGCACTCAGTGGTGAATATGAGATTGCCGTGCGGTTTGCACTGGGGGAGGTGCCGTCGGGCACCGCAATTCTGAGCATCACTCAGGCTGCGGGTACTGCTGGCGAGCGTACCGAAACGCGCAGTATCCGGCTGGGTCAGGAAGATACGCTGCTCAAAACTTTAGTGAACAAAGGTAGATCACAACTGCCGGCGGCAGCGATCGATGATGTGCAGCGTTGATCAGGGTGGATATTCGGCGATTTTTGCCGGAACACAGCTATCCTGCGTCCGACAACGGAGGGAGTTTTTGCACAGCGACCATTTGGGCTCGATTCTGCTGCAGATCATCTTGACCTGTTTTGCAGATCGTCATACGGTCCCGTCATGACGACCGCGATCCTCCTTCGGGAAGTCGCAGTAATGTCAACCAATCGCCCCCGGAAGCAGCTTGAGTCCTCCGCCCCCCCTGGGATTCGCTGCTTCCGGGTTTTTTATTGCCAGAATCCGCAGTGGATTTCCCAATCCTGCGGAGATTGTGGTGTTGCAGATTGCCAGCAGCCTTCATGGTAGAGCAGAATAAAGGCTTGTGAGCAGGAAGACTCTTTTCCTGCAGCACGATCAGATCGAAATCGTCGCCCCAGCCGGTGCTCCTTATTCTGCGATTCAGGAGAGTGATTGAATGCTCAGAACGCGATTTTCCTTGTTTCTTGTCTGCTGCTTTTGCTTTGCTCCCTCCTGTTTTGCTCAGCAGTTTGTTGATCTGCTCAAGGATCAGCAGCTTTCCCAGTGGATGCTTCTGAACGGAGAAGATGTCAGTAAGGGCTGGGAGTTTGCGGACGACGGGACACTGCACCTGAACGGTAGCGGCGGAAATATTGTCACGCGCGACGAATACGGTGATTTTGAACTCTGGTTTGAATATCGCATCTCTCCAAAGGGAAACAGCGGCATCAAGTATCGCGTACAGAAGTTCGGCAACTCATGGCTGGGGTGCGAATATCAGATTCAGGATGATTCCGCGTTCCCGAAGATGGCCACCAAGCACTACACCGCCTCGATCTACGACCTGATCGACGTTTCGTCTCCTGTGCTGGAACGAAAATACGGAGCAGCTGATGGGTTCAGCGTGGGGCACATTGTGGTCCAGGACCATCGCATTCGGCACTGGATGAACGGTAATCTCATCATTGATGAACGCGATGATTCGGAGCGGTTTGCAGCGGCTATCCAGAACAGCAAATTCCGCAATCAGGAAGGGTTTGGTGTGAATCAGACGGGGCGAATCATGCTGACAGACCACGGCACGGAGGTGTGGTACCGGAATCTCTACATCCGCCGACTGGACCAGCCCGAGCCAACTGCTGTTACCGTTCGTGGACGTCGCATTCGTCGCGGGCGGTAGTCACTGTCGATGACCGGGAAGCGTGGCTGAACACAGGGTCTGCAGATGTCGGATGCTGCCGATGTAATCGAATGGACTCGGCAGCTGATCGCAATGGCTGGACCACTTGGGTGGCTGGCCTATGTGCTGCTGGTGACGGTGGAGGTTGTTGTTGCACCACTGCCGGGGATACTGCTTTACATTCCGGGCGGAATTATCTTTGGTCCGTGGCTGGGGGGGACGCTGGCATTGGCCGGGAATATTCTTGGCGCCGGGCTGGCATCGTGGATTTCACGACGTGTCAGTGTGCGCTGGTTAAGAGGCGATGAAGATGTGGGAAGGTTGTCGCGTCTGCGTGCACGACTGCAGCAACGCGGTTTTTTTCTGATCGTGATGCTTCGCCTGAATCCGCTCACATCAAGTGATCTGGTTTCGTGGGCAGCCGGGCTGGCCGGGATTCCACCCGCTCGGGTCATGCTGTCTACCGGGCTGGGAATTCTGCCGCTGTGTTATCTGCAGTCGTTTCTTTCGGACAGCGTGTTCCGAGCCTGGCCGGGATTATTCCTGCCCTTCCTGCTGATCACTCCTGTGTACCTCGGCATTGTCCTGAAAGTCCTGCTGCAGGACCGGAGCGCGTCCAGCGGGCAGGACGGGAACGTGTGCTGAAGACTGTACGGGACCGGGTCCTGTGGGCAGGACAGGAACGCGTCCAGTGGGCAGCGCAAAACGCTCCCGAAACAGCTGCGGTACGGGGCCCAGATACGCCTGATTTTCATACGGGGCGAACCGTCCGGCCTGGCTGATGTAGGGTGTCAGGAAAATCAGTCCGCTGCAGATCGTCAACGGTGGCAGCATGCTCAGCCGCAGCAAGCGATGCCACCAGCGTGCTGCTGATTTCTCGGGGCGGTTTCCACGATACCAGGCCCAGCTGGTCAGCAGGCGGGCGGGGTAGATCAGCAGAATGCTGACGGGCGTGAGGAGCAGGAGTGAGTCTTCTGCGGGAAGTCGAATCTGACCCAGATAAAGCGGAATGGTGAGCAGATACAGCAGCAGGGTTGTGAGCATCCAGCTGAATGGTGCACGGCGAATTGTCTCACGCACTTTGCTCACTTCGAAGATAGCAGTGAAGCGGCCTTCAACTGCCTGATGGATCTGCAGGTAAGGCAGCCACGCGGCCACCGGTATCATGAGCAGGAAGCCCAGCGCCGAGATCAAGGCAAATACCGGACCGGAAATGTTGGGAGCGGAACTTGCCACCATCATTGTGGTAGGCAGGATCAGCCAGACCAGCCCTCCAAAGAACGCCCTGAAGCCGATCATCACATGCCGCAGCGGGGCAATCAGTTCGACAGTGCTGTCAAGATTTCTGCTCAACGTCGTTCGACCGGAAGTGGTGCAGACGAGTCGCATTCCGTTGAGCAGGTTGCGGAGTGGTCGGAACAGCAGGAGCGGGCGACAGCCATTCAGCAGAAAACAGAGCAGATGCAGGCCACAGGCGAGCTGCAGGACGGTCAGAAACCCCAGCATCTGCCGTACCGTTTCGTGGTTGTTTCCCAGTATGACAGCAGCATTATGAACTCTCGCTGCCTGCAGACGAATCGGGAGGCAGAGCAGCAATGTCGCCAGCAGCAGATAACCGGCCTGCGGGGCGATCCGGAGTAAAGGGAATCCGTCGCGGAGACGTCCTGACCCAGCGACTCGGCGTTGTGGGTCAATCAACATTCCCAGCGTGAGCAGATTCAGGACAGGAATGGCGGCCAGCACTGACAGGACTGTCAGCAGGCTCAACATCGCAAAAAATCGACTACTCAGTTTCCAGACGCGGGCCAGCAGGCGTTCGGGAGACACCGCTGAAAAAAATGAGGTACTGGACACGACTGGGGTCTCGGTGCGCAGCATACGAACTCCTGAGTAGTTCTGAAGGATCGCAGACTGTCACTGAGGATAGCGGAACCGAGCGTTCCGAGTCTTTGGACCGAAGTGGAGCGCGGGCCAGAGAACTCGGAAATCCGGACATCGGGAGACTCCTCACCGCACGCCGCCCCGACTTGAAAGCCGGGGGCGTATGCACCAGAATACCAGAATAAGTGATTACTTTCACAGGACTACAGGAATCCGCCCGTGTCGCTGATTGAACGTGCTGAACGACTCAAGAAGGAACTCACCGATAAGTGGGTTGTCGTATCGGAAGTGGCTCCCGAGCTGAAACGCTTTGCAGCTTTGACCGGCAAGGTCCGTACAGTCAACATGAATTGTCGTGCTCTGGTGGAGTTCGATGATGGGGTGGACATCGCCTGGTATGACATTGAGCCCGGCTATCTGACGATCGTCGACGCTCCCAGGGAAAAGCAAAAGCCCGCAGCTGCAGAGAAGCCGCAGGCTGCACCGAAGGCTGCCGCTGGTGGTGCTGCTGCGTCAGCCGGCGGTTCGCCGCTTGATGCAATTCGGGCAGCCGGCGCTGGGGCAGCGAATAAGCCTGCAGCGGCAGGTTCCCCGCTGGATGCCATTCGCGCGGCAGGTGCTGGTGCGGCGAAGACGCCCGCAGCAGCGGGATCTCCATTGGATGCCATCCGCGCCGCAGGTGCTGGTGCGGCGAAAAAAACGGCAGCCGGTGGTTCGCCACTGGATGCGATCCGCGCTGCAGGAGCTGCGAGCGGTGCTGCTGCGGCTCTGCCGGCAGGCGACGACAGTCCAGCTGCAGAAGTAGTGCCAGAACCGCCTGCGGCACCGGCAGCGCCAACGGCGGTGTCCGGGTCACCACTGGATCAGATTCGGGCCATGGGTGCAGCCAAAAAGCCCTGATTGCTCGATACCGGATTCGCGGTTGCAAAGTGCGGTTGCAAAGAAAGCTGGGAATGGCCCGTTGTGGTCACTCCGATTGTCATTCGAACCAGCCTTTGTCCGTCGCTGCATTGCTGAGGCTGGATTCGCCTCAGGTTGGATCCTCGCCAGGTTGGATCCTCGCCAGGGTGGAACCAACGGCAAATTCTGAGCTCCAATTCCTGCAGGCAACGTGCGAAAGGTGATTCCCATGCGAACTGCGTGGCTGGAGTGTGCAACGGGTATCAGTGGCGACATGATGCTGGCGGCGCTGATCGACGCGGGAGCGGATTTCTCCGTCGTTCAGCAGGCCATTGCTGCACTCGGATTACCCGGTGTCAGTGTTCAACTGCAGACGGTGATCAAGGGCGGATTCAGGTCCCGCCAGCTCGTGGTAGAGCACCCCGAGCAACACGCTCATCGCCACATGTCTGATATTCGAGCGCTGATTCTCGGCAATGAACAGCTTTCGCCGCGGCAGCGAGACCTCGCGTTGCGCATTTTTCAGGTGGTTGCAGAAGCTGAAGCGACTGTCCACGGGTCGACCGCAGAGCGAGTCCACTTTCACGAAGTCGGGGCCATTGATTCCATTGTCGATATTGTCGGCGTGGCTGTTGCCTTTGACCTGCTGCAGATCGAAAGGGTGGTCTGCAATGCGGTCCCTCCCGGGCGTGGGTTTGTAAGGATTGACCATGGGATTTGTCCGGTGCCGGCTCCGGGAACGGCAGAAATCCTGCGCGGAATTCCCCTCGCCGCGATCCCCATCGACGCCGAACTGACGACGCCGACAGGCGCCGCATTCGTCAGAGTACTTGCCGACTCATTCGGACCACTGCCTGCCATGACGATTGAAACAATTGGCTGTGGTTGTGGTACCATGGACTTTGCTCTGCGAGCAAATGTGCTGCGAGTCTTCATCGGAGATGTTGCAACTGATCCGCTGCTGGAATCCCTGATCCTGCTCGAAACGACCGTTGATGATGTAAGTGGCGAGTGTCTGGGATACCTCCGCGAGCAGCTCACAGAACGAGGTGTGCTGGATGTTTTCACGACATCAGTACAGATGAAGAAAAATCGCCCGGGTGTGAATCTGAGTGTGCTTGTCCGTCCGGCTGACGTTGCAGCAGTGGAAGAGATCATTTTCAAAGAGACAGCGACGCTGGGCATTCGCAGAATGGGAATTGAAAGGTCGGTTCGATGCCGCGATCTGATTGAAGTGCAGACAGTCTGGGGGGCTGTGAGAGTCAAACGCGGCTGGCGAACAGGTCGGGATATCACGTTCGCGCCAGAATTTGAGGATTGTGCTGCACGTGCTCGAGAGCACTCCGTGCTGGACCTTGTGGCAATGAAGCAAGAAGTGATTTGGCTTCCTCCGCTAGTTGGTGAAGTTGAGTTTTCGCATTGCCTAAGGCTTGATGTTCACGAAGTTGTGGAATCACTCGTGCGACAGTCGCATCATCCAT
>JALQUR010000522.1 GCA_023260695.1 Planctomycetaceae bacterium
CCAATCGCGCTGCCAGCCTTCACATCATCAGCAGAAAACTGTTCTACCTCGGTGACACTGAACAGTTCGTTGTCTGCTGGGGCAGCAGGCTCATGAGAAGCTTCGTCAGACATGCAATTGACCTCAAAAAACGCTCGTACCTGATCGCCGAAAAATCTGCTTGCTTCCCGTCAACCGAAAGACGGAAGCAATTCACTGGTGAGGCAGTGCAAGTTCGCTGCCAGCCAGACTGGGCAGCATAAACCGCGAATGAACTCGCTGTCATCGGATCATCGGCCGAGTTTGCGATTTTTTGGAAGCTGAAACTCCGAAATTGATCGCGCCGGACAGTTTCCGCAGGGCTGAGACATGGCAAAACGCATCAGGCATTCTCAAGTCAGGACGGTTCACCAGCGAATCCGCCCTGAGAAAGCCGCCCCGGCACAATCGTCATCTGGGGGCGGCTGAACAGTCTGAACGCTTTTTCTCAGCGCCATCGGTTCACGCAATATTCATCAATAAAAAACCTTTCATTCGCTTTCCGACAGCATCCTCCCGCCCAGGTTGTGCCGCGGTGTCGAGGTTCGGTACCGCACGGCTGAGGAAATCTACCTTCACCAGGATAAGGAAAGTAAAGATGAGAAGTCTGCCAGCATTTCGAGGACGACGTGCCTTCACCCTTATTGAGCTTCTGGTTGTAATTGCAATTATCGCCATCCTGGTCTCTCTCCTGCTGCCCGCCGTGCAGCAGGCCCGAGAAGCGGCTCGTCGTACCCAGTGTCGAAACAATATGAAGCAACTTGTGCTGGCGATGCACAACTACCACGACACCATGGGCGTCTTCCCCTATGGATTCGACGCTCGCGAAACACTCTGGACAGCCTTCATTCTGCCTCAGATCGAACAACAGAACCTGTATGCGACACTGATCTGGCAGGAGAGCGGACCGGGCAACTGGGACGCCAACGGATCTCCCAATGAGATTGCCTGCGGAACAGTCATTCCAGCATTCCGCTGCCCATCCATGCCGGTCGATCCCTGGGATAACAATGGGATCCCCGGCCGTGTTCCCGTGAGTTATCGCGGTGTTGCCGGTGCACTTATCTCATCGGACGATCTTTCTACTCGACGCCCGGGTTTCAACACAGCCATTCATCGTGCCCTTGAAGAAGTCAATCTGGATGGGATGTTGTTTGGCTGCAGTAAGATCCGCATGCGGGACGTTACCGACGGCACATCCAACACGCTCTTTGTCGGCGAATCACGAACTTCGAAATATGTGAAGGACGGTCAGCAGATGGACTACTGGCAGTTCGGCTCTCCCCAGACCGGTGGATGGAACTTCGGTGGCAAAGGCGGAACCGAATATTCTGAAGGCCTCGGGTCCGCCATCGTGAAGATCAACGCGAGTATCGACCCGACATACCACGGCACGCTGATGGAAATGTCGTTCGGAAGCTATCACACCGGCGGAGCGTTCTTCGGAATGGCGGATGGTTCGGTGCAGTTTCTGTCGGAGAACATTGACCTTGGTCTGTACCAGTCTCTCGCAACCCGGGCCGGCGGAGAAGTTGTCGGTGAGTTCTGACGCTCAGGCACTTCGTGACAGTTCATCCATTTGTTTCAGGAGCAATTTCTGATGTTCCGTTTCGCATCCTTTGTTCTGTTGGCGCTGCTGCCACTCTGTGGTTGCAGCACCAGCAATTCCATGGACTATGACAAAGTCGATCTCGTTAAGGTCAGCGGCAACGTGATGCTTGACGGAGCACCGCTTCCCAAAGCGGTGATTGTCTTTGAAGATCCTGAGACCGGCAGTGTTGCATTTGCAAGAACAGACTCGGCTGGCAATTACACCCTGCAGTTCGATAGTGAAGTCGACGGTGTCACCAGGGGTGCCAAGGTTGTTCGCATCAGTACCACCATGAAGATCCTCGGGCTTCGTGGTGAGAGTGATGACGAAGCAGGTGACGGGGAAGTTGATGGCGAGTCAGGGGAAACGGAAGATGGACAATCCACCGCCGGCATCGAGCAGGTTCCCGATTGCTACCACAGCAATTCAGCGCTGAAACTGGAAGTCAGTTCCGACTCCACTACATTCAATTTCAGGCTGAAATCTGACTGCAGTGTGACTGCACCGGAGTAGCAATCTGGTACCTCAGCGGGTCGACAGTGACTGCGTCTGCTCCGCCTGCAATCCGATGCAGGCGGAGTTCCCATTCCACTCCGGAAGTGGAAACGGCAGGACCCGGAGACTTTCTGTCTTTCACGACTGCTGCAGAAACAATTTCACTGCGCGCCGATTCGATTCAAAAGCGAAGTCCTGCAATGGAATCTGATCGCGTTCGCAAAACCTGCACGCCTGAATTTCACCGGCCTGCAACTTGATGTTTTCTGTCGTCCGGACTTCCGCGGTAAAGAACAGATCGGTCACCGGCAGGATTGCCGCCTGGTACACATAATCATTGGGGAAGCTGCCAAGATACCTGAACGCCGTGGCCTCCAGGCCCACTTCTTCACGAATCTCGCGTGCCAGAGCTTCCTCTGCTGTTTCACCCGGATCGCAGAATCCACCAGGAATCCCGAGAAGCCCTCTTCCCGGATCACGGTCGCGAACCAGCAGCAGCACACGACCAGCCTGATCGGTGATGATTCCTGCAACGGCAGAAACTGGCCCGAAGTGGTGCCTGTGCCGGCAGTTCCGGCAGTGGAATGGTGTTTGCCCGACGAATTCCGCCGCAGTACCGCAGCGTGGACAGTACTTCCACGTGCTGCGGACAGGTATGGGTGAGTTGTCAGGTGTCACGTTCTTTGATTCTGCCAGCGACTGGGGGTAGCTGATCCGGAAGATCAAGCCTGAACGGGAATTGTACGGAGGACTGCCCCTCGGGCGCAACTCATTCTGTGTCATTTTCTGTGAGACGGTTTGATTGCTCGCAAACCGCCCCGGAATCTTCGCCGGAGGTGCAGCAGGCAGGCAAAGATCGTAAACTCTGCGCCCGGATTGTTCGAAACCAGCAATGGATCCTTTGCGGTACAACCCATTGCTGAATGCCCTCCGTCACTCTCCCTTGGGAAGCCTTTCATGGAATTCTCCGTCCCGGCTCTCGCTGCGCAACCACTCGCCAGTCTCCCCAGTCCTGCGTACCTGATTTTTCGCGATCGCCTGCTGGCAAATCTGGATTCCATGATTCAGGTCGCGAAGTCTGCCGACCGTCTTCGCCCGCACTGCAAGACCCACAAGATGTCTCGCATTATTGAATTGTGGGCAGAACGCGGCGTGAAGAAGCACAAGGCTGCCACGATCGCTGAATGCGAGATGTGTGCAGCTGCGGGAGCCGAAGATGTGCTGCTGGCCTATAACCCCGTGGGCCCCAATATCGATCGCCTGATCGGCCTTGCAGCAACCTTCCCGAATTGTCGGTTTTCTGCCACCTGCGACGATCCCCGTCCCCTGCAGTTGCTTTCTGCTGCGGCTGCCACTGCCGGTGTCACAATTGGCGTCTGGCTGGATGTGAATGTCGGCATGCAGCGCACTGGAATTACTCCGGAAACACCAGGTGCTGCCCAGCTGTATCACAGCATCAGTGATCTGGCAGGGCTCCGGCCAGCAGGCTTTCACGTCTATGACGGGCACCAGCGACAGGGTGACCTGATGGAACGCCGCGCCGCCGTTGCTGCAGAATGGTCGCGTGTGCTCAGTCTGCGATCTGAGGTCGAGTCGCTTGGTACTCCTGTGCCGGCGTTTGCCTGCGGTGGAACACCAACATTTCCCTGCTATGCCGCGATGTCCGATCCGGCTATCGAACTTTGCCCCGGGACCTCGGTGCTGAGTGATTCCGGATACGGAAGTGCATTTCCGGACCTGCCGTTTGCTCCCGCGGCAGCAATTCTGACTCGCGTAGTCAGCCGACCTGCAGCAGACCGTCTCACGCTGGACCTTGGCAACAAGGCGGTTGCGGCAGATCCCCCAAAGGGCGCACGCGTTTATTTTCCCGATCTTCCTGACGCAGTACAGGACATTCACAGTGAAGAGCATCTGGTGCTGATCACGCCGGACGCAGCTCGGTTTGCACCGGGAGATGCTTTGCTGGCGGTACCGGCTCATGTCTGCCCCACCAGTGCACTGTACGATGAGGTTGCAGTTGTCGATAATGGTCAGGTCAGTGAGTACTGGAAAACAACCAGTCGCAATCGCCGAATTTCTTTCTGACTCCGGACAATTCAGCTTCCGCACACAGACTTCCACCCGGCAGACCCTCTGCCGAACATTCCAGATATGGATCAATCCCATGAAAGATGTGACAGAGACCTGTCCGTTGAATCGCGGGCAGGTAATGGCAATGTACTTTCTTGAGCATCGTGCCAGGCTGCTTGATGTAGCCGCCTTCCTCGATCGCCTTGATCGTTCCTGCGGGCAGGAGTCCCCCGATTTCCGCGAGCAGGCTCTTTACAGTGCCATCGGACTGCTGAGTGACGGGCAGCCACACCGCACCGCACGCATTCTGGCTTTGCTGAGCGACTGTACGGACGAATTGCCGCAGTCTGCCGAAGGAATGAAGGGTGCACTTGGCGCAGTCCCGCTGACCGAGGGAGATTCGGAATGAAATACATCGACCCTCATATTCACATGGTTTCACGGACTACCGACGACTATCAGCGGATGGCTCTTGCCGGCTGCGTTGCCGTCACCGAACCAGCATTCTGGGCCGGCTTTGACCGATCTTCAGCGCAGGGATTCTTCGACTACTTCCGGCAACTTACCGAATACGAGCCGCGACGTGCTGCACAGGCGGGAATCCAGCATTTCACCTGGCTCTGCATCAACCCCAAGGAAGCCGATGATCCGGCCTTTGCGCGCGATGTCATCGCCCTGATTCCGGAATTCCTCAAATGCGAAACGGTTCTGGGAATCGGAGAAATCGGGCTCAACAAGAACACTCGCAATGAACAGATTATCCTTGAGGAACAGATTGCTCTGGCGGAAACCCACAACCAGCTGGTGCTGGTGCACACGCCGCATCTGGAGGACAAACGCAAAGGCACGCGTCTGATCATGGATGCATTGCAGGCGAGCAGTATCGATCCCGGCCGAATCCTGATTGACCACGTTGAAGAACATACGGTCGGCGAAGTACTGGATCGGGGGTTCTGGGCCGGAATGACTCTGTATCCCGATACAAAAATGACGCCGCAGCGCGCAGCTGATGTGATTGAAATGTACGGCTCGGAACGAATCTGGATGAATTCGGCCGGCGACTGGGGATGCAGTGACCCGCTGGCAGTTCCAAAGGCTCAGCAGGAAATGCGCCGCCGCGGGCATACAACTCAGCTGATCGATCAGGTGACCTACTCAAACCCGCAGAAGTTTCTGAGCCAGTCACCACGATTTCATGTTGCCGAGACCTGAACCGGTCCGGAGGTTGTTTCGTCCGAGTAGTCTGACACGGGGTTCAGTTCGATGCCGCGACCATCCGGTCAGGTCACCTACAACAATACTGGTCGAGTCATCCTGGTCACCGGGGGTGCCCGCGGAATTGGCCGTTCCATCTGCGAACAATGGCTCACATCCGGGGCACATGTCGCCTGTATGGATCGTGACTTTACTGATGTTGAGGAGCTTCCGGCAGGGATCCTGAGAATCGTCGGCGATACATCTTCTGACGAAGACTGTGAGCATGCGGTCAGCAGGACGATTGCTGAATTCGGAGCACTTGATGTGCTCGTGAACAATGCCGCCATTCAGCCTCCTGATTCCTACCTCCCCCTGCACCAATACTCCGTGGAACTCTGGAACCGCATCACGTCCATCAATCTTTCCGGGTATGCATTCATGGCCCGGCATGCCCTGCGGGTTATGCTGCAGCAGCAAAGTGGGGTCATCTGCAACATCTGCAGTGCTCAGGGACATCGCACAGCGCGTGAAGTCGCTGCCTATGGTCCAATCAAAGCTGCCAATCTGCTGCAGGCGAAACAGTGGGGCGTCGAATATGCGCGACAGGGGATTCGAGTGGTCTCCGTATCACCCGGGGCAATCATGACCCCGATGGTTCGCGCCACACTGGCTGCTCAGGGAGGCGAAGCGGCGCTTGCAAACCGAGCCCCGATGGGACGCATTGGCGCTCCGGAAGAAATCGCCGCCGCCACACTCTGGATCTGCAGCAAAGGAGCCAGCTTTGTCACGGCGACAGATCTGCTCGTTGATGGCGGGATTGACGCACTGGCCGCATTCGCCGATCCGTATTCACCGCCGGAAAGCGAGTGAAGTGTGGCACTTGCTGCAGCTAAGGGTGCTCGGACGGTGCGGCAATCTGCAATCCTGATGCGCTCCGAATCCAGGCACAGCCAGGATGCGCACAAACGTTCACATTTCTTCAGTTTTTGGTGGATTCTCTGTCCGCAGCTGGCACGAGCGGAGTTGGCAAGAATTGATCAGAATCCGGCACATTCAAAAACAGCTAAAAACACTGGGAATCTCACAATGTTCTGCAACCTTTGTGCCAAATCCTTTCCGAATGCAATAACAATGCCAAAAATGTATCGACGAATGGGTTTTCCACGACCTAATATCTCCAACAAAGAACAATAGCCACTGACGAACCGCTCGAAACTCGGGTAAGATATGCACCTCAACATCGCCCAGCAGATGAAGATGAGCCAGCAGATGAAGCTGGCCCCCAGGATGATCCAGTCCATGGAAATCCTGCAGCTCAATATGATGGGTTTGCATGATCGGATTGAGCAGGAACTGGTAGAGAACGTCACTCTGGAGCGTCTGGAAAAATCCGACGACGGGTCCATGAGCGACTCCGACGGAGATGACCTGTCAACAAACGAGCGAAGTACCCGTGAGGAACGCGAACTCCGCAAGGACGTGGAAACGCGAGAGCTGGTTGTTGAAAACGACACGGACAACAAGTCTGACTTTGAGCGTCTGGTGGAAATCTCATCAGAATGGCCGGAAGACAACGTCAATTTCGGCGACTCACGTCAATCTTCAAATCGCATCAGCGAGGACATGGATCGTCAGCATGACATGATGTCCAACATGCTGGCACGTCCGCAGTCGCTGCACGAATATCTGCTGGAGCAGTTTGCGTTTTATTCCGTGCAGCGGACAGAGCGACAGTTCGGCGAGTATCTGATTCAGCACCTCGATCACAACGGGCGGATGCAGAGCCTGCTCCCGGAGATACTGCAGCAGTACAATCGTGTCTACGGCGAAGATCTGAGTCAGGAACAGGCGGACCAGGTGCTTGGACTGATCCAGCATCTTGATCCTCCCGGTGTCGGTGCCCGCGACCACCGCGAAATGCTGCTGCTGCAGGTGGAAGACAGCATGCCATTTCACGAAGTGGTCCGCCACCTGGTATCCGATCACCTTGAGGACATCGCGTTCAACCGTCTGCCGCAGATTCAGAAGGCCACCGGCTATTCACTCGACCTGATCAAGGTCGGGATCGAACAGATTCAGACTCTCAATCCGTACCCCGGGCGCGGATTTGAGCAGCGAGCCGTACAGCGCGTCACCCCGGACCTTGCCGTGGACCGAAACGACGACGGGACCTATTCCGTGAGAATTCTGGACGAATACACTCCGGAACTTCGCATCAGCCCCCGCTATCTGCGGATGCTGCAGGAGAATCCAACGGCAGAAACGCGGGAATGGATTCGTCGCAAGGTGGAATCGGCGCGCTGGCTGATTGATTCCATCGAACAGCGTTACAGCACGCTCCGCAAGGTTGCCCAGGAGATTGTCGATCACCAGCAGGCGTTTCTGGAGAAGGGCCCTGAGTACATTCAGCCGCTCAAGATGCAGCAGATTGCCGACCGTGTCGGCGTCCATGTCACCACTGTCTCACGCGCTGTTGACGAAAAGTGGATTCAGACATCCCGCGGACTATTTCCGCTGAAACGTTTCTTCGGTGGTGGTACTCAGACAGAGGCCGGGAAGGATGTGGCCTGGGACACCATTCGCATTCGGCTGCAGGAACTGATCGACGGAGAAAACAAACGCCGCCCGCTCAGTGATGATGACCTGGTTGAGGCACTGGCAGGCCAGGGTATTCCGCTCGCACGACGCACGATCACCAAGTATCGCAAGCAGATGCAGATTCCCAGTTCGCGTCAGCGCCGGGAATACTGAGTCCTGTACTCCGGCTGCAACCTTTCAGGCATCCGTCAGTTCAAGATATGGATCCAGCCCCATATTCTCGTACTGTTCCAGTCGATGTCGTTCCTGCTTCAGCAGATGCTTGCGCTGTTTCCGGTGCGTCTTCTCAAGAAATCTCTGTACCTTGCGAAAGTAGCGGACAGCGGTACGAGGCAGCTCGCCACTGCGATCGGAGAGCGCCAGCTTCTGCCGTCGTTCCACTTCCTTTCGCTCGCGGCTGCGGAGCAGTTCATCTTCCAGCGACAGAAAGAACTGGAACGAACCCGGATCCCCCTGTCGGGCGGATCGTCCGACCAGCTGCCGGTCGATTCTCTGAGCGCTGTGCATCTCCGTGGCGATCACGTGCAGCCCGCCGGCATGACGCACATCTTCATCCAGCAGGATATCTGTGCCGCGACCGGCCATGTTGGTTGCAATGGTCACCCGACCTGCCTGGCCCGCTCGACTGATAATCTCGGCTTCCTGTTCATGGTGGCGAGCATTGAGCACCTGATGGTCGATGCGGCGTAAAGCGAGGGCTGCAGACAACGACTCCGACGCCTCAACTGACGGGGTGCCCACAAGTATGGCGCGCCCCTGTGCTGCCAGATCATCGATCTGTGACACAATCGCCTGCTGCTTCGCCTCCTGAGTACGGAAGATGCGGGTGGTCATGCCACGTCGGATGCAGGGGCGATTTGTGGGAATTCGCGTAACCTTGAGTCGGTATGTTTTCCGCAGCTCCCCGGCGGCCTGAGTTGCCGTTCCTGTCATGCCGGCAAGATGTGAGTACTGCCGGAAGAAACTCTGCACGGTAATTCGAGCAGCCTCACCGGTCGCCGCTGTGATTGGCACCAGTTCCTTCGCTTCTATGGCCTGATGCAGACCATCCTGCCACTTACGACCGTCCATGACTCGACCGGTCCCTTCATCCACGATCACAACCTTGTTGTCGACGATCACATAATCGCGATCTCGCTCAAAGGCGTGCGCAGCGGTGAGTGCCTTTTCCACCTGGGTGTAGATCCGCTCCGTATCCACAGAACTCAGCAAAGTCGGTTTGGACATCAGTACAACACGGCGGCAGCCATCATCGGTCAGCCAGGCGTTTCTGCGTTCCGGCTCGTAAACATAATCTCGTCCCGATTCCAGCCGTCGGGTAATGCGGTTGCTCCAGCGAAACAGATTCACGGTCGCCGGGTCATTGGGCTGTGTCAGACCGATGATCAGCGGAGTTCTTGCCTCGTCAATCAGAATACTGTCAGCTTCGTCGATCAGGGCAAAGTGGTGACCACGCTGCACGGGCGCTTCGTTGCCATCGGGCCGACGCAGAAACTTGCGAACGCGAATCTCGCCTTCATCCTGAGCTGCACCCATCCGCAGACGATCTCGCAGGAAGTCGAATCCCATCTCCTTCGACGTTCCATAGGTGATGTCTGCGGCATATTCCTGACGACGCTCATCGGGTTCCATGTTCTCCAGCACACGGCCCACCGTGAGCCCCAGCGCGCTGTGCACCGGGCCCATAACCTCGGCGTCACGTGAAGCAAGATAGTCATTGACCGTCACGACGTGGCAGCCTCGACCGCTGAGTGCCCGCAGGAACGATGGCATGGTGGCTGTCAGCGTTTTCCCTTCCCCGGTCTGCATTTCGGCGATGTGCCCTTCGAACATCGCGATCGCGCCCATGACCTGCACTTCGAAATGCTGATATCCAAGAACGCGACGAGCCGACTCGCGGACCAGCGCGTAGGCTTCAACGAGCAGTTTGTCGAGCGGCTTGCCGGCTCGGCATTCCCAGCGAACCTTGCGCCCCATCGCCAGCAGTTCTGATTCGGAAAGAGAATTGAACTCCCTGCTTCGGTCCATGACCTCGCGAGCCATGGCGCGCCAGCGCGAACGACGAGCCGCTGTGGGAAGAAACCCCGCCCGAACCTGATGACTCAAAACCTGCACGAAACTCATACATCAATCGCCTGGAAACTGCCGACAGACAGAACTGCTCGTCGGCAGTTCTGACGAATACGACTCCCTGAAGTCTAATGACTGGTACGATGACAGGACAGATGACCCTGACTTTGTGCCGGACTGGATCCTGATGAAGTCTGCATTACCGCTGGAACTTCCCGGAAAACCGGCGATTACTGCAGGCTCCGACAGGAATCTCACTCGCAAAACGCCGTCTCCGGGAATCCCCGCTGTTCCACAGCCCGAACCCGGTTGGCGTCGCTCCGGACAGACGCTAATCTGCTCCCTCAGAAACAGCAGAAACCCTCATTTCGGCCATGACCGTCTTCGCTCCTGTTTTCAGCGGTCCGCCTCCTCCAGATAATCTCAGCCTCAGCCAGGATTCCGATGACCCGCGTTGCTCAGGTTTTTCAGCAGACAGTTGCAGCCGAACGAATGGCGTTCATGCCTTTCATCACAGCTGGTGATCCGGACACAGAAACCACACGGGAAGTTCTGCTGGGACTTCGCGACGGCGGCGCGGATCTGATCGAACTGGGCTTTCCCTACAGCGACCCGATCGCTGACGGTCCGGTCATTCAGGCTTCCTACACGAGAGCTCTTGAAAACGGAATTACCGTACGGCAGATCATGGATCTGATGACCGGACTGAAGGATGCAGGATTGCCGCCAGTGATGGCCATGGTCTCGTTTGCAATCATGTTTCGTCATGGAGTCAGTAACTTCATCCGCGATGCAGCTGACGCCGGCTTCAGTGGACTGATCATTCCCGATTTGCCGGCAGACGAGGCTGCTGAAACGGCCGAAATGGCGCAGGCTGCAGGAATCGATCTCGTTCAGCTGATCGCCCCCACGACAACGGAGCGGCGAACGGAACAGATCCTGACTGCATCCAGCGGATTCCTGTACTGCATTTCGGTGGCCGGAACCACCGGTGCTCGTACAGAACTGCCGGAAGAACTCTCCGCTCAGTTGAAGTCATTGCGCGCGGCATCGAGTCTGCCCCTGGCCGTCGGATTTGGCATCAGTGGCCCGGATCAGGTTGCTGCTCTCGCTGGTGTCGCAGATGGAGTCATCGTGGGTTCTGCCATTGTGCGTCAGCTTGCAGAAGCTTCGTCGCCCGCAGCAGCAGCCGAAGCAGCACGAAGCTTTGCTGCAGGAATGAGTCAGGCGGTCGCAACAGCAAGACCGTCACTGCAGAATTAAAAGGTGGCTGCAGTCACTGACAGACCCGCTGGACCTGAAACGGTCCATGTCCCGGTCCGAATCCATGACCGGTAAGGCAGGAAGTCGAGCAACATGCAGATCAGGGACAGGATCGTCGTGGTCACCGGTGCAGCAGCGGGGATTGGCAAATCGCTCGGCGGTGTCTGTCTTGCACGGGGAGCCAGGCACGTTGTGCTCGCTGACATCGATGGTGACAGGATCAGCAGAGTTGCCACCGAACTTGGGCCAGCCGCAACGGGTGTCTGTTGTGATGTCGCATCGGAGTCCGACGTGCAGGGACTGATCGCTGCAACACTGGCTGCGCAGGGCACCATCGACATCTTGATTTCCAATGCTGGCGTCACCGCAAAAGGGGGACTCGACTGCACCAACGAACAGTGGCAACGCATCTGGGAGATCAATGTCATGTCTCGGGTGTATGCAGCTCGTGCAGTCGTGCCACATATGCTGGAGCAAGGATCCGGGTGTCTGGTACATACAGCTTCAGCGGCCGGACTGCTGACTGAAATTGGCTCCGCTCCATACTCCGTCACCAAGCACGCAGATCTTGCGTTTGCGGAGTGGCTCTCCGTTCAGTACGGGCGAAGCGGAATTCAGGTGGCGTGTGTGTGCCCGCTGGGTGTTGAGACGGACATGCTGGATGAAAGCGATCCAGTGCATCGCTTTCTTTATCTGCAGTCGATCACAGCGGAGGCTGCAGCGGTCGCAGTTGTGGATGGCATTGAAGCCGAGGAATTCCTCATTCTTCCACATCCGGACGTGCTCGAATTCTTTCGCAGGAAAGCCTCGGATTATTCCGGGTGGCTGCGTGGAATGCAGCGACTGCATCAGAAATTCAGCGGCCCGAACGCAGAAAAGCGAATCTGAGCCGGCCAGCAACCAGATCAAACAGGCAACTGATTTGCGGAAACGAGTTTCTCTGCGTAGCATTTGGTGTTCGTCGGTCGGTAGTCATCCTGCCCGGCCGTGTTCTGTCCATTCGACTCAGTTCCACACGAAATCCCTGATTTCTGCGGGCTGTCTGAGTCGAACCTGAGTCTGCAGGTTTCGCGGGTAGTTACAGCTGCGAAGTGCCTCGCATTTACTCGATTACTCAACCCGAATGGGAGTAAACAGATGTCAACGGTTCCCACCTCCGGTCGCAGAGGATTTCTGCAGGGATCTGCAACGGCTGCCGCTGGTGCCGCTCTGCTGGCGGGGCTCAGCCCCGTCAAAGCCGCTCACGTCAGCAATGATGAAACAATTCGTATCGGGCTGATTGGATGTGGCGGCCGCGGCCGCGGTGCAGCAGCTCAGGCCATGAACACGGAAGGACCGACACGACTGGTAGCCATGGCAGATGCGTTCGGCGATAACCTCGACAGCGCCCTGAATACGCTCAATCGCGCCCACAAGGACAAGGTCGACGTACCTGAAGATCGCCAGTTCGTTGGATTTGATGCCTACCAGAAGGTACTCGAGTCGGACATTGACCTGGTGATTCTGGCAACACCACCGGGGTTCCGTCCGTTGCACTTTGAGGCCGCCGTCAATGCGGGCAAGCATGTGTTCATGGAAAAGCCAGTGGCTGTTGATGCATGCGGCGTCCGTCGCGTAATCGATGCCAACGACGTTGCAAAGTCAAAAAACCTGGCGGTCGCAGTCGGTCTGCAGCGTCACCATGAACCGATCTATATCGAAACCATCAAACGACTGTGGGATGGTGCCATTGGTCGGATCGTGGCCACTCGAGCTTACTGGAATGGTGCTGGTGTCTGGGTTCGTCCGCGACAGGAACAGCAGACCGAAATGGAATACCAGATGCGCAACTGGTACTACTTCAACTGGCTCTGCGGAGACCATATTACCGAACAGCACATTCACAACCTCGACGTCATCAACTGGCTCATGAAAGGCTACCCGGTCTCTGCCCAGGGACAGGGTGGTCGACAGGTTCGTACAGGAAAGGAATACGGCGAGATCTACGACCATCACTTTGTGGAATTCACCTACGAGAACGACGGTGATCGCTCAGTGTTGCTCAGCCAGTGCCGACATATCGGCAACTGCTGGAATCAGGTCTCTGAGTTTGCCCACGGTTCCAACGGCTGGTGTGATCTTGCCGATGGTCGGATCTTCGACACGAAGGGCAATCTGGTCTGGGAATATGAACGAGCTGATGCAGACGGTACCCGCCGCAAACTGCATGACGGCCATCAGCAGGAACACCATGACCTGTTTGCAGCAATTCGACGTGGTGAACGGCCGAACGAAGCTGAGTATGGTGCTTACAGCAGTATGACATCAGTGCTGGGGCGTATGGCAACCTATTCCGGCAAGGAGATCAGCTGGAATGATGCACTCAATTCTGAACTGTGCATCTCTCCGGTGGATCAGTTCACCAGCTTCAGTGATACTCCTCCAATTCTTCCGAACGAGGATCTGACGTATCCGGTGCCGATGCCTGGAACAACAAAGGTTCTCTGAACCTTCGATTCTCTGCGTTGATTCGAAAGCCTGGCTTCTCTCTGGGGAGGTCAGGCTTTTTTTGTTGTATCAATGCCTGACTTCTACACTGACACAAATCGGCAGAATTGCCACATCAGGCAATCAGAAACGCACTCAGCAATGTTTCTATGTTCAGTAGTTCCTGAAAATTTCGCCGAATACTCTCTGAAATAGATTTCTTCGCGGAATCTGCGAATCCCCTCCGCAGTCGCTGGGTTCAACTCCTGCAGGTCGAATCCTCTCACATGCTGTGGAACACCATGCGGCACTACATGCCCGTGCAAAAAGATCTCAGCGTGCAGAGAATTCTGGAAACCTGTTCTGGAACGCTGTTCTGTTACTGATGTGGACCAGTTCTGAATTGTTGGTTTTCCAACGTTGGTATCTGCTCCGCAGATCCTTGCCATCTGGAAAGTTTTCAACCGCCACCAGCGAACCTGGACGGCGCATCAGGACAGAAAACTGATTACGGGTAACAGAACGCTGGATTACAGAACCGTACAGAGTGATTCGGGGCTCACCCTGATGAGCCTCGTTTTCTGCGATCGTTATCTGTAACAACAATGCCTCAACAAAAAACCTGCCGAAGCAGCGAACTGCTTTGATAGATGCCCAGGTCTTGTGCCGAAGGGAGGGGGCTGGTTGACTTCGATGCTGCCGTGTTTGCAGGCTTCGGTAGCGGACAACCAACCAGTCCCCTCCTTTCAGCACAAGGGGCTATTCTCATCGCTATCCTGATCTCTGACAGATAGCCGCACGCTGATCAGTTGCTCACGCTGATCAGTTGCTCACGCTGCCAGCGGTTGACGCTGACTTGCCCGCGGGATGAACTGTCACCGGGATGAACTGTCACCGGGATGAACTGGCGACCTGATGCCCTCCCAATGGCACGCAGCCCCTGCCGCAGACTAACTGATCAGGGTGCTTCTGTGATTCCGTTCAGACATTCTCAGAACTCAGCCTGCGGCGGCCCCACGTGTGCAGTGTGCACTCCTGGCATGCAGCAGTAAAGTCTGCTGGCAGAAAACTGCGAATCTCCGGGTAGAACAGCGTCAGCTGAATGCGAAGCAATGGAAACACCACCCGCCGCTGGCACATACCTATCCGGGCAAGCTGCGATCATCTCCGGCATTGCAGGCCTGCATCAAAACACACCTGCAGTTTTCGGCAGTCCTTTCTGCAGGCCAGACCCGGCTGCATTTCAGCAAGCCAGAACTTCTGTTCAGGAAGAATCCGTACGATATTGCCGATCGAGCGGTTGCAGGGGCTGATGCGGGGCTCAGGGACGATTCTGCTGCAATTGCAATGTGGCATGCGATCGCAGTAGCCGACGTCGTCCCACGTTCACGACAAAAAAACACGGCACGCCAGTTTTCTGGCATGCCGTGTCTCTTCAGAGCATCTGGTTCCGCCTGTAATTCAGCTCAGTCGATTCCGGGTACCGGAAAGTGTCTGGCGAACTGACCTATTTCCTGGCGAATTGCCTGCAGCGCCGCTGCATCTTCGTGTTTCTGCAGCACCGACAGGATCCATTGACCAACCTGTTTCATTTCATCCTGCTTCATACCGCGAGTGGTGAGCGCCGCGGTACCAATCCGAATGCCACTGGGATCCATTGGTTTCCGCTGGTCGTAGGGAATCATGTTCTTGTTGACTGTGATTCCGGCTGCATCAAGTGCATGCTCGGCAACTTTTCCCGAAAGTCCTGCCGTTGTGACATCGCACATCATCAAATGATTGTCGGTTCCGCCCGAGACGAGTCGCAGGCCACCACTGAGCAGTGTTTCTGCGAGAGTGCGTGCGTTGGCAACAATCTGTTCTCCATACTGACGAAAGCCGGGTTCCAGCGCTTCGCCGAAGCAGACAGCCTTTGCTGCAACAACGTGCATCAGCGGTCCGCCCTGAATCCCCGGGAACACTGAACGGTCAACGGCAGCAGCATGCTCGCTCCTGCAAAGTACAAACCCGGACCGCGGGCCGCGCAGAGTCTTGTGAGATGTGGAGGTGACAAAGTCGGCGACCGGTACGGGGCTGTTGTGAATTCCTGCGGCCACAAGCCCGGAATAGTGAGCCATGTCCACCATCAGCATGGCCCCCACTGATTTTGCGATCTCCGCAAACTTCGCGTGGTCGATTTCACGAGGATAGGCACTTGCCCCGGCGACAATCAGCTTTGGCCTGCGTTCCGCAGCCAGCTTCGCCACCTGATCAAAGTCGATCCGATGGTCATCTTCACGGACGCCGTAGTGAACGGTCTCGTACAGTTTCCCACTGAAATTCAGATGCATTCCATGAGTCAGGTGGCCACCGTGAGCGAGGTCCATTGCCAGAATGGTGTCACCTGGCTGCAGGACCGACATGAATACTGCCATGTTCGCCTGTGAACCGGCGTGCGGCTGAACGTTCGCATGCTCCGCCCCGAACAGCTGCTTTGCTCGATTCCGAGCAATGTCCTCGATCACATCAACATTTTCGCAGCCACCGTAATAGCGACGCCCGGGATAACCTTCCGCGTATTTGTTGGTAAGGACGGTGCCGGCCGCTTCCATGACCGCAGCGCTCGTGTAGTTCTCCGACGCGATCAATTCCAGACCTTCGACCTGCCGCACTCGCTCCTGCTGCAGGGCATTCCAGATTTCCGAATCAGCTTGCTGAAGTGAGGACATTTGGTTTCAGTCTTTTTTCTTGCGTGATGAACAACAGAATCAAGGTCAGTGTGTGCCTGCCAGCAACTTGCCGTCAGGAAAGAACACAATCGATAAACAGCAGGAATCTCACTCCGAGCGAATTTCCTGAGAGAATCATAGACGACCCGGAAGGGCTCCATCTGCTTTGTACTCTGGTCCGACCCGACAGGGATTGCAGGCATAGCATAGACGATGAACTGCAGCCAGGACCCGTCCGACCTGACAGTTCCCTGAATCTGAGCGAATCGGGCGAGCAGTTATACAGACCGGACTGTTCAGCCAGCGAATTCCGGCGAGACAAAATCGTCCGTAACAGCCGAAACATTGCCAGATCGCTGGAGATTCCGGGAATTCCTGGTAGAAAAGCAGCCGCGACTGAATTCCTTCCTGAGGACGGTATTTCCGGGGTTTCGTTCCTATAGAATGCTACTTAGCCCGGAACTCCGAGGATACTCTCTGTCAGGAAACACCTGTAGATTCCAATCTGAGGGATCCGCAGAACCTGAACCGCAGCGCGATCGCAGATTTCGTGAAAGATGAACAGGTGGACCACAGCAAAATCGTCCCCGAAAACGATT
>JALQUR010000527.1 GCA_023260695.1 Planctomycetaceae bacterium
GTGATGATGATATGCCAAGAGAAGAGCATATTGTTATTCATCCATATGATACGTGGAATCCTCAAAGTCATTCCAGGATCTTGGTCTCCAGAAACGCACGCTGCGTCGCCTCGCCGAAATTGGCTATGAGTCGCCCAGTCCGATCCAGAGAGAATTCATCCCTGTTGCCCTGACCGGGAAGGACTGCATTGGTCAGGCCCGCACTGGCACCGGAAAGACAGCGGCATTCATGCTGCCTTCACTGGAACTTGTCGACTCCGCAGACCGGGTGGTACAGGTACTTGTGCTGGCTCCCACACGTGAACTCAGCGAACAGGTGCATGCCGAGTCGCGTCGACTTGCAGGCGACAGCAGAATTCGCTTTGCACTGTGCGTTGGCGGTCGCCCCATGGGTCAGCAGATTGATGACCTGCAGGCTGGCGCCCAGATCGTGATTGGTACTCCGGGACGAGTACAGGATCTCATGAAACGCGGACACCTGCGTTTCGACGATCTTGAAATCGTAGTTCTGGATGAAGCCGACCGCATGCTCGATATCGGTTTCCGCCCCGACATCGAACGCATTCTGCGGGCCTGCCCGAAGGATCGTCAGACTTTGCTTCTGTCCGCTACCATGGCGCCGGAAGTCGTGCGGCTGGCCAATCGCTATATGGAATCACCAGCCTCTGTCGATCTGTCTGAAGATCGAGTGATGGTGGAAACAATTGAGCAGTTCTATGTGACTGTCGACGAAGACCGGAAGCTGCCTTTGCTGCTGCGGATTCTGGCCCTCGAGAAACCTCGACAGGTAATTGTCTTCACGCGTACCAAGCGTGGCGCAGACAAACTGTTTGAGGTGTTTTCTCGACGTCTCAAGTCTGACCGAGTTGCCTGCATGCATGGGGATCTTCCCCAGCGCAAACGAGACCGAGTGATTCGCAGCCTGCGTTCAGGGCAGCTGCGGCTGCTGATTGCCACGGATGTGGTCGGACGAGGGATCGATATCAGCGGGATCTCTCACATCATCAACTACGATATCCCTGAATACTGCGATGATTACGTACATCGCGTCGGACGAACAGGACGACTTTCATCCGATGAAAATGGCCGCGCCGTAACCTTCGTGACTGTGGCTCAGGGAGGTGAGCTCACAAATATCGAAAAACGAATCAACGACGTGCTCCCGCAATACGTGGTCGAAGGATTTGAGGCCTTCCGGCAAAAGAAACGCGAACAGCGATCCGTCCGACGCTTTGGTCCGCAGAACTCCTGACCATTCTGACGCCAGCGTCTGCCCGATCTGCAAGAAACTGTGGAGCCCGCTGTGACTCAGACCGCAGACCTCCCGCAACGACAAGCTCTGCACCTGCGAATTCTCAGACTCGCAGTTGTCGTTTCGCTGCTTCTGACCACAATATCCTTTGTGCCGCTCTATCCGCTGCTGACTGAGTGGACCGGCAGCCTGCGTCCACAGCTTTGCTTCGGGATTCTGCTGCTCGCTGCGGTCGCGCTGGTGCTGCGCAGGTTTCGGCTGCTGACCCTGCTGTTGATGCAGTTGCCCATCCACAGCCTGTGCATGGCGGTTCTGTTTTACAACCCGATACGGACAGAGCCTTCAGCTCAGCACGATCTGTCCATCTGCAGCGTCAATGTTCATGTCAGCAACCGGTCCGCTGAGACCCTGATTCCGGTCCTGCCGCAGCAACTGCCCGATGTGATTGGTGTCCTCGAACTGAACCCTGCCATGTGGAGCTCGCTGGAACGGCAGTTCGGCAGTTCTCATCCGCATCGTCTGCACTGCTTTTGTGCGTCTGCTCACTTTGGGATCGGTGTTGTTTCACGCTACCCCATTATTGACCACGAGCCGTTCCCCGAGAATCCCGACGAAATCCCCGTTGTAAATGCTGTTCTGCAGACTCCACGTGGAAAAGTGCGAATCCTTCTCGCACATCTGCTGCCTCCGCTCAGTTCACGGTTCCTGCGTATACGGAACGAGAGCCTGCAGACGCTGGTGACACGTCTGACAACCGCTCGTCAGACACAGCCGGAGATCCCGGCGATCCTTGTGGGTGATCTGAATTGCACCCCGTGGGTTTCTGCTTACAGCCAGTTCCTGAGTCAGCTGGCGCTGCGAGATTCACTCCACCGCGGCAATCTGAATGCCACCTGCAATCTTCTGCGGCTGCCAGGTTGCGGACTGGTCATCGACCACGCGTTCTTCAGCCACGAACTGGACTGTGTGTCACGCAGGACGCTGGCTGATTTCGGATCCGATCATCGACCATTACTCACCGAATACAGATTTCTCAGACCGCAGTCCGTCTCTGCTGAATGATGCTGCTGTCAACCAGCTGCGGATCATCAGCTGCCGCATGCACAGCAGACTGCATCTGTTTCAGTTCTCATCTGCAGGCATCTCATCTTTGTAGATTTTCAGCTGCGGAGCCACCGGTTCGGATGGATTCTCAGCAGGCAGTTCCACCCCGCCTGTCTGCCTGCGGGAAGCTCCGGCATATCTCCGCGAGAAACTCTGCATCATTTTCGCAGGGCTGCGCAGCACGTGCAGCAGGACCGATCCTCCCGCAGGATTCAGGAACGTAAAGGCCAGCAACACAATCAATGCAGCTGCCCAGAGCAACCAGCGCCGCAATCCATCGTCCCGGCCGACCGCCTGCAGCAGTTCCGCCCCCCCCGGGCCAAACACCTGCCTCGCTTCCGCACTGGTACCGTGTGCACTGCGAAACCCCGACTGTTCACCGCCAATTCGCTGCAATTCACGATCGAGTGTTGAACCGGACTCGGACTGCTGTTCGCGGAAGCCGGGATCCTGCTCCAGGGAATCCCGGATGCGTTCAAGCTGGCTGACATCCTGCTCAAGTTGCAGAAGCTGAGAAGCATTCTGATGGTACTGCTCCCGCAACTGAAACCATTGCAGCAGCCCTGGCGATAATGCGACCACTGCATAGACCGCCGCAGCCAGCAGCAGAGCGGCCCAGAATGTGAACATCCCAAAAAGCAAACCGACCGGCGGAGCTGCAGACTGCTGCCCCTCGGTCGGTTCGGGAGTGCTGTCGGAAAGTTCGTCCATTGAACACATTCCGATGCTGGCTGATGGTCTCAGATGCTCAGCGAATCGTACCGCCGTAAACAGCAGTATCCCCAAGCATCTCTTCAATTCGCAGCAACTGGTTGTACTTGCAGATTCGGTCCGTACGACTTGCTGAACCGGTCTTGATCTGTCCGGTACGCAGTGCCACTGCAAGGTCAGCGATGGTCGTGTCTTCCGTTTCGCCGGATCGATGGCTCATTACCGCAGTGTAACCGTTCTGGTAGGCCAGTTGTACAGCCTGGATAGTCTCTGTCAGAGTACCAATCTGATTCACCTTCACCAGAATGCTGTTACCGACGCCCTTTTCAATGCCTTCGGTCAGCCGACTGGTGTTGGTGACAAACAGGTCGTCACCCACCAGCTGAATTCGGCTGCCCAGTCTGTCCGTCAGCTTCTTCCAGCCGTCCCAGTCATCTTCCGAACACCCGTCTTCAATCGAGCAGATTGGGTATTTTTCAGCCCATCGTCCCAGCAGGTCCACCATCCCATCGCTGTCCAGCGTACCGCCGTCAATCGTGTACTGACCTGTTTCAGCGTTGAAGAACTCCGTTGCTGCACAGTCCATGGCAATCCTGATCTGGTCACCGGCCTGGTAACCTGACTTTTCGATCGCTTCCATGATGACCTCGAGCCCTTCTTCGTTGGACTTGAGATCCGGAGCAAAGCCGCCTTCATCTCCCACTGCGGTACTCAGCCCTCGAGCAGCCAGGACCTTCTTCAGATGATGGAAGATTTCCACACCAGCTCGCAATGCCTCACCAAAGGTGTGGAATCCGAGTGGCATCACCATGAATTCCTGGATATCCAGACCATTATTGGCGTGCTCGCCGCCATTGATGATGTTCATCATCGGGGCGGGAAGGCGATTTGCACCAACGCCACCAAGGTAGCGATAGAGCGGCAACTGACAATGAGCAGCCGCAGCGTGTGCGGTCGCCAGTGAACAGGCGAGAATCGCATTTGCACCAAGATTCGCCTTGTTCGGCGTCCCGTCTGCCTCCAGCATCACTTCGTCGATATCCGCCTGGTCGAGTGCATTCATGTCGACCAGCACGTCCGACAGTGTTTCATTCACATTCTGAACGGCTTTCTGAACCCCCTTACCGAGATAGCGGGAGGTGTTTTCGGAATCCCGCAGCTCGCAGGCCTCATGTGCACCAGTACTTGCACCGCTTGGGACAGCCGCACGTCCGAGGGAGCCATCCTCAAGTTCAACCTCTACTTCAACCGTAGGGTTGCCACGACTGTCGAGGATTTCACGAGCATTGACGGAAGCAATCAGTGAAGACATCAAGAAAGTGACTCCTGAACAGAAAAGTGAACAGAAAAGTGAACAGAAAAGTGAACAGAAAAGAATTTGACCGTATTTGATCGCACCGCTGAGCCGCGCTGGCCAAGAATCAGAGCAGTTCCGTAAACCTAAGAATCTCTGACCGTGAGAATCTCTCTGTCGCAACCGCTGCTCAGCAACACTCAGCACTCAGCACTCAGCACTCAGCACTTAACACTCGATTGTCCTGCCACAGGGAAATCACCACAGGGAAATCACCACAGGTCGCAAAGTGACTGGGTCCATTTCGCGATGAATCTCACAATAACGGCGGTCACTGCGTGGCTGAGACAGCACGGCTGACAGCACGGCTGCACTGCACAGCACGGCTGCACTGCCCCATGGCCGAACCGAACAGCTTGACAGTCGGGGATATCCACAACCGTCGGGGATATCCAGACCTGAAAGCTGCTCCGGCGCTATCCGCCCCGGCGAAGACTTCAATGCCGCGGCTCGGTCCGCCTCGATGTGCGAAGTCTATCGATTCCCCGGTCGGTTGATCAGCATGATCGGCTGGAAAGCCAGCCATTCCATACATGGGAATTGTCGGCCGCCAGATGAGTCAACTGACGGCAGATTGCTGATCTTCCCTGCAGACACCTCGAAATTCTCAACACCAGCATTTCTGGCGACATTTCAGGCAGCGGTTTTGCAATTCCGGACGGTCGATCCTTAAATCACGTGTCCAACAATTCTGTTTTCCGCGGCTTGCAGCCGTCATTGCTCTTGAAGATTCGCCTGTCCAACCGGGGCTGGACTGGCTCGCTTCGGTGCTGTATCTGCCGTGAACTGCATCTGGCCAGAACTGACTCCCGTGGCAGCAGGAAACTGGCTTCCGAATTCCCTTAATGAAAAAGGTTCTGTCCGAATCATGAAAGCACCCATTCGCGTGGCTGTCACCGGCGCTGCCGGTCAAATCGGGTACTCGCTCATCTTCCGCATTGCATCTGGCGAAGTATTTGGACCGGATCAGCCGGTGATACTTCACCTCGTGGAAGTTCCTCCTGTCCTTGCCGCACTGGATGGCGTGCACATGGAACTTGACGACTGTGCCTTTCCCGCACTGGCCGGCGTCGTAAAAGCAGACAGCGACCACCTCGAAGATGGTTTCCGTGACTGCAACTGGGTGCTCTGCGTCGGCAGTGTGCCCCGAGGAAAGGGCATGGAACGTGGCGACCTGATTCGGGTGAATGGCCCGATCTTCACCAGCACGGGCCGGGCAATTGCCAACGCTGCTGCTCCGGACGTTCGGGTCGTTGTCGTCGGCAACCCCTGCAACACCAACTGCCTGATCGCCATGAAGAATGCCCATGGCGTTCCTGCCGACCGCTTTTATGCCATGACGATGCTCGATCAGAACCGTGCAGTGTCGCAGCTTGCCAGTAAGGCTGGCGTTGAATCCGCAGCCGTCAGTAATCTCGCAATCTGGGGAAATCACTCCGCAACGCAGTATCCCGACTTCTACAACGCGAAGATCAACGGTCAGCCGGTAACCGATGTCATTACGGATCACGAGTGGTTGCAGGGCGAATTCATCACAACTGTGCAGAAACGCGGTGCTGCGGTAATCGCGGCACGCGGAGCCTCTTCCGCAGCATCTGCTGCCAATGCACTGCTCGATACCGTCAAGGGAATCATCCGCCCAACACCGGCCGGAACCTGCTTCAGCGCAGCAATCTGCAGCGACGGCAGCTATGGCATCGACCAGGACCTGATCGTAGGACTTCCGCTGGTCAGTGATGGAAGCAGAGTCTCTGTGGTTCCCGGCTTTGAGCAAACCGAGTTTGCTCAGGAAAAGATCGACATTACTGTCAGCGAACTGCGGGAAGAACGAGACTGCGTCAGGGACCTGCTCGGCTGACGCCCAATCTTTGCACTGCAGCTGATCAGAACGACAGACATTGTCCAGCGCGGCCATGCCTGTCGTTTTTTTTTGCGTCATTCATGCTGGGAACGCCGGCACTGGCTGCCCGTTCGGCAGTGGCTGTACTGCTCCCGCGGGGCAGAAACGTGGCGTCCTGCCGGAAACTATCTCTGGCGTTGCACGACGCACGACACCAATCATCCCGGCTCCGAATCTCAGGCCTGAAGCAGTCGCATCCGCTGTCCCGACTGCATCCCGGGATGCCCATTGATCGCTCCTGCACACCGTAACGTAACGTCGGAGTCAGGCGTGCGACAGGTCCTGCTTCGCTGCCGATCGCCTCCGACCAGGGTAGCAGCTGGGCCACGATCACGGCCTTGGCTTGAAACTCACGCCCAAATTCTGTTCCATTCCTCTGCTGAGGCCCGGTTACACGACTCCGGGCTCATCGCCAACAGCCCATTTACAGAGTCCCGCTGGAGATCCTGCCATGAGTTCACTCAATCGAAGACGCTTCCTGAAGACATCATCTGCCGGTGCAGCACTGGCATTCGCCCCTGCAATCGGCAGGGCGGGCGTCTCTGCCAATGACAAGATGGGAGTTGCTGTGGTCGGGGTGAACGGCCGCGGTGGCAGCCACATTCAGGAGTTTCTTCGGGATGACCGAGTAGAAATCCGAGTGATCGTGGACGTTGATGAAGCCGTTGCCAATCAACGGTGTGATGACATTGAAAAGAAACAGGGCACACGACCAACTCCGGTCGCTGACATGCGTCAGGCCTTTGACAGCAAGGACATTGACATTGTCAGCACCGCGACGCCAAATCACTGGCATGCACTCACCGGCATCTGGGCCATGCAGGCCGGTAAGGATGCGTATGTTGAAAAACCGGTCTGTCACAATGTCTATGAAGGCACCGCTCTGATTGCTGCCGCAAGAAAATACGGACGGATGTGTCAGGTAGGGACTCAGTGTCGCTCCAGTCAGGCAATCATCGATGCGGTTGCATTCATTCGTTCCGGCGGGATCGGCGAAGTCAGATTTGCCCGTGGCCTGTGCTACAAGCGCCGCAAGAGCATCGGGGCTTTGGGGAATTATGAAATTCCATCCACCGTCAACTTTGACCTCTGGAGCGGTCCGGCATCTTACACCGACCCGCGACTGACTCGATCCCGGTTCCACTATGACTGGCACTGGCAGCGACATTACGGCAACGGCGACCTTGGCAATCAGGGGCCGCACCAGACTGATATCGCTCGCTGGGGTCTGGGGATCGACACCCACCCGTCGCGCATCATCTCTTATGGTGGTCGTCTTGGTTATCGTGCAGAACGCAACGATGACTCCTATGTCGACGCTGGAGACACCGCCAACACTGAAGTCTCGATCTACGACTATGGTGACAAGTGCATCGTCTTTGAAACCCGCGGACTGGATGTTGCGGACAGTGCTGACGAAGAACTCAACAAACTTTTCAACAGCACAAGCGGCAACAAGATCGGCGTGGTTTTCTATGGTACTGAAGGCTATGTCGTACAGGATTCCTACAGCCACTGCTATGTCTACGACAAGGACATGAATGTGGTCAGGGAATTCAAGGGCGGCGGCGAGCACTTCATGAACTTTGTCTCTGCCTGTGAATCACGAAAGGTTGAGGACCTCAATGCGGATGTGCGGGAAGGCCACCTGTCCGCAGGGATCAGCCACCTCGGAAATATCTCGTACTACCTGGCAGAGAAGAATCTGCTCACGGTTGCAGACATTTCTGCGGAACTGGCAAAGATTCCATCCCTCGACGACAATGAGGCGACGCTGCAGCGAACGGTCAGGCACCTGCAGAAGAGCGGCGTTGATCCAGATACTGAGATGATGTCGCTGGGAGCCCGGCTGGACTTCGATCCGGAAAAGGAAGTCTTCACCAACAACGATGCAGCAAACGCCCTGCTGACTCGCGAATATCGGGCTCCGTACATCTGCCCGCTCGCCGATAAAGTATGATGCAGAATTGTTAACGCACCACACAGCAGCGCAGGCCCTTCCGAAGCATTTCGGAAGGGCTTTTTTCGTACCGGACGACTCCGCATGCCGTTGAGAGAGCCTGCCCCGAATCGACTCAGATTCCGGTTCGAGGGGGTCGACTGAGCAGACAGACTGCTCTGAGACATCAGAAATCCAGCCAGATGCCGCCGCCGATCAGCCGTTCGTCCGTATCGACGAATGAATACTGCAAAGAGGGACCGTTGTAGTAATTCAAGCCCACTCGCAGGTGCCGACCGTTTTCATCTGCCCGCCAGCCCCATCCGGCACTGACGTTGACGCCCGCATTCCCGTGCTGTTCTTCTCGAAACTGCACGTTGATCGCAGAAAAGGGCGCGCCATATTCCCGTGGTCTGCGTGCTCCGGTCCACTCGCCTCCAAACTGGCATTCGTTGGGAAGTGCCCCCCCGCCCACACCAGGGGCATAGCCATATTCGCCGTAGACCCTCCACTGCTCGTCCGGTCGGTAACTGAGCGCAACCAGCAGGGAATCTCGCACATAATTCCTTCGCGGGTAGCTCGGATTCAGAAGCATGAATTCGTCGCCCAGATGACTGCTGAGATGTCTGTACCCGGTCCGAAATGCCAGCGGCCCCGACTTCCAGGTCCCCCACACAGCCACGAGGTAGTCTGATCCTTTGAGCGCTGTACTCTCAGCATTCGGCAGGATGCGGGCAAGAACAGCCCCATCAAGGTCAAGCTGAAACTGTTCCGCCAGGGAATCGTCTCCTTCGATTCTGAACAGCCCCGCGCGTCCGCCCAGAACTGCGTCTCCGTAGGTCTCGTCTGAACGAGAATCACGCATCCACAGCATCTGCATCCGCGGCTCCTTTGGTCCGGCAATGTAGGTGCCAAACAACTGGCTGCACGGAAATGGACGAAATCTCAGGTCGTCCTTTGCAACAGAACGATAAACCTCATCAATTGTCGACTCTGCCCCCGCATGCCTGAATACAGCCGAGTCCGGAGAGATACTGCTGAATTCAGCTAACCAGCTGCCCGTCGACGGTTCAGTGAACAAATCAGCAGTCTGATCATCAGGCCACTCAGCCTGCAGATCCACAGTCTGCGATTCAGTCGCCTTCACTGGATCGATCTGCAGTACACAGAACAGCAGTACCAGCACAAGCCTTGTCCCTGCAGCCCCGCACTTACGGCCCGCAGCCGGAGTCCTCCGGCAACCGCTGTTGATGTTCCTGTCTGTTTCAGGGATTGACATCAGGCCTCCCGACGATCCTCAGATGACAACTCCAGCAGGCAAACGACATTCTCAACGGACCTGCGTACCTCTGAAGCGTTCAATGACGGGAGAATCATCGGCAGTCGGTTGAATCGATCCTGACCGTCAGAAGGCTTATTTTGATGTTTCGAATGCGAACGACTGCACGGAATGAATGGCGAAAGGGATTCCATCTGTATGGGTCAGGAAATCTGGGAAAACTCTGCTGTCGGAACACCTTCCAGCGAACAGAGAACCGTGCGGAGCCCTGCAATCATTCAGGGTTCGTGGTAAACTCCGGGAATACGAAGCCAACGGAACTGCCTGTGCAGACGGTGTGTGTTCCGGTGGCCACCAGCGATACTCAGGATTCACTTCATGGTGCAGCTTCCGATCACTCCGATGCAGCCGTGGTTCCGCACGCTCCGCGAACTGCAGTCCCCATTCTCCTGGAATGATGTCTTTGAATCCTCCCCCGATGCCCCGATTGAGCTGGATATTGGCGCGGGGCGCGGCCTGTTCCTGCTCAATGCCGCGCTACGTCATCCGAAGCGAAACATTCTTGGCGTGGAGATTGATTATCGTGAAGGACGTCGCGCTGCAGAGCGTCTGAAAAAACGCGAGCTTGCCAATGCTCGAGTCATCGGCGGGGACGCCTGCATACTGCTGGCGGATCTGATCCCTCCGGGCAGTGTGTCTGCGGTCCACGTGTATTTCCCTGATCCGTGGTGGAAACCGCGGCACCATAAACGGCGACTGTTTGACCAGGAATTCTGTGATCTGCTTGCCCGCGTGCTGCATTCCGGTGGCGAAGTACACCACTGGACTGATGTCGCAGATTATTTTGAAATGGTGCGAGCCGCGCTGGACCCGCATCCCCGATTCACTTCACTTCCGGCTCCGACAGAACGTGAACCGGAACATGACATGGATTACCAGACCAGCTTTGAACGTAAGAAACGTAAGATGGGATTTCCCATCTTTCGAGCAATCTGGAAACGTGACTGAGAGATCATTGAGTGTCGCCAGAGCGGCCTGTCTGCTGAGGATTTCACAATGTTGCGAACTGTTTCCCTGTTTCTGCTTCTGCTGACAATGCTGGCTGAAGCTTCAGCTCAGTCCGATCCTTCAATCCCATTTCCCGGCAATCGGGTGCGGGACTACTACCGCAGGCAGGCGGATCAGTTTCTCAGCAGCGGTCTGAAGCAGCCCCTCGATCTCCTGCCGCAGTTCCCGGGGCTTGACGGCGGCGGCTTCGGACACTGGGGGCAGAATCCTGAAGACGCCAGCTTCGATCGTTCACTCAACGGGGTTCGGACGGGAAACGTAATCTGCCAGCTGACTCGACACTTCAACAAGGTAACTCCCAAGGCCGTTACTGTTCTGCTGGACCAGAAATCCGGCACTTCAGTGCTCTTCGACCCTGAACGACTTACATTCACCGATACATGGACGGAAGGATTCGTCGAATGGGGATTTGTTCGCTTCGGACTGATGCAGGGCGTGGAGGCTCGTGGACGGCAGATCGGCAATGCACACGCGGCACGCTGGATTTACGCGGCGGAAACACCGACGCGATACCTTGGCTTTTACCGCTGCAACGAAGATGTCGTATTCTCATCTCAGATCGGGAATGCCGGCATTCTGGAGCATGCTGAGCTGCAGGATGGGTGGATCATCCGAACACTGAATATCCACGGTAGTCTGCCTGCGGACACTGTCCTTGTACTCTCCGAGATCAGCGAGGACACGAGTGTGCGTTCTGTTCAGTCTGCCACAGGTCAGGCGTTGCGGATTCAGCGTGGGGACCAGACTCAGACGGTTCTGGTTCAGGCCCTCGAGGGAACAGCTGAGCTTTTTCACAAGGACGCCCGCATCGGTGTTCGAGTCGCTGCCGGTGAGCACGTCGTACTCCGGATTGCTCAGTCTGCGAACGAAGTTCAACCAGTTGAACCAATCCCGGAGATCACTGCCTCGCAGCCGGTCAGTGAACTGCTGACAACGCTGCAGAACGGTGAATACCCGGCAAATTGCACTGCCCGATGGGCTGCACAGACCGTGACAACGAAGGCTCTGCCGGGCGACCCACAGGCTCAGCTGATCATTGATACTCTGACATTGCCGCACTATCCGGACAACCCTTTTGGTTCCGCAATGCGGATTGGTGGTGTCGGAGTGCTCAGCGATGGCCGCATCGTCGTTGCCACTCTGATGGGTGAAGTCTGGCTGTGCAGCGGCACAGATCAGATCAGCAATGGGGGACAGCTGAAATGGCAACGCATTGCCTCCGGTCTTTATCGAGCGCTCGGGCTGACGGTTCAGAATGACAAGATCCTTGTACTCGGATCAGATCAGATCACCAGGCTGCATGATCTGAACGGCGATGATGAAATTGACTTCTACGAGTGTCTGACCAATGCCTATCCCACAACCGGTGGTCACGACTTTTGCACGTCGCTTCAGCAGGATGCACAGGGTGAGCTGTACTGGTCGGTATCCGCCCGGGATTTTGGAGTTGCTCATCGAAATTCAGCCGGACAGATTCGGTCCCTTGGAAGTGGCCTCCGCAACAGCAATGGAATCGGAGTGTCTCCTGACGGGCAGGTTGTGCTGGCCACAGTGCAGGAGGGCACCTGGACTCCGGCGACTGCGATCTTTGAAGTCGGGCCAAAAAGCTATCATGGCCTGCAGGGACCACGACCGGACCACGGCACATACGGTTACGACCTGCCGCTCTGTTACATCCCACGTGGAATCGACAACTCCTCCGGAGAGATCCGATACCTTCCTGCCGACCCACGACTGGGACCACTCTCAGACGCTGTCCTCGGCACATCATTCGGCGCCTGCCAGACATATCTAGTACTGCGAGACGTGGTGAATGGACAGCCGCAGGGTGCCGTTGTGCCGCTGCCCGGCGATTATCTCAGTGGCGTCTGTCGTACCGCCTTCAGTCCGCATGATGGATGCATCTACATTGCCGGGACCGAGGGCTGGCAGAGCTACGCAGAGCAGGACGGCTGTCTGCAGCGAATCAGAATTCCGCAGCGAGCTCCTGTCGTCCCGCAGACATTCGAGACCTGGAACAACGGAATCCGCATCCGCTTCAGCGAACCACTTGATCCGGTCAGTGTGACCACGGACAACCTCTTCTGTCAGCAGTGGAATTATCTGTACAGCGCCGCCTATGGGTCACCTGAATTCTCCGTTCGTGAGCCCGCACGTCAGGGACACGACTACGTCCCCGTAAAGTCAGTCCAGCTGCTTGCAGACGGACGTTCAGTATTTGTCGAGATTCCGCAACTGCATCCGGTCATGCAGTTTCACGTGCATGCGAGATTCCGTTCTGCTGCCGGCCAGCCGGTTCAGCCGGACGTGTTCGCTACGATTCTGAACCAGCGAGAGGACTTCCGCGAATTCACAGGTTATGCCGCAGTGGAAAAACGAGCAGCTCCCGGATTTCCCAGACCGGAGGCAATGGAACAGGATCCACGACTCACCGAACAGGAACAGTACGGTACCAATTTCGGCTGGGTATCAAGCTCCGTCAAGATGTCGATCGAAGCAGCTCCGGGGCTGCAGTACACGCCGCAGGTGCTGCGTGTAGCTCCGAGGACGCGTGTGTCTCTGGCCTTCCACAATGCTGACCCGGGGATGCCCCACAATGTCGCTGTGGTCCGAGCAGATGCGGTGCAGGAATTTGGAACACGTTCCATGCAGCTGGCCAGCAATCCACGTGCAATCGCTTCCCACTATGTTCCGAACGACCCCCGGGAAATCTGCTTCTCGCCAATTCTGCAACCGGGTGACACGTATACCATGTTCTTTGAAGCTCCTGAGGAACCTGGCGAATACCGACTCATCTGCACATATCCGGGGCACTGGCGAGTGATGCAGGCCACATTGCATGTGATTGCTGATGGAGCAGAGTTGCCGGAAACCAGTATTCGCCCGACACGCAGCTTTGTGCGCATGTGGAGCCTTGATGATCTGGCCGCCGCCGCTGAGAGTCTGCCGAATGCTTCCCTGGAACGGGGCAGTCAGATCTTTCAGGAGGCTGGCTGTATCCGCTGCCATCGCATGCATCAGGAAGGCTCGCAACTTGGACCGGACCTGACCACAATCTCACGACGATTTCACGGCAGCAGACTGCTGCAGCAGATTCTGCAGCCTTCGCTGGAGATCAATAAGGAATTTCAGACCATGGTGGCTGTAATGGAGGATGGTCGAGCGCTATCCGGGATTCGTGTGGCTGAGTCGGATACAGAAATCACTCTGTTGCCGGATCCGCTGCAGCCGGAAGCCTCAGTTACACTCCGGAAATCGGAGCTGGATGAACTGGTTGCCTCCAGCATCTCAACAATGCCGGCGAATCTGCTGATCACTTTCTCCGAACAGGAAATCCTTGATCTGTTGTTCTACCTGCAGCAGGGAAACCGGAATCCTGCCCCGCAGCCTGAGAACTGAACAGGGAAACAGATCCAACGGCGTTTCGGCGGATTGACTTCGCATGCGATGCAACGATAATCAGCCGGATTATTCGCTTGTTTCATTTTGGGAACTCAAATCTTGGCCCTGCTGAAAAAACGAATTCCGCTGTACCTTGCGGCGGAAGAACAGGACGGTCTTCGTGCCGCCAGTCGATTCAACGCCTCACTGATGGATTTCCTTCGTCCGCATGTTGTTGAAGGTACATCCACAGAAAAACTGGATCAGCTGGCGAACACCTACACTCGGGATCATGGTCATATTCCCGCCTGTCTCAACTATCGCGGCTATCCAAAGACAATCTGCACCAGCGTCAACGAGGTGGTCTGTCACGGCATCCCGAACACAACACCCCTGAAGTCCGGTGACATTGTCAATGTGGACATCACCACAATCGTGGACGGGTGGTACGGAGATCAGTCAGAGACATTCCTGATTGGCGAGGTGTCTGCAGCGGCACGTCAACTGGTTCAGGTCACCTACGACGCGTTGTTTGTCGGCATTGATGCTGCCCGGCCAAACGGAACAGTCACGGAGATTGGCCGAGCAATTCAGACATTTGCTGCTGCAGCAGGCTACTCCGTCGTAAGAGAGTATCAGGGACACGGAATCGGCCGCGACTTCCACCAGGAACCCGGGATTCCGCACTACCCACAGCTCTCATCCAACCGCGATCTGCTCAGACCCGGCACTTGCTTCACCATCGAACCCATGCTGAATATCGGCGGTTGGGAAACCCGTCTCGACCAGCGCGACAAGTGGACAGTCCGAACGCTTGACTCCAGCCTGTCTGCTCAGTTTGAACACACAATACTGATGCAGGAAGACGGCCCCGAAATCCTGACGCTGACCCGCTCCGGACCGCAGCGAGGCTTTCGGTTCTGATGGTCCGAACAACGTGAATCTGTACTCCGGAAATCCCCGGCGGCTCATCCCTCCCTGACTGTAATTCACATATGGCAAGTGACTCCCGGATCCTGTCCCTTTGCCAGTCACGAATTGGTTACACCTTTCGTGATCAGGAATTACTGCGCCGCTGCCTGACCCACAGCTCCGCGGCAGAGACCAGGCTTCGTTCCAATGAACGTCTTGAGTTTCTGGGCGACGCTGTACTTGGACTGATTGTCTGTCAGTACCTGTTTGAAACCTACCCGGACGAGCGAGAAGGACTCCTGACGCAGCTGAAGAGTCGCATCGTAAGCCGACAGACATGTACGCAGGTGGCCCTGGCACTCAATCTGCGTCCGCTGATCTTTGTTGGCCGTGGACTGCAGCACATCCCGGACTCCGTACTGGCTGCTGTTGTCGAATCACTCATCGCGGGTGTTTACATCGACGGCGGACACGAAGCTGCTCGCGAACTGGTGCTCACTGCATTCCAGAATGAACTGGAAATTGCCCAGCCGGCCAACCTGCAGAACTTCAAGAGCATGCTCCAGGAATTCACGCAACGCGATCAGGGACTAACCCCGGATTATCTGGTCATTGACGAATCCGGACCAGACCACGAACGAGAGTTCGCTGTCGCTGCTCGAATTGGTGATGTCACCTACGGTCCAGGCCACGGGAAAAGCAAGAAGGAAGCAGAACAACAGGCAGCAAGAAATGCCCTGTATGCTCTCCGGGAATCTGCCGAACAGGATCAACAGGCCACAGAGTCACTTCCCGCCTCGGAACCGACTGCCGAGTGTGCAACCGACGATCACTCAGAGTCGTAGTTCCATCGAATCCCGGAATGACTCCATCCAGCTGGCCACCGGGGAATCACAGTACCTGAAGTATCTGACCGCCCTCGTCCACCGCAGAAATGATCACCATGAACATAATCGAAGCTGTTGTTCTTCACCGCCCTGCCACTCCTGAACTGCGTTTTCTTCCTGAAGGCCCATACTCACTTGCTGACGGCCGCTTCAGCTGGGTGGCAATTCAGCACGGTGCTGCCGCTGCAGAAGGCTCACTGAATATCTTCGATCTGACAAACGGCACATCGGAATCACGTACCCTGCCAGGCCGGCCCGGTTTCGCTTTTCCCTGCAGTCAGCAAGGCCTGTTCGTCGTCGGGCTGGAACGCAGTGTCGGACTCTGTAACTGGGATACACAGGAATGGACGCCATTCATTACTGACACTGACATCGAAACTGATGTCAGCAACACCATCATCAATGACGCCGTAACCTGGGATGACAATCTCATTTTCGGCTGCAAGGAACTGGAATTCACCACTCCGAAGGCCGGACTTTATCTGTATCGCGGATCAGACCGCACGGTGCACAGGCTGCGCAACGATCAGATCTGCTCCAATGGCAAGGCCGTGATTGCTGACAAGGCCGGAGCCCTGCTGCTCTACGACATCGACTCCCCCACGAAGACGATCGTTCGCCGACACCTGAATCTGGAAGATGCCACTGTCTCGGAAGCAGAAACTGTCGTGGATCTGCAGGCAGGCACCGTCTTTCCCGATGGGATGATTCTGACACCGGACCACCGCAGCCTGATCGTGGCTCTCTATGACCCGGGTGACCCGGATGCGGGAGAAGCTCACCAGTATTCGCTTGACGATGGCAGCCTTCAGACCATCTGGCGCTGCCCGGGATCGCCCCGTGTCACCTGCCCGCAGCTGATCCGACGAAATGGAACCGTCCAGTTGCTGCTGACAACGGCCGTCGAACACATGCCTGCAGATCAGCAGCAACGACACCCCAATGCCGGCTGTCTGTTCATCGCAGAAACCAGCTTTCAGGAAACGGGCGATCAGCCGCGATTTACGGCCCCTGACTGAATACTACAGCCGCCAGCATGTAATGCCGCGTTCGATCAACGGCAGGAAAACCAGCCGGGCTCGTTGCAACTCAGTCAATCATTGGCATGCCGCGGCGCACCAGCTGTATCGGTAATCCCCATGGATCACGCAGCATGGCAAACGTGTCGTCTCCGAGCTGATGCACATCAGCAACGATTGTCGCACCGGCTGCAGTGAGCCGCCGCACATCATCCTCGATGTTCCGGCTGACAAAAGCCAGATGCAGAGCCGGTGGCTGTACTGCAGGGAAATCAAGAGCTGCCGCATCAGGGTTGCCGTACAGTTCCAGCATTACTTTGCCGCTGTCATCGGCAAGAAAATGCACCCACGGCGTGTCGACGCCTCGTCGCCTGACAGTCATTCCAAGATGTTCCACGTACCACCGTGCCATGTTCAGCGGATCAGGTACATTCAGCGCAAGATGCTCAATCTTCACCCCTGCAACTCCTCAGCAGATGCCCCGTTCCCAGTGCTTGTGTCCGTTGCTGTCACCTGGCCGAATCCGCAACGCGAGTCCCCGCAGCGTCACCCTGCTCCCAGCGGGCAGTGCCTGCGTCAAGGAACTGCAGAAACTGCTCGCCGCCCGTCGCATCCAGCCCGGCGAACCTGGCCAGCACTCGCGTTCCGTCTGAGGAAACGATCGCATAGCTGGGCATTGTAACATCCCCCAGCAGCGTTCTGGCCAGCGTCTGATTCGCCTTAAGCAATTCAGACTGCACCGCCGCGTTGGCGACACCAGGTACCTTGTCCAGATAAACCTGTGACAACACCATCGACTTCAGGCGTTCAACAACGTCCTCCCGAGCGAGCACCGTGCGTTCCATCTTCCGACAGTTCACGCAATTGACTCCGGTGATTTCCAGAAACAGTGGACGTTCATCTTCACGCGCCGCGTCGATGGCACGCTGATATTCCAGAGCGTAGGCCAGCTCATGATGGTATATGACCAGACCAAGCTGCTCGGTCTCCTGGACATCACCGTCACTGATTTCAGGTGGCGCAAACGCGGCGACCAGATTCCAGATCGGATCCGCAGGCAGCCCGGCTCCAGCCATGCCTGCCCCCAGTCTTGCTGCAAAAACAAGGAATATGGCAACGAACAGCAGTCTCGTCCCGGACATCGCTGGACGCAGCCCCGGACGTAATCCAAGCAGATAGAGTCCGGCAACAGCCGCCAGCAGAATCCAGAGCACCAGAAACACGTTGTAAGTTATGAATACCGGAATTCCGCTGGACGACAAACCGATGTCAGCCACGCTTGCAAACTTCACGACAGCAGCAAGTTCGACAAGACCAATCACAAATTTCACTTCATTCATCCAGCCACCGCTGCGTGGCATCTTCCTGAGCATACCGGGGAACATGGCGAGCAGAAAAAACGGCGACGCAAAGGCAGTGGAGAAAGCAAGCATGCCCAGGACCGGCCAGAGGAAATCTCCCTGAGCCGCGATGACCAGCAGGGAACCGACAAAGGCGAATGTGCAGGTAAATGAGACCAGCGTGAATGTCAACGCCATGAACACCACACCAATCATCCCACCGGACGCTTCCCGGCTGGATGTCCAGTTCAGCAACCATGACGGAACCGAAACCTCAAATGCTCCAAGCAGCATCAGTGCGAACACAACAAATAACACGCTGAAGAACACATTCAGCCACGCATTGTTTGCCAGATCCGTCAGGCTGGCCTCACCGAAGATTCGGGCCATGGCAATCCCAAGCACAGTGAACGCCGCAATAATCGAGAGACAGTAAGCGACGGCAAGCTTCAGTGAACTGCCAGCCTGCTTTTCCTCCTGCTTCAGGAAGAAAGCCACTGTGATGGGAATCATCGGAAACACACACGGTGTCGCCAGCGCTACAAATCCTGCTCCCACCGCCGTCAGCAAGAACGTCAGTAATCCGGCGGCAGCAGGATCGCTCCCGGCCACAATCGCGTCCCCACCGGCCTCCGCCGTTACTGCAGAATTCGACTCCGTCAGTGTCCCCTGAGTCGACTCGGCAGGCGACACGCCTGCTGCAAGTGCCACGCTGTACTGCACCGTTGTCGGCAGCTTACAGACGCCACCAGAGCAGATCTGGAAACGAATACTTCCCTGCACCGCAGCGTCGCTGCCCGTAACACGCAGTCGCCGGCTCCACGTGATTTCACCGTAATGAACACGCTGCACAAATCCATCCAGCGGCTCTTCCGTTTCCGGCTCAGCGCTGGATGTGAATGCTTCGTCAACCGCTTCCAGCCCCCGCAGTTCCGACGTGATCTCGGTAGGCAGTCCCGCCATCTCCGGATCCTGATCGAGCGCAAAAATATGCCATCCCTCCTGCACCTGCGTCTTCAGAGTCAGCGTGACTTCATCACCGGGCTGAGCATCGGCGGGGGCAAGACGGACCTCAATCTGAACAGCACCCGCTTCGGCACTCGTACCAGCACCAATCTTTGGAACCAGCAGAACCGTCGACGGATCTGCCACTTCTTCTTCTGCTGCTGCGCTGCCCTCCAGAACAACCGAAAAACTGACATCTTCAATCGGGAAACATCCCGTACTGTTGCAGTACAGCCCGGCGACCGATCCGGTGATTGTCCCCCCCCCTGACAAACTGCCTGAAAGGGATCGCCTCCATGTGACCCGATCGAAGAACTTCTCAACGACCTGCCCCAGATCCTCATCGAATCCGGACTTCGGGGCTCGATCCGTCGTCCATTCGCCCGCCAGTTCCACACCTTCCGGAAGCTTGATGGAGATGGACGTAGCACCTCCAAATGCCGGGTTCATCGAGTACGTGTAACAACCTTCCGGCAGCACTGCCGTGATCTGCAGGGACGTCTCTCCCTGCTCCGATGTCACCACAGCTGCAGAATATTCCGGCACTGCTGCTTCCGCCTGCGGGTCCGCCCCGAATACAAGCGGAAGATCCAGCCCGGGCGTCTGCCCTGATGAGCTGCGGGGGAATATCAGCAGCAGACATCCCACAAGCAACAGCTTCTGAAAATAACGTTCTGCGATCATAAGTTTCCTCCGCCTGCCTGATCGCGTGTCACGATCAGACACGGACAATGAACCGGGCTGCCGACAACCGTGGAGCCCTGCACAAATTGTATCCCTCAGCCCCATTGGTCTGGGACAATGACTTCTGAAATCGCTGAATTCCCGAGGTGGCACGCATGTACTAACGCAGCGTATCCATCCAGCGGAGCATATCCGGGGGCCAGCGCAGACGCCATGTCAGCTGCTCACCAGTTGTCGGATGCTCCAGCCCCAGCTCAGCTGCATGCAATGCCATGCGATGAGCTCTGCTGCTGTCAGCGGCCGGTTCAGCTCCAAATGGTCCGCGATAACGCACGTCGCCACAGATCGGATGTCCTGCCTCCGCCAGCTGAATGCGAATCTGATTCGTCCGTCCGGTCTCCAGCCGACACTCGATCTCTGAGTACCCACGCAGTTCGCGAACAGGGTTGATGTGTGTGACCATTTCCCGTGCCTGACGCGACCGCGGACCACTGCCCCGCAGACCATCTCCCCGATCACGAACCTGCCACGACCGGAGCGTCTGTGCCGACATGCTGCCGGGAATGACACAGAAATACCTGCGCAGCGGTCGATGGGAAGCGAACTGCTCAATCAGCTGCTCCGCCGCACGCTCGTTGCGTGCGAATGCCAGAATTCCACTTGTGTCCCGATCGATTCGATGAACTGCCTGCAGTTCACCGGGAGCATGAAGGCGACGCTGGCGATCGCGGTGCTGAATCAGCCTGCCCAGAACCTCCTCCAGTGACGGCTGCTTCATTTTCCGTCGCTGCCTCCAGCTGCGGTCGCCCGGATGTCGCATTGACAGCATCCCGGCAGGTTTGTTGACCACAACCATGTCTTGATCCAGATACAGAATCTGCACATCCGGATCCCGGGGAACCGGAGGAAATGGCTGCTCCCGCACCTCGATCAGATCACCAATGACGACGCGCCGCCCCTCATCCACACACAGGACCCCGTTGATCCCAATGCGTCGGGCGGCCATGAGTTTTCTGGCACCGGACCACGTCAGGCCATCGCGCAGCTTTCGCAACGCCCCCAGCACGGCATCCTGAGTATCCTCACCAACCTGATAGCTCTCTGTTCCCACTTGTTCGCCTTTTGTCCTGCCTGATTCAAAGCAGCATGCTGCATGGCACAACCTGCATGGCACAAATTGCACAGCAATGGTTCTACCGTTATCAATTCACCGGCATCCTGCAGCTGAAACAGAACAGCAGATGGTCCCCATCGAAAGCTGCAGCCCCCAACACCGGAACTCTGCTGCCGAACATGCCGCAACTAAGCCGTCCTTTGTCCCGGATACCGCACTCTTCCGTGGTGGGCCGCAAGCAGCGATTTGATCAGCGAATCTTCAATCAGACGAATCTCGTTCATCTGCAGATTGCACTGGTCAAACTGGCCGTCCAGCAACCTCTTCATTGTAATTTCACTGACGAGCGACTGAATTCGTTTCGGTGTTGGTTCCTTCAGTGTCCGGCTGGCACTTTCCACCGCATCAGCAAGCATCAGTACCGCCGTTTCCTTCGTCTGTGGCCGCGGTCCTGGATACCGAAAACTGGATTCAGAAGCGTCCGTGCGATGGTCCGTATCGGCCTTGCGAGCAGCTTCCTGAAAGAAATACTCAACGAGCGTTGTTCCATGATGCTCCGCAATGAATGGATGCAGCGCGACAGGCAGATCATTCTCATCAGCAAGCTCCAGCCCGTCCTTGACGTGCCCGATAATGATGAGCGTACTCATCGCAGGTGCCAGAGCATGGTGAGGGCTCTTTTCGCTCTCCAGCATGTTCTCAATGAAGTACTCCGGCTTCATCATCTTGCCGATGTCATGAAAGTAGGCACCGACGCGCGTCAGCAGACCGTTTGCACCAATCGCATCCGCCGCAGCTTCAGCCATGGAAGCAACGGTGATGGAGTGATTATAGGTCCCGGGAGCTCGTCGCGCCAGTTCCTGCAGCAGCGGGTGAGAGACACCGCTGAGTTCAAGCAGACTGATATCCGTAACAATTCCAAAAGCCTGCTCGATCAGGGGCAGACTTCCCGCAACAAAAAAGCATGCGAACAACGCGTACCCGGCAAACAGCGAGGATGAAAACAACAGCAGCCGCAGATCCGCCAGCGAATGCTGGCCCTCAAACTGAACCCAGCTGACAGCCAGATGAATCACCATCGCACCAACGGCGAGAATAAAGCCAGCGCGAATCATCACCAGCCGGGAATTGATCTTTCGTAAGGGGAGCAGTGAAAGGATACACACCAGCAGTAGTGTCAGCAGATGGCCGGTACTGGCCACTGTCGCAACAGAGACCAGCGTTGGCAGAGTCAGAGCAGTAAGTAATGCAACTGCCTGCCCGTGAACAATTGTGGCCACCATCACAGCTGCCAGCAGCGGGATGATCTCTGCTCGCAGTGGATCATCACTGGCCAGGCAGGCAACAAAGACAACGCTGCTGCACATCAGTACGTAAACCAGCAGCTTCGATCCGTCGAAGAGCAGATCCGGTGCTGAATACTGCAGTACTTTCCCCGCAAGAATCACGGCAGCAATCAGACAGATGAACCATCCAGCCTGCCGCGGCAGCTTGTGAGCAAACGAGAGCTCCGACTCATACTTCCGACTCTCCTCACGCAGTACTTCCAGATCCTGCGGTGTCAGACGACTGCCCGGAGGCACCAGCGGTGACATCTCCTCATAGGTCGTGTAGGCTGGCGCTGTCGCATCCATTCGCTCCTGACGAGCAGCCAGAGTGCTTCTGGCGTCAACCTGCAGCTGACCCTGAATGTGCTGCGCCAGCCATGCATTGATCTGATCCTTAACAACAGCGAGCACTGGAACACCAAGCCACTTTGCTCCGAGTCGTCCGGTATCCAGCAGCTGATCAGCAATCAGGACATCTGCCATGACACCCTCATGCACGATTTCTCCGTCGGCATCAATGACCTGAATCGGAGAATCACTCGTCAGCTCAGCCGCATCACTGTCTCCGGGCTGATACCGCAGTTCAGACAGATCACACAGCCCAAGCCGTGCCAGATCCTCGGTCAGCAGCACAAAGTCCTCGATCATCGTCTCAATGCGATCACCGCTGGATTCATCCGGACTGCTGAGGTGATTTCGGAGCACAACGAAACTGGTGTCGTCAATCTCCTCCGCCTCTGTGTCTGAGGCAAGTCCGAATCCACTGACTGTCGCCTCGGAAACCTCAGCCATTTCACCGCTGTTGGCAACCTCCTGCAGATCGTTACGTAACTCCGCCGTCAGCAGATCGAGACTGAATTCCTGCTGTTTGAGTACCAGCGGCGCCTGTCGCCCCGCCTGTTCACGAAGCCGGCGACTCTGCCCTTCATTGATCACTTCAAAATTCACACGAGCCAGCACGCCACGGGAAACATAGTCCCCCTGCCGCAGCGACAACTGCGGCGCCCCCAGCTGAGTCGCCAGTTGCAGACCGACGACAGCCAGAACCCCCACCAGCACCAGAGAAAATGACCGGTAATCACGCAGCTTGCGAAACAGCTGATCCGCCGAACTGGAGGATGGTCGGAAGACCCGCGGCTGTCGAGAACGGCGAGCGCCAAAGAATGACATCAGCAGACCCCCTGCTTCTCTGCCAGAAACTCGGGCCGACCTGACACGCGGCAACTCAGGCTCATGTAGCGCAGCCACAAACCGCTGCCGGGCATCCATGCCGATGGCGACAGAATTCTGATTGGAGGTCTGCGAGACCCTGTTGTATTCATTGATCTGATGCGTTGCCGGAGCAGCGACCGGCGCGCGTCCGGAATCAGGATTCCCCGGGTGCTGAAGACTGATCAGCATCACCGCTTGTTTCATACGCTGAAACGATTTCCCGAACCAGACGATGTCTGACAATATCCTGACCACTCAGGCCAACGCTGGCAACTCCGGAAACTGCCGAAAGTCGACGAATGGCATCTCCGAAGCCGGATCTGACCCCACGATCGAGGTCATTCTGAGTCGAATCACCGGTGACAACGATCCGGGAATTCTGACCCATGCGAGTCAGAAACATCTTCATCTGTGTAACCGTTGTATTCTGAGCTTCATCGAGAATCATGAATGTCTCGTTCAGCGTGCGGCCACGCATGAACGCCAGTGGCAGAATCTCAATCACGTCGTTGGACATGAGTCGCCGGACCTGCTCGTAGTCCACCATGTCGTGCAATGCATCCAGTAATGGACGAACAAACGGGTTGACCTTGGCAAACAGATCGCCCGGCAGGAAACCCAGCTTTTCCCCCGCCTCCACCGCCGGACGCACCAGAACAATCTTGCGAACGGTCTCAGCACGCAGAGCCACCAGTGCCGATGCGACAGCAAGGTATGTCTTTCCGGAACCTGCCGGACCATCGCAGAACACCAGATCGTTTTTCTGCATCGCTTCCATGTAGATCTTCTGACCAGCGGTCATCGGACGAATGGCACCGACGCGATCACGACCACCACGCAGACCGGTGAAGCCCCCCTGACTGCGGACAGGAGACGGTTCAGGCGTATCACGTGGCACCTGCCGAGTCACATAACGATCGTCACCTTCTGAGCCTGCAACCGGGCGAACTGGCAACTCAGCCACGGCCACACCGGGATGCTCACTCAGATCCTGTCTCCAGCGAAGCAGCAGCTCGAGTGCCTGTCGAACAGATTCGTCTTCTCCTCGAATGCGAACCTGATTCCCCCGCAACACCACCTGTGCCCCCGTCTGCTCGCGAAGTCTGCGCAGGTTCTCATCCCGAGCACCGAACAGCATTCTCGCTTCTTCGTGGTGGTCCAGCTCAATATAAGACTCTGGCATAGGCCCTTCCTGTGCACATCAATCCTGATTTTGTCTGCAGAAAATCACACTGATCGACGCCAGACCGCATCCAATCCGGATCTGCCGCTCATTGGGCGGCCGGGGCGATCTGATGTTCTGGACTCATCCGCCCCGGAATCTTAGACGTCAGCCGTCATGGATTCATCTCAGATTGCCTGTGGCAGCCGATTTCCTGTTCATCTGAAGCGACACAAATCAGAAGCGAATGGACGCAGAATCTCTCTGATTTCCTTCAAAACCAGAAGAATCAGCACGATTCTCCACAATGTTGCCAGTTTGCTTCAGCTCGCTGCTTCCGGATTCATTGCTACATCTGGATTTGAGTCGCCGCACGGAGAGCCAGAATTGCAGCCCAGTCTGATTCCCCCGCAATTCCTGCAGTGCACAAACTACACTCAGAAAATCGACTTTTTCCCAGACAAGGTCCGCTGACTTTGTCGACTTCAGGGTGGTTCGCACCATGTCTTCTGCAATTGACCCTCAGGCACTCGCCTCTGTCAGCCGTCAGTCCGCTGGCTCAGTAAGCTCCTCCGCAGCAGTCGGAAATCGAAGCGGAGTTCTCCAGCGAATCAGCGTCTATCCGGCAACAGCGATGGCCGTCAGCCTGTCTGGAGTGATGCTGGTTTTCCTGGCCTTCATCCGACTCTGGCCGACCGATCTGTGGGACCACCTGAATTACGGTCGCCGCATCCTCGCAACCGGAGAACTGTTTCGCACCGAACCATTGCTGCCACTGTCGGAAGGGATGCCAATGGTAAACATCCCGTGGCTGAGTCAGGTGATCCTTGAATTGCTGCACGCCCGCATCGGGCTCTCTGCCCTCCAGTTTGCTGCCGGTCTCTGCGGTGCCTTCACAGCACTGCTGCTGGGACTTCGTGCCTGCCGCAGATCCCACTCTGCCTTTGCCGCTGCAACTGCAGTGATTGTCTTCTTTGTATTCAACCGCGAGGAGCTTCAGATTATCCGTCCGCAGCTCGCCGGCCTCGTGTGCTACAGCATCGTTCTCTGGTGGGTCTTTGGGAATGCCCCCCATCGCAGACGCTGGTGGATCATGCTGCCGGTGCTTTTTGCTCTCTGGAGCAACCTGCATGGATCATTCATTGTGGGACTGTTTGCAATGGGTACTGCCGCAGCAGGCCGCCTGATCGATTCCCTGATCAGAACACGGTCACTTCTGCATTCTCTGAGGGATCGCAGTCTCATTCGCACTATTCTGCTGACTCAGCTCTGTGCCGCCGCCGCTCTGCTTAACCCATGGGGCCCGGCTGTTTACACGGAAGTGCTGAACTTCTCGTCGAATCCGAACCTGGCGTCCATGTTTGAATGGGATGCGCTGAGCATTCGCGGTCCTCGTGGACAGGATGCGGCAGCAGTGCTGGCACTGCTGTTCTTCGCGACCGCCGTCACGCCACGACGCATTCGCACCATGGAAGTACTGCTGCTGGCGGTCACCGGATATCAGGCGGCCTGGTCCGGTCGCATGCTGAACTGGTGGATTCCGCCGGCAGCACTGTTTGTCGCCATTCATGTCTCCGCAGCACTTCGTCACCGACGCAGACGTCGGCTCCGCACTTCAGCCTCGCCATCCCTGAAATGGACGATGCTCAGCCTCGCTGCACTGCTGCTGTGCCTGCAGCTGAATCCTCTTGTTGCACGACTGCGCAGCGGTGCTCGACTGACCGATGTTCAGGCACTGTCACCTCAGACACCGATCGATACTGTCAGCTTCCTGAACGAACTGGAGTCATTGCCGGAAGGCCCGATCTTCATTCGCGCAGAGTGGGCCGGATATCTGATGAATCGAGGCCCGGCAGGACTCACGACGATGGTCAACCTGCATGTCCATGCGATTTCCGAAGAAGTCTGGAACAGTTACATCTCACTGCATGAAGGTCATCCGGGCTGGGAACGCCGACTGGATGATTACAGCATCAACGTCGCCATTCTCTGCAAGAACACTCAGGGTCTGCTGATCAGAGAAATGAAACAATCCGCGGACTGGAAGATCCTGCGTGAAGATCGTCAGGCAGTTGTTCTGCAGCGTAAATACCCGCTGAGCCAGCTCAGTACTCCCCCGTCTCCGTAAGTTATTCAGCACAGCTGCACCGTTCGCTCAAGGAATCCGTCATGTCTCGTCCGGGTCGCGCATCCTGCCGTAACTCCATCCCTCTGCGCAGGGTGATCCTCATTCAGGCTGTGGTCTTGCTGGCACTCACCGGATCATGGTCGCTGATGCCGCGGGATCAGAAACTCGCGGTGGCTGCCACAGCACTGCGACAGCCCTACCCGCTGACAGTAAATCTGCGGTCGTCCACTGCAACGGTGATCACATCGCTGCACGCTGATGAACGTGTTATTTCCGACGCAGATCTGCAACAGGCACTGAGAATGCTGATCCCGCGTTTCAGTCGCAGCCAGCTGCGCCCCAATCTCATCGAACATGCCCTGCGGACCTGGGGCAGCACCATCGACTTCGGTGACCCGGATGCCATCTCCGGTCCGGAGATGGCCGCATTTCTGACTGATTCCGCGCGACATCTCGAATCGTGGAACAACAAAGTCGATCCGATGATCGATGATGCACCGCAGGGAGTCTACGTACCCTTTGGTGGTGCCCGCTCGAACAGCGTTCACCACGATCACGCACTGGCAGCGTTGACGGAATCCGGTCTCGCTCTGGATTATCCCGTCATTACCCCGCGCAGAACAACGTCCGTGCGTTACATCCTCGATGAAGCCCTTCGCGATTTCCGGCTGGATGGTGTTGAGCCGGAGTGGTCGGTGCTGAGTTTTGGGCTCTGGATGGCTCAGGATGGAATCACAGAATGGCATAACGGCTCCGGACGCCGTATCAGCTTTGACAGCCTCGTCAACCGCCTGGTCCGGGAAGCAATGCAGCGTGGCGTCTGCCTCGGGACGCACCGGGTGTACACGCTTGCGGCATTACTCAGACTGCATCACATGCATGATCAGACACTGCTCAGGCCTGCTACTGCAGAAGTGGCGGCCCGGTATCTGCATGAAGTGCAGCGTCGCATTGAACAATCACAGAACGAAGATGGATCATGGTCCGTAAACTGGATGCAGCTGCCGGAGGGCCCCGAGATCCCGACTGATGACTCCCCGCTGAACCGCAGCATTATCGCCACCGGACACCATCTTGAGTGGATGGCGATCTCACCTGAGGAATTTCATGTTCCGCGTGAACAGATCATCAAAGCAGGCGAATGGCTGACACAGCAACTGCTGGCAAGCAGCCCGGAAGATGTCGAATTGAACTATACGTACTATTCCCACGTCGTTCGCGCACTGGCACTCTGGCGCGGGTCCAGCCCTGCGGAATTCTACACCCAGCATGCTCAGCAGGCTCCGGATCCGCTTGAACCCGAAGAATCTTCGCTGGAAGAATCGTCGCTGAATGATGCTGAACAGGCTCCGGAGCCGAATCCTCAACCCATTGATGCATCGGTGCTCTGACTGGCCCCATTGCCGGCAGGTTTGGAGATCACAGGCAGACGGCTAGAATCCAGTTGAACTTCTTTCAACTTCTCTGCTGTCTGTATTCATGCCGGATCCTCCTCCATCTCGTCGCCGCCCCGTTACGGCAGCTCTCCGGCCGCCTGCCGCAGAAGTTCCGTATGCTGAACTTCACTGCCGCACAAACTATTCATTTCTTGAAGGGGCGTCTCATCCGGATGAACTGGTCAGTCGAGCGGCTGAGCTCGGTCTGAAAGCACTTGCAATTACCGATCGAAACTCAGTGGCGGGTGTTGTCAGAGCTCACGCTGCCGCAGTCAGGACTGGTCTTCAGCTGATGCCAGGGGCTGAAATAACACCAGCAGACTCAGCTCCGATCATCCTCCTGCCGATGACCCGAAACGGCTGGTCTGCCCTGTCTCAGCTGATCACCCTCGGTCGCCGCCGTGAGACAAAGGGAAATTGCCGTCTCACACTCGCGGATCTCGCCGACTACTCCACAGATCTGCTTTGCTGCGTGCCACTGCAGCAGGAAACGCAACTCCGGTTTGAACGCAGGTTCAGGCCAGGGATGAACGCCTCAGTCCCTGGCAACACATTGCAGCAACTGCGGGAAATCTACCCCGATCGCTGCCACGGCCTGGTTGAGCTGCACTATGGCCCCGACGATCAGACAATTCTGGAGCAGTGCACACAACTCTGCCGAAAAGCTGGTATTCCACTCGCCGCTGCAAATGATGTGCATTTCCATGAACCGCAGCGACACAAACTGCAGCAGCTGCTCACAGCCGTACGACTGCGGTCCGGCGTCGCAGGCCTCGGACATGAACTGATCCCCAATGCGGAACGTTTTCTGAAGACCGGTTCGCAGATGCTCCGGGTTATGCGTGGTCGAACTGATCTGCTGCAACAGACCCTGCAGATTGCCTCCCGCTGTACGTTCTCGCTCAATGAACTGAAGTACGAATATCCGGAAGAACTGGTACCCGCGGGACTGACTCCGATTGAACACCTCCGCAATCTGACGTGGGCCGGGAGTGCGGCTCGCTATCCTGACGGTGTCCCGGAACGTATTCGTGGCATGATTCGCCACGAACTTCAGCTGATTGAAGAGCTCAGCTATGAAGCTTATTTCCTGACTGTCAGCGATCTGGTTCGCTTTGCCAGGGATCGTGGAATCCTGTGTCAGGGCCGCGGCTCAGCGGCCAACAGCGTCGTCTGTTTCTGTCTTGGTGTTACGTCAGTTGATCCGGATCGCATTGATCTGCTGTTCGAACGATTCGTGAGTCGCGAACGAAATGAAGCCCCGGACATTGATGTGGACTTTGAACATGAGCGGCGGGAGGAAGTCCTGCAGTATCTGTACCATCGATACGGTCGCGATCGCGCAGCAATGACCGCTGCAGTCATTACCTATCGACCGAGATCTGCCATCCGTGACATCTCCCGAGCGCTTTCGTTTTCAGAAAACCGCACAAACCAGCTGGCGGCGAGAATGGACCATGTGAGCAGTGAGGAGCAGCTTGCTGATCGTCTTCGCGATGGCGGACTTGATCCCGAAACTTCAACCGGCAGGATGGTGCTGCAGTTCCTGCAGACATTAATCGGATTTCCCCGACATCTGTCGCAGCATCCGGGAGGAATGGTGATTTCCCGCGGACTGCTCAGCGATCTGGTCCCTGTCGAAAATGCAGCGATGCCGGGTCGGACTGTGATTCAGTGGGACAAGGATGACCTGGATACGCTGGGACTGCTCAAGATCGACATCCTTTCGCTGGGTATGCTCTCCGCCATTCGCCGTGCTTTTGATCTGATTGCCAGGCACCACGGGCAGTCGCTCACCCTGGCGGATATCCCGGCGGAGGATCCCCAGGTCTACGACATGATCTGTGCGGCCGACACAATGGGCGTGTTTCAGATCGAAAGCCGCGCTCAGATGAGCATGCTGCCACGCCTGAAGCCACGCTGTTTTTATGACCTTGTCATCGAAACAGCCATTGTCCGCCCTGGCCCGATTCAGGGAGACATGGTGCATCCTTACCTTCGTCGTCGCAGCGGCGAAGAACCCGTGGAGTATCCCCGGCAGGAGGTCCGAGATGTTCTGCACCGCACACTGGGGGTTCCAATCTTTCAGGAACAGGCCATGCGGCTGGCAATCGTGGCAGCAGGATTCAGCCCCGGGGAAGCCGATCAGTTGCGCAGAGCCATGGGAGCCTGGAGAAAGACCGGGCTGATTGCTCAGTTTCACCAGAAGCTCGTCCGCGGGATGCTGGAACGAGGCTACACCGAGGATTTTGCGGAACGTGTCTTCAGACAGATCAGTGGCTTTGGCGAATACGGGTTTCCTGAATCGCATGCTGCCAGCTTTGCTCTGCTGGTCTACATCTCGGCATGGCTGCGGCGGCACCACCCGGCTGTTTTTGCAGCCGCCCTGATCAACAGCCAGCCAATGGGCTTCTACGCACCGGCGCAGCTTGTCCGAGATGCCCGGGAGCATGGCGTCGAAGTAGTTCCGCCGGATGTCAGCTGCAGCGACCGGGACTGCACTCTGGAACCGATTCCTCAGTCACATTCCCCGGGCCGGAAACAGCAGCACCGCGACAAAGCATTCCGCCTCAGACTGGGACTGCGGCTGATTCGCGGCTTGCCTGAAGAAATTGCTCACCGGATTGAGCAGGTGCGACAGGCAGGGCCGCCGTTTCGTTCGTTCGACGATTTTGCCCGCCGGACTCGTATCGATCGTCGTTCCCTGCAGATCCTCTCGCGTGCCGACGCTCTGGCCTCACTTCAGCCGGACAGACGAACTGCACTCTGGGATTCGCTGCCGTCACGTAACCCGCTGCCGCTGCTGGATACCACTGACAATGTTGCCAGCGGTATCGATCCACAGCTGCCCCCGATGTCGCTGCAGGAACAGGTCGTTGCTGACTACTCCTCTGCGGGGCTTTCACTGCGTCCGCACCCGCTCACGTTTCTTCGCGAACTGCTGCAGCAGCGGCATGTGAGAACGGCAGCAGAACTGGAGACAGAAGAAGCGGATCGTCGCCTCCGAGTTGCCGGCCTTGTGCTGATGCGTCAGCGACCGTCAACCGCGTCGGGAATCACCTTTGTAACCCTCGAAGATGAAACCGGGATTGTGAATCTGGTTGTTTATCCGGGAGTCTGGCAGCGATTCCGCAATGCGGCAGCACATGCAGGCGTCCTGCTTGCCAGTGGCCGTCTGCAGCGAGAAGGCGACGTGATTCACCTCGTTGCAGATCACCTCGAAGACCTCGGAGAAATGCTGAACGGTCTGTCATCAAAATCGCGGGATTTTCACTGAATCACGATTCCGCAGCGATTGCTGAAATCAGCTCTGACGCAGACTGCAGTTCGCGAGCAATTCGGTGCTCAAGTCCCTCAGCCTGCTCAGATTCCGATTCTCCTCCCGGCATCACGGGCCACGTGTATGTCTCAACTTCCAGATGCGGTGCATAATCGAGTGCGGCAACACGTCTCAGTGCCCTCACCAGGTCTGCACGCGTGGTCCGCAATGGCCCCAGTGTTTCGGCATACACCGGGACATGAAAGTGTACTCTCCACGATTCGGCCTGCAGCAGCTCATTCCCGGATGATGGTTTCAGATCATCTTCCGTAAGATCGACCCGGCTCTCGATTCGACCATCGGCAAATCGAGCAAAGGTCTGATGCAGATAGCGCGGTTCCACAAAACTACGCAGCATCTCACGACCAGCATCGTTGTTTGCCGGATCAGACAGCTCCACAGCATTTGTGATATGCACTTTGTTGATCCGGATTCCCGCCCGATCGATGGCATCCAGGGATTCCACGACATCTTCAAATTCCACTGCCTGATGACACACATCAAAACAAAGCCCGATGTACCTGCGGACAAGGTCTTCGCAGCCCAGAGTCTCTGCGAGAGAAAACAGTCCTTGAAAAACCGGCAGACTCCATTGCTGCGTCCCGGACAGCTCGCAGAGTGGTTCCGGTTCCACCGCCAGTCGAATTAATCGCCCGGTCGACTGATACAGGGCGTCCAGACCCTTGGCCGTGCGAATCAGGCTCGCAAAACAAACCGCTCGAAAGTCCGCCCCCTGCGGATTCATGCGACCGCCCAGCGGAACTGTGCTCAGGCTTCCCTCAGCCCCCTCCGGCAGCAACTGAGCCAGCAGTGATGCACAGTTCTGCGTGTAACTCGAACGCACGGCATCTGTCCAGTCCGGAAGATAAACCTGTTCCTTCACACGCTCGCTATGAAAGTTCCCGTATGGAAACGTATTCAGCGTGTAACAGGTCAGATCGTGCTGCCAGAGTGTCTGAGCCAGCAGCTCCAGCGCTGCCGGTTTCTCCTGAAGTTCCCTGGTGACACTTCCAGCCAGCCACAGTCCCGCAGCAATGGGGAGTTGTGCCAGATCACGCGCCGGAGCAGTGTAGCTGGAAATCCCCTCCACTATTTCGGCAACGGTCTGTCCGGGATGCACGTTGGTGCAGTAACTCAGCGGTAATTCAGAGAACGACATTGGCAGATCTTTCCGTCAACCATTTGCATGACTGCAGTCAGACCAGAAATCCGACTGCTGGCGGTTCAATTCAGGACTTCCAGCAGACAGGAGGCGAATTCATCCCGGCCATCCGTTGCCCGCTGAACGGAACAGAGAACGACTCAGCTGATGATCGACTCTACAATCCGGCACTCCCGCGCATCAGTCAGAGTCTGCAGCCGCGCATTGTGCAGAAATGTGAGCTGTGTATGGTCGAAACCGAACAGGCGCAGCAATGTGGCCTGATAGTCGTTGGCAGTGACACGATCAGTAACAGCAGCATGCCCCAGCGGATCTGTTTCCCCATATGCCATACCGCCCCGAATCCCGCCACCTGCCAGCCACATACTGAAGCCCTGGCCGTTGTGATCACGGCCGGATTTCGCTGCGTCGCCGTGATTCTCGGTGACCGGCAGTCGACCAATTTCTCCCCCCCAGTGGACCAGAGTACTGTCCAGCATTCCCCGCTGCTTCAGATCCTGCACCAGCGCAGCAGACGGTTGATCGGTCCTGCGGCACACTGCCGGTAACGCGGAATGAATGCTGCTGTGATTGTCCCACGGCTGTCCGTTCAGAAACAGCTGCACGAATCGCACGCCGCGTTCCACCAGTCTCCGCGCAATCAGGCAGCGTGTTCCGTACTCCCGTGTGGCATCCTGATCCAGCCCGTACATTCTTTGCGTTGCCTGAGTTTCCCTGGAAACATCCAGCGCTTCAACAGCCGACACCTGCATGCGGGCGGCAAGTTCGTAGCTGGCAATTCGTGCATCCAGATCCGATTCGTTCGGGAACTGCCGCTGATGCAGCCGGTTCATCTTCTTCAGCAGACTCAGATTCTGCCGCTGGATTTCACCAGCAAGATGCGCCGGGGGCGACAGATTCTGAATCCGCGGTTCCTCAGGACGCAGTACCGTTCCCTGGTACAGCGGTGGCATCCAGCCGCTGGACCAGTTCAGTGTCCCGTCAACCGGATGTCCGCCTGGATCAGTCAGCACCATGTAGGCCGGCAGGTTTTCCGTTTCAGCGCCCAGTGCGTAAGTCACCCAGGCACCAAGTGAGGGACGGCCGGTGACAGCAGGAATACCGGCGTTCATATAACGAATGGACACCTCGTGCCCGTTGAAGCCCGTGTGCATGGATCGAATCACGCAGATGTCGTCCGCAATCCCCGCCGTATGCGGCAGCAGTTCTGAGATCTCGGTCCCGCACTCACCTCGAGGACGAAATCTCCACGGGCTGCCAAACAGCCGTTTACTCGCCCGATTTACAAAGCTGTACTGGATCTCGCCGCCGTATTCCGTGCCGCTCATTCGCGACAGTTCCGGCTTTGGATCAAGCAGATCCATATGTGATGGACCACCATGCATGAACAGTGAAATCATGGCCGTCGCTGTTGCCGGCATGTGCAACGGTGATTTCTGCCGCATATCGAAATGACGCGGTTCCATCTGGACGCCCGGAGGAGCTGCGGTGGCATGATCTCCGAGCAGTGAAGCCAGCGCAACACTTCCCATTCCCAGTGCCTGGCGACAGACAACATCGCGGCGTGAAAGTGCTCTCATGGTGACTTGTCCTTATCTACTGCACGAGATGTCATCCCGAGCAGGCATTCCACGCTGTCCGGCGATCACGGCTGCGACTGTATTCGTTGATGCAGCTGCATCACTCCCTCAACAACCTGCTCTTCCACATCAACGGACCAGACTGCAGGCAGACCGTAATAAATCATTGAAGACGCCCCTTCGTAACCACCTTCCTGGAGCACTCGCAGAGACGGAATATAGGCCATCACATCATTACTGTAACCTGCAATCCAGTGTCGACCTTCTGCCAGTTCTCGCTTCAGACGCAGGCTGTAGTCCACAACCACTTCCCCCCCCAGAAAAGTCAGAGTTGCCCCGTCGCCAATCTGCCAGACCTGGATTGGATAGGGATAAGTCTGAGCCAACCGACCTTTCTGCCGGAGTTGTTCCTGGAGCACCCGCGCTCGTCGCACGAGATATACATTGGAGGATTCGGAATCAGCACGAATCTGCTCCGCATCGGGAAGCTGCCCCAGACGCAGCGGGATCTCCGCATAAACAGACTTCAGCCCTCCGTCCACGGTCTGCAGGTCCTGCTGCAGGGCCCCGTCAACAGCATCAGCCGCCATCCGACCATACTTTTCCGCAAGTTCCACAGTTCGACGCGGCAACGGGTTCTGGTCCGCCCCACATCCGGCCCAGAACAACGCTGTGACGCCCGGGTGACGTTTTTCAATCTCAATCTGCGCATAACCGGGCCAGTCGCCGCACCAGTCCATTCCACTCAGCACCGTGGCATGACACGCATAACCAAACAGAACTGCTCTGGCTTCCCCTGCCGGCGATTTCACCAGCAGCACGGGTACAGAATGGTCCACTGGACCGACCAGTTGCCCCTGTTCCCGCAGCATGGGAACATCGGCCTCCCGGTTGTTTCTCCGATTGACAGCAAAATCGCTCGTTCCCTCGCCCGCATGAAGCTCACAATCCGCAAGCGATTCCACAGCCTGTCGCGCGGCGTCAAGAGTTCGTGCCGTCAGAAAATCAGTGTACTCGTGCACCAGCGTCATCTGCCGCTCATCCAGCTCATACATACTGAGCAGGTTGCGCCCGACCACGGGTCCCGAATGCGTATGTGATGTGCAGATGGCTACCTGCTCTCGACGCAGCTGAAATGCGACTTCCAGCTGGCGACAGATCTCCAGCGAAGTCCGGCGATCAATCCCCACCAGACTTGTGATTGGAGCAAAGCTGTTGAAGCATTATATGTAGTCCCTGTATAAGTAACATTATAATTCTGTCCCCCTACTGTCACGGTAACAGTAGGAGCAGCAAAAGCATTCGCTATAAAAGAAAAAGTTGTTGTT
>JALQUR010000544.1 GCA_023260695.1 Planctomycetaceae bacterium
ACCACCTCGCGCGCCGCATCCACGTACTTCCCGATCAGTGACGGTGACATCGACTGGCCCGATGACGTGTTGATGAAGCCCTCACCCGCTGCTCCGTCAACCGGAAACTCACGCGTCGGATTCAACCCCGCCACGCCGGTGAGGTCCTGCACCGTATAGGCATACTCTTCATTGTTCAGCCGTCGCAGTCCCACCGGCCCCGGGTCACCGGCCATGGCTTCCGCTTCGCGACGCAGAAACCCGCGCACCCAGGTTTCCAGCAGCTGCTGCTGAGCCTCTGTGGGCTGCGGCGAATCCTTCGGCGGCATCTGTCGAGTTTCCAGCACGCCGCGAATGCGAATCCACACCGACGTGTGCTTCCGCAGGTCAGCCACTGTCGGAAACTCACCCAGGTCCACTTCCGCTTCCACCGTTTCGCCCGCATGACACTCGCCGCAGAACTGCTTCAGCAGCGGACGCACCTGCTGCTGAAACTGCTGTTCCCGCTGAGCCTCTGCTTCGTCAGCCAGACAGCTGCCGCTGCACGACAGCAGCAACAATCCGCAGCTCACGCCGACACTCAGGCTCCGGAACGCAACGGAAAAACAACGCTGCATAATGACTCTCTTTGTTCTGCATCAGGTGGGAATGTGGCACCGCTGGTATTCTGACTCAGGAGCAGATTGCTGGCTACTGAACGCAGGCTCAGTCGCGGTCCACACATTTGCAGGCGATCGAACAGAAGTCTAGATTATCCGGAATTCAGATTTCGGTCAAAGGGCGCCTTCCATCTTGTGCTCCACGCAAGCGTTTGCTGATTCGGGTTGATCTGAAGCGAAAGCGACAACATGAATCCGGAACGTCTCAGGGAATTCGTCCATTCCTGTCTGCTCACCACAGGAATGCCGGACGAACCAGCTTCGGTCACCGCAGCGGCACTCGCTGTATCAGACACTATGGGCGTGTTCACTCACGGCACCAAACTTCTCTCCGGATACATTCGCCGACTGCAGGGCGGGGGCTATCAGGCCGCAGCAGTCCCCACCGTTGAACGTGATGGTCCAGCCTGGGCTGTGCTCAACGGGCACCACTGCCTTGGTCAGGTGTCCTGCATGCAGGCTCTGCACCTGGGCATGGAAAAAGCTCGCACCTGTGGCATCGCCTTTATCGGCGTCCGCGATACAGGGCACATCGGTGCTGCCGGCTACTACGCTCAGTACGCCGCTCGCGAGGGCTTTGTCACCATGGTGACCGGTAATGATATGCCCAGTGTGGCAGCCCCCGGGTCCCGCAAGGCAATCCTCGGCAGCAATCCGCTGGCGTGGGCTGCTCCCAATGCCAACGGTCATCCGCTGCTGCTGGATATCGCCACCGCTGCCGTCGCCGGAGGAAAAGTGTATGCCGCGATCGCTCGCGGTGAACCGCTCCCGGATACCTGGCTGATCGGCCCCGACGGACACCCGACCACAGACGGTACGCTGTATCCGCATCAGGCAGCACTCGCCCCCATGGCCGGTCACAAGGGCTACGGCATCGGCATGTGGTGCGAGTTCCTGGCAG
>JALQUR010000552.1 GCA_023260695.1 Planctomycetaceae bacterium
AGCGGCAATGAAATCATCGCAGGGCCCGCCATCGACGAGACGGCCGCTAGGGCGAGATGAGGCTGAATAAGCTGTAAGGATCCCGACGGTCACCGTCTGGGCGATGTCGGAGTGTCTGGGTTATCGTTTTGTCGGGAAGTGCGGCAGGCTACTGTCGGAAGGTGACAGATGCTGCTGAGGTGAAGCGGGCAAGTTCCGTCTCAGGGAGTACTTCCTGCCAGCTGTTCACTTCGATCCCGAACTTCATGAATCTCAATTTCCAGTCGCAACAGACGTTCCGTCAGGTCGCGACGCTGACCTGTGAGTCTGAACACATCTGTGCGAATTTCTTCCAGTTCGTGCCGCAGTCGCAGCACGTCGGTGCGACGTACCGCCGTTTCATCTCTTATTGTTCTTGAATCAACAGAAAGTGTCTGCAATGCAGCCGATTTTTCGAGCAACAGGTCTTCCGCTGACTTCAGGGCTGAGTCCAGAGAAACAAGGCGACGTTTCAGAGCTTCGCCGTCGGCAGCCTGCTGTTGTTCTGTCGTTGTTCGCTGAGCAATGAGCGTTTCTGTTTCTTCCTTCAGCGTCTGAGTCTGTGAACGCAGGTAGTTCTGCAGGTCCTTGTGTGCCGCGAGGAGTGCGTCGTAACCACTTTTGAACGGGCTTCCGGAGATTGTTCCGCGGTCTCCCGGATTTGCAGGATCGGTTGAAAATCGACGAGTAACAGTCCACTGCGGGTTTTCTCCGCCGGACTGTTCAAAAGTGTATCGGCTCATGGGAATCGTGTTCATCTCTGAACGCAGATCCGGCTTCACCCAATAGGTTGCCAGCGCAACAGCCATCAGGGTCACTGCCGCGACCGCAACGACTATTGAGAGAACCTTGAACAAATTCACCATGCTGAAACCTCAGAGTGAATGCATGAAACCAGTCTGATGCAGAAGTACTGGATCGCTTCAGCCCATCTTCCAGAGAACACAACCGTAATCAGGGCTGTTTTGCAGGAAGAGTGTTCTCCGTCCGCCGGAGACACAAAACCACAAGACCTTCCCTGACAAAATATCCGGTCTGAATGACAGAGTTTCCGTAACTTCCCGGAATACCCAGAGTACCGCATGAGAATCTCTGGGCATGACAGTGTCAAACGGAAATCCGACAGTGGGCTTTAAATCGTTAAAACCCATCCAGACTGCCAGTTCGGGAATACGTACCCACGGATGAACAGGCGCACGGAAGACCCTGTGTTGCGGTATCGGACTTTTGGTATGGTCAATCCACGGCTGCATTGTCGTTGTGCAGGTCATTCGTTCCGGTGCATCGGCGAAGACTCTGTACATTCGGTGCAGCCGGAATAATCCGCCACAGAAAACCTCGGGAATCCCCACACCGCACGCGCAGCCGAAGGGTTCTGTTGTGGCGGCTGCGACCTGGTCCATGTTATTCTCCGCAGGGCGAGGCCTGCTGTTGTGGTTGTCCTGGGTAGAATTGACAGAGTGCACCGATTATGAGGGTCAGTAAGGGACATCCCTTTCCGTTGGGAGCAAGCTGCGACGAGACCGGTACCAATTTTGCGATCTGGTCCGCACATGCAACTTCCGTGACGTTGTGCCTGTTTGGACAGTCAGCCGGTTCCTGGTCCGAAGTTCGAATACCCCTTGCACAGCGTACCCATGGCATCTGGCATGCTCACGTAGAGGGAATTCAGCCCGGACAACTGTATGGATATCGCGTCGATGGCCCATGGGAGCCGGGCGAGGGACATCGTTTCAATCCCGCGAAGCTGATCTTTGATCCATGGAGTCGAGGCGTCGGGCGGCAGCTGGTCTGGGACGACAGTCTGTTTCAGCCGCAGGATTCACAGGGCCAGCTGATCCGTGACGATCGCGACAGTGCTCCCTTTGCACCGCTGGCAGAAGTTGTGCATGAAGAGTTCGACTGGAGCATGGATCATTTTCCGCGGACTCCGTGGGAGCGCACGGTGATCTATGAGCTGCATGTTCGGGGACTGACAATGCAGCATCCCGGTGTACCGCAGGCACAACGTGGCACCTATGCCGGAGTCGCGTCGCCAGCGATGCTGGAACACTTTCAGCGACTGGGTATTACAGCAGTGCAGCTGATGCCGGTTCATGCTCATGTGGATGATCGGCGACTGGTGCAGTCGGGGCTGTCGAACTACTGGGGCTACAACACGCTGGCGTGGTTTGCGGCAGAACCTCGCTATGCCGTCTCACAGCGTCCTGCGGATGTAATTCGGGAATTCCGCGAGATGGTCTGCCGTCTGCATCAGGCCGGGATCGAGGTGATCCTTGATGTTGTCTACAACCATTCCGGAGAGGGTGACGAAGCTGGACCGGTCCTTTCTCTGCGTGGACTGGATAACGTCGGAAGCTATCGTCTGGCTCCGGGGGCGCCGTCAGAATACGAGGATTTTACAGGTTGCGGTAACACTCTTGATCTTCGTTCACCGCGGATCCTGCAGCTGGTGATGGACAGTCTGCGGTACTGGGTCAGTGAAATGCATGTGGATGGGTTTCGCTTTGATCTTGCCTGCAGTCTGGGGCGGGAACAGCTGTTTATGGAACAGGGCAGTGCGTTCTTTGATGCAGTGCTGCAGGATCCGATTCTGTCCGGTGTGAAACTGATTGCAGAGCCCTGGGACCTGGGCCCGGATGGCTACAAAGTGGGCGGGTTTCCGCACCCATGGAGCGAGCTGAATGGAAAGTACCGTGATCAGATTCGCAGCTTCTGGAACGGACACGGCGCCAGGTTTTCAGAACTGGCAACTCGCCTTGCCGGCAGCAGCGATCTGTATCAGGCGTCCGGCAGAACGCCGTCTGCCGGAGTCAACTTCATCACCTCACATGACGGCTACACACTCGCCGATCTGGTGAGCTACGAACTGAAGCACAATCTGGCAAATCTGGAACAGAATCAGGACGGCGATAACCAGAACAACAGCTGGAACTGTGGTTGTGAGGGCCCGGCTGATACCTCAGAAATTCTGGAGCTGCGATTTCGTCAGCGCTGTAATCTGATGGCGACATTGTTTCTGTCGCAGGGAGTCCCGCTGCTGCGTGGCGGGGATGAACTGGGGAAGACTCAGTACGGCAATAACAATCCATATTGCCACGACAGCGAGCTGACGTGGCTGGACTGGGATCTGAACTCGGAGCAGGAGCAGTTCCTTGAAGTCTGTTGTCGTCTGAGCAGGATTCGCAGTGATCAGACGCTGCTGAGGCGCACGGACTTTTTTGCTGCTGCTGCCGGTCGTAAGGACGCGGAGCAGGAAGTCGTCTGGCTGCGGCCTGACGGGCTGACACTGACTTCGGACGACTGGGCCCATGACCAGATTCCGGCAATGGGGATGCTGCTGCAGAGCATTGCGGACCAGGAGCAGGCAGCAGCGGGGCAGGAGTCGCTACTGCTGCTGTTCAGTCGTGGGGCGGAGGAGGTTGAGTTTCAGATGCCGGAACACTCCAGCAAATCCGAACGCCGTCGCTGGAACATCATCCTTGATACATCTGCCTGCCTGTCGGAGCACTCGCCACGCACCGTCAGTGCCAGCTGTACAGTGGCAGCTCGCAGCGTGGTTGTTCTTGCCGCCGTGCGCGATCTATGATGCATGCTGCAGAGCCATTCGCTGCAGGGGCCAGTGCTGAGCAGTTTCCGTATGCTGCCGCTGGTAACGGCCTGCTGATGGGCAGATTCACCGGGAGATACTGATGGACCGGACCAGTCGCGATGGAAGTGGAGTGTGTTTTCGTGGCCGAGCATTGGGTTCATTGCGATCGTTCTGTCTGTCTGTTATCTGCGGGATGTGCTGTCTGATACAGACAACAGTCGCACAACAGGCTGAGACCGCTGTCGACGACAAAGCTGCGGATTCAGCAGTTCTCGTCAGCATCAATCGTCAGGCTGAAGCACAGGCACAGCAGGAACTGCAGTCAAATCCTGCTCCTGAGCAGGATGATCCAGGACGAGTGGCGGTCTGGTCTCGCAGAGGAGATGCGCTGATGTATCTCGGACGATTCAGGGAAGCTGAAGAGGCATACCGTCAGATGGTCGTTGCAGATCCTGATCTGGATGCCTCGCACTGGCGTCTTGGAATCGCCTGCTACTTCTCCGGAAACTATGCGGCAGGCGCTGAGCAGTTCGACAAGTACCACAGTTTTGACAACGTGGATCGCGAAAACGGAATCTGGCGGTATTTCTGCCATTATCGGGCCAGCGGTGCTGAGGCAGCGCGACGACAATTGCTCAGGTATGAAAAGGATGATCGCCCGCCATTTCGCGAAGTGTATTCTTTGTTCGAAGGCAGGCTCACTGGTGCTGATGTGACTGCAGCCGCGGAGCAGGGCGGCGAAAGCAGTCGAGAGCAGCGGCTGTTTTATTCGTGGTTATACGTCGGACTGAATGCGGCATTGCAGGGGCAGCGGAAGGATGCGATCGAGTCACTTCAGCTTGCCACTGAGTCAAAATGGCCCCTGCGGGCCGGCTATGGTCCGAATTACATGTGGCATGTGGGGCGACTTGAGCTGAATCGCCAGTTACAACTTCAGGAACAGACGCCACCGCAGTAGTTGAGCACGATGCAGTTGCGGTTTTCGGCAGCATCCGATCTGCTTCGGGACGCTGAGGCAACAGTAGTGCGGCAGGCAGAGGCATTAGTGCAGACAGGGATATACTGAACAATGGATCCGGTGCGATTTGGACTGATTGGATATGGGGCGTGGGGATCACATCACGCGCGAGCAGTTGCAGAGACAGCATCGGCAGAACTGGTCTGCATTGCTGCTCGTTCTGAATCTGCTCAGCTGGCCGCTCGGGAAACGCACCCGAACGTCGCTGTGGTTTCTGATTACCATGAACTGCTGCGGCGGGATGATCTTGACGTGGTGGACATTGTTGTTCCGACTCATCGCCACCGCGAGATTGCCTGCGCTGCCCTCGATTCCGGCTACCATGTGCTGCTGGAGAAACCGATGGCAGCAACAGAGTCTGACTGCCGCAGGATTCTGGCTGCAGCTGAACGAGCAGAAAGAAAACTCGCGATCGGTTTTGAACTGCGAATGTCGCGATTGTGGGGCCGTGTGCGGGAGCTGATCCAGCAGGGCGCAATCGGTACCCCGCGGTATTGCATGATTGAGTTGTGGAGACGTCCCTACCGTCCCGGCGCCGGAGGCTGGAGATTTGATCGCGATCGTGTCGGCAACTGGATTCTTGAGGAGCCGATCCACTTTTTTGATCTGGCCCGCTGGTATCTGAGTGGATCGGGGGAACCGACACGAGTGACAGCCCGAGCGAATTCAATTGATGCATCGCGACCAGTGCTGTCGGACAACTTCAGCGCGATGCTGGATTTCTCTGATGGGGCTTATGCTGTGATCAGTCAGACACTGGCGGCGTTTGAGCACCATCAGACGGCTAAGGTTACCGGCACCAGCGGAGCGATCTGGGCTTCCTGGAGCGGAGCGAAGGACCGTACGTTCGAACCACAGTTTTTCCTGCGTCATTTTGACGGGAAGGAGATCCACGAGATCGATTGTGGCGGACCTGCCGGAGAGGTCTTTGAGCTGGTGCAGCAGATTCAACAGGTGTGTGATTCGGTCCGAGACGGGAGCCCGCTGCATGCCGATGGGCAGGACGGGCTGAAGGCCGTGCAGATGTGTCTGGCTGCAGAACGTGCGGCCAGTTCGGGGACAAGTGAGTTGTTGTCCTGACTGGAAGCGATCGCTGTCTGGAGCGGGCAGATCAACCGGGCGAGTGAGCCGAGCGATTCAGAAGATCGTTAACTTTTCGCCCTGTCAGCGTGGAGTGCAGATGATGAGTGAGCAGCAGGCGTGGTACAAGTCGGTAACTCGGTATCAGTGGACAGTCCTGAC
>JALQUR010000036.1 GCA_023260695.1 Planctomycetaceae bacterium
GTGGATCTGGTCTTTGTCTCGAATGAAATCCTGCAGGACCGAGTGCAGCAGTTGTCCGGGCAGCATCAGGCCGGTTACACGGGAGTCTCTGGCGATGTGCACATGGGCCGGTGAGTGAACATTGACAACCAGTAATGTACCGGGCTGATGCCGGAATCCGCCCCAGATGGAATTTGCGTTTTCGGGTGTGACCGGAATGATCAGGTACTGGTTGCGTCCCTGCATGCTGAGATAGATGGACTGGTTAGTCCGGGCCTCAAAGACCGTCACTCCGTCCTGCGATACGGATCGCAGCGAACCACTGAACGGGCCACCTGACGTTTGCAGGATGCTGCAATTCAGACCGGGGAATAGCTGACCGAACTGTTCAAAATCGTTGAATTGCTGGACAACTGTACGGTTGGAAACTGCAATTGAGCCGCTGAATGGCTGCTCGGGTACCTGAGGCATAGGTGATATCATCGATTGTTTCTTCAGAAAGCAGACCGAACGGTCGTGGGCAGGCTTTCAGAAATACTGGAACAGCTGCAGACTGCGTCAAAAAACACCTGTTCACAGCTTTTGATTCGACCGAAATCCAGCAGTTCAAAAGAAATTCGGATATTTCCGGAAGTGGTTCTCAGGGACCGGCGTATGGCGGAGACGGGTGTTCAGGCAACGCTGTTTTCTGGTGGGCGAGATGTACGAATTGTCAGGTGGACGCCCGTTTCTTACGACTGCCGCAGTCAATCAGCCGGCAACGGAATGCAGGGCATTGCAAATCGCCTGCCCCTGCGGCTCCCGCAATAAAACGGCGAATCTGGCAGTGTTCCTGTGTTCGATCGTGCTCCGGGTGGCGGAGCCACGGGGGGAGTCGTCGTACGGGCGACAGAGAAGCCGTGTGCCACTACCATAGGGGCTTTTCCGCTCGGGTTGTCCTGATACAAGAGGGCAACTGACGCGGTTTCTGCTGCTGCAGTTGGCTCAGAACATGACTCAGGGCAGATGAAACGATGAAACAGGGACAGAGACAGATCAGCAACCATGAACCGGCCCGGCGTTCACATGCGGACTGGTTCAGGTTTGACAGGAGCGAGGCGAAGAGATGAGCGGGGCTTCCATGCGATTTCTGATGACCGTTGCAGTAGTGTTTCTGTTTTCTGTAAGCGGCCTGCAGCCAGGTGCACTGGCGGCTCAGCGGCCCAACGTGGTCTGGCTGGTCACAGAAGACACCGGAGTTTCGTGGTATCGGCTTTACGGATCTGCTCAGGGAGCAGCGATGCCGAATGTCGAGCATCTGGCAGAACACGGGCTGATGTTTCGCAATGCCTTCAGCTGTGCACCGGTTTGTTCCGTGGCTCGCAGTACGATCATTTCCGGTTGTTTTGCACCGCGTCTGGGGGTGCAGTATCACCGTGCCGAGCGATTGGTTCAGATGCCTCAGGGCATGCGGATGTTTCCGTGGTATCTGCGGCAGGCTGGTTACTACACGACCAACAACAGCAAGGAAGATTACAACTTCGTCAAGGCTGAAAAAGAGGGGGTCTGGAACGAATCCTCTCGGAACGCCAGTTACCGGCAGCGTGCTGCGGGACAGCCGTTTTTTCATGTTCAGAACTACGGGGTGACTCACGAAGGCCAGCTGTTCGGCGGACTGCCGAAGGGGACCGAAGCGGTGATCAGCCCTGATGATGTGAAGGTCTTTCCCTGTCACCCCGACACTCCGCTTATGCGTCAGAAGTATGCAGACTACATCACTCGGCAAACGCTGGTGGATCGCGAGATTGGTGATTTCGTGACGCAACTGGAGCAGGACGGTGTGCTGGATGACACGTTCATTTTCCACTACGGCGATCATGGTGGCGTTCTGCCGGGTAGCAAAGGGTACGCCAACAATGACGGGCTGCAGGTCGCGATGGTGGTGTATGTGCCAAAGAACTGGCGGCATCTTGCTCCGGCGGCCCCCGGAACTCAGCTGGATGGGTTTGTGCAGTTCGTGGATCTGTCGGCGACGGTACTGAATCTGTGCGGGGTGGACGTACCGGAAGGAATTGACGGGCGTCCGTTTCTGGGCGGCGGCGTAACACTGGATGAACTCAACAGTCGCGACGTGGCGTTCGGTTATGCTGATCGTTTTGACGAAAAGTATGATCTGGTGCGTTCACTGCATCACGGTCGGTTCCACTATGTGCGTCGGTTCCAGCGATTCAACGTCGATGGCCTGCAGAACAATTATCGCTACAAGCAGC
>JALQUR010000194.1 GCA_023260695.1 Planctomycetaceae bacterium
ACGGGTGACCAGGGCTTCATGCTGGGTGAACATGACTATCAGGACAAACGCTGGATGTACGAGGAATCTCAGCGGATGCCGCTGCTGATCCGGTACCCGCCGGCAGTCCCGGCTGGGCTGCGTCCGGATGCCATCGTGGAAAATGTTGACTTCGGACCGACCATGCTCGACTTTGCTGGAGCGGAGATTCCCGACACAGTGCAGGGGCGATCCTTCCGGTCCATCGTCAGTGGCCAGGCGGAACCTGCTGACTGGAAGCAGGAGGCTTACTATCGCTACTGGATGCACATGGCCCATCATGACAATCCGGCGCATGTCGGCATCCGGACAAAAACACACAAACTGATTTACTACTACGGCTGCAATTACGACGGCGGTTATCAGACACCGGCAGGCTGGGAGCTGTACGATCTGGTGAACGATCCGGCGGAGACCATCAATCTGGCGGCAGATCCGGACCAGCAGCCACTGTTGCAGGAACTGAAGCAGCGTCTGGCAGCAACCCGCAACCGCACTGGTGATGATGGCACGCATTTCCCGGCGTGTGAGCGGATTCTGCAGCACTTCTGGGAGGACTCTGCAGAAACCCGTGCAGAAGCAGTGCAGGTTTCACACGACTTCCTGAAACGGCGTCTGGACGAACTGCAGCAGAACAAACGCAACCCACAGACATGGCGTGGCAAGTGAGGATCAGGCGGGGCGGACGCTGAACGTACCGCCCCTGGGGTGCGGGCAGCGGTCCAGACTCCGCCCGGGCAGCAGATCAGACTCGGCTGCCGGTCAGTTGTGATCACCCAGCAGCATTTTGACTGCCTGCATCAGGACGCGTTCGACTTCCGGTGCAACATCGGAAGCTCGATCGCTGGTTTCATATCCACCCTGACCATAGGCAATTTCAGTGCCGATGTAACCGGGGGCATAGTCACCATAGGCAGCCATCATCACCTGCAGATCCGGACGGAGGGCCTTCGCTGCCAGCTGATACTCCACAAACAGCTCTCCGGGCATATGCAGTACTCGGTTGCTGCCGATCGCCAGCATGCCGATGTCAATCTGGTGTCCTGCCTGACACCGCAGCAGCCATGCCAGTTTATCGACGGCATTTGCGGCACTGATGCTGTCGTCCGTGCTTGACACTGCGTCTCGCAAAGCCTGTTCGTCGAGGTGCCGGGCCGGGGGCAGCGCGACAGGAACAGATCGCCAGGTCACATCTTCCGCTGTGATGGGAATGCGAGTTGTCGATTCCCAGGCCTTGCCCATACCTTCCGCCAGTCTCAGCGCCAGGCGGACACGGTTCGGCGGAGAACCATCGTTGTACTTGCCAGCCCCAATATTCCCGCCGGCACCGTTGAAATGTACGTGTAACGCTGCAGGCACGGCCTGCTGGCGAATGAATCGGGCAATTCCGGGAAAGTCCGGGCTGGGGATTCCCGTGCGGTAGTAGCTCTGCGGGTGACAGGCGTAATAGCTGAGCACAGCAACAGGTTCATCAGCATTCCAGAAGCTCAGCAGGGACACCTGCGGATCGATCACACCAGCTGGTTCGGCCTGGAGTTCGGCACTGCGTGTTGCCGTATAGCGAACAGCTTTCACCTTGCCGTTCTCATCCATAATGCGGCGATTGGAGGCGACGTCGATAACTTCTGCGGACCCGAAACCGACATGCGTGATCGTCTGCGGACTGCTGCAGGATTCACGAACAACCTCTTCCAGTTGCAACAGGACACGGCGAGTGAGAGCGGAATCGTAGCGTCCTGTATCGGTGTGTCCGGCATCGAGCAGCAGCGATTCTGAGGTCAGGTCACTATCGGGTGCATCGTGCTGATGCAGAGTGTGCACAGCGACGTGCGCAATGTCGGTGCCGGCAGCAGTCGCCAGCGTTTCACGAAACCGATCATGAGATTCGTTCGCGATACCGATCCAGTCCACCGCACAGAGCACAATCGGGCGATGGCTTCCGAGCAGCACGATTCCTCGACAACGGAGTGTGAGTTCATCAACGCGTCGGACCGGATCATAGGCCATCTGCTGTCCGACTTCCGGTGTCACATTCAGATCGAACGTGGCCAGCCGAAGATCGGCGGCATTTGTGCAACATGCACCGCAAAGCAAGACGATCAGCGGCAGTGATCGTCGCAGGACCGTTTGCAACGATTCAGAAACAGAAACGGGATTCATGGGAGAACCTGCGAACTGGCAGACGATGGAAGGGGGCGGAGCATCGCCGCTCGACGCCCCTGGCCATCAGCATGCTACAGTGCAGATTCGTTTTCTTCACCCGTACGGATCCGCACCACGGTTTCGACACTGGAAATAAAGATCTTGCCGTCACCGACCTGACCGGTTCGAGCAGACGAAACAATGGACTCGACCACCGGCCGTTCCATGGAATCCTCAACGACGACTTCCACTTTGACCTTGGGCATGAAATCCACAATGTACTCCGCGCCGCGGTAGGTCTCCTTGTGTCCCTTCTGGCGACCAAATCCCCGGAC
>JALQUR010000203.1 GCA_023260695.1 Planctomycetaceae bacterium
CCTGTATGACGTGATCGCGCAGCGTAAGGCCAAGGCTCTTGCGTTTTCGATGCGTCAGACCAAGGAACTCGTGGGCCATAACGTGTATAACCGTGCGTTCGACTCCACCTACACTGGTGGCGATGGTAAGGAGCTTCTGGCGACAGTGCAGTTGTTGAGTTAACGAACCGTTTCCGATCAGGCAAATCATGCCTGCCAGCACTGCGGGTTTCCAGTTCGCGTACATTGCAGAGGCTCCCTTTGATGACAGGCTGCTCTTCATCACGCTCTTCACTGTCTTGAATTTCACGGTTATTACTTGCACGATCATAGTCTGCACGGTCCGGTGCTCCGCAGCGATTCGCTGAATCCAGTGCTTCACGTGGCGACCGTTGTCTGCCGTGAAGAACCGTGATCAGTACTGCTTCTCAAACTACAAAACCAGAATTGTATCGCAGGTTCTCATACCTGAATCACACAATTCGAGTTCCACTCACAACTCCTGCAGGCTGGCAACCGGGTAATCGATGGTCAGATCCGTTGTCTCACCTTCACGAACTTCGACTTCGAGTTTTCGCTCGACGAAGTTCCCCTTCGCAGCCTCGTGCCAGACGATGAAGCTGTGCTTCCCGACCGGCAGGTCAGTAATTGAAAACTCGCCATTCTCGTTAGTCACCGCTCCAAAGGGATGATCCAGCGGCAGGTGCCACGCGTTCATCCAGGCGTGATAGTCGCACTTGACTGCCAGCGGTACGGACTCAGCTTTGCTGTAGAGGATCTCCAGTTTTCCCTCGCGGTCATTGGGAGCGACCCCGGAGTTCACTGCGTTATTCTTGGAAGGATAGGTGTGGGTGTTATGGGCCACGGAATCACCGCTGAGCACCTTCACCGTCTGATCGACAGGGACAATCATCGTGTGCGGGAAGAACCGGCAGTTCTTCTGATCGAAGATCATTGTCTCCGCGGATGCTGCGAGCGGTCGTCCACCGGCCGGTTTCTTGCCCAGATAGACAAACACATTGGCGACACCACCGTCTGAACTCAGCTGAAGACGCTCGTCAGGAACGTCCACTGCAGCACAGACTTCTGCGTCCTTGATGGCCGCACCCATGGAAACCAGCAACGGAAGCGACGGCCCACCGCCACTCATGATCACACGGCCGCGAATCGATCCCACAGCGTCACTGACGGCCGTTTCGCCGCCAGCATCGCCCCCGTCATTCGTAGCGTCCGGAATGAACGCAATTTGTGGAACTGTCACGGCTCCGCCCCCGTACTCGGAACACCCAGTGAGTGTTCCGCAGGCGATGGCGACAACAAGGCTGAGTCCAGTCAGGTTCTTCAACACCATTTCAGTCTTCTCCTCCTGCCGCTGCAGGAGCATTTTCTGCCCCCGGAGGCTCATAGACGACAGGACCAACGTTTTCCAGGAGCGTGGAGTAGTTCATCAGAGCATCACGAACACCGATCACATGTGCATCGGGATCCCCGGCGAATTTATCCGGGAACTGTTCCGCATTCTTCGCGAAGTTGATCGGCATGGATGTGTAAGGAGTAATCCAGGAAGGACGGTAAAGCCAGAGCTTGACCCAGTCAGATCGCAGACGATTCTGCACGTCAAGCAGATTCGGCCCCTGAATGTCCTTGGCCGGATCCGAAGCTTTGAATTTCCGCGAACCGACAGAATGGCACTTGATGCAGAGGGGACCATTAAGCAGAGCCCAGCCATCGCCAAGGTAGTTGTCACCCGGCTGCATGTGACCTGCTGCAACCAGCTGGTCCACCCGACCGGCGATGTAGTCCTGATCCCGAGGCGTCTGCTCTTCGTACGGGAACTCAGCACCGTCGACGGCAGCGAAGTAGTTCGCCAGAGTACGGGCCTCCTCCGGCGTCATATTGAAGCGAGGCATTCGCAGGACGGTTGTGTAACGAATCTTTCCTGGCTCCAGCAGGAACGAGTACAGCCAGTCCGGCTGAACTTTGATCCCTTCCTGATACAGCGGTGGCGGGGAAGCCTGCCACGCCAGTTTACGCTGGTCGACGCGACCTGCATCCAGCAGATGATCGACGAGCAGTTCGGCAAAACGACCACCGCGAGCATCTTCGTATCCAAGCAGTTGTCCCTCAAGGAAGGTCACTGGAGCCCCCGGCAGCAGAAGCTTGCTGTCGTCAGGAGTACCAAATTCGACCGGCTCCCAGACCTCGAAACCGTATTCACGGAAATCAGGATCCTCTTCCTCTGGATCCGGACGCAACGTCAGCATGCCGTGGAAGCTGGCAACGTCAAGAGTGACACGTTCGCCGTCCAGCGTCATGCGGTGCGTGGCACCGGTCGCACCCTGCCGTGGTGGGCGGATCGAAAGTAACTGCTGCAGAGCAACTTCGTGGTCGCCAGCCGTGAGCGGCGTGGATTCGAACTCATTGAGATCGGCAGCAAATGTGATCTTTGGCAGTTCCACCACGTGGCAACCGGTGCAGTTGTACTTCGCCAGCAGGAACTCTCCTTCAATTCGAGTCTTTTCTCGAACATCAGGCTGGTAGACGTACTCCGGCGGTGGCGGTTCAGCAACAAGCCCGAGCACAAAGGTGGCGATCGCCTCGATCTCATCTTCCTTGAGCGGAAACTTCGGCATCCGCAGGCGGTCGGAATAGCCTTTTGTCTCTGTCTTCTGGTAATCGTAACTGCGCGGACCTCGCAGCTTCTGCCACAGGAAACCAGCGCGACCATGACGCTGCATGCTGTCATAGAAGTAAGACGCTGCCAGCTCTGATTCTGCCTCTTCCGCAGAGAACTGACCCTTCTCAAGTCCGCCCGCCCTGGCCTTCTTGCGGGCCGTCAGAATACGCTCATGGGTGGATTCAAATTCCGACTCGGCAGGTTCGCCGTGGTGATGCAGGTACTCTTCAATATGCTCGAAGCCCAGTTTGCTGGTGTCCTTGCGACCCCAGTCCTGCAGCGCCACTCCGATGGGGCGAGCATCAGAGAAACCGGGGATCTCGTGGCAGGCGTAGCAGCCATAACGAGACACAGTCTTTCGACCGATGTATTCCAGCTTCATCTGCTTCCACTGATCGCCGGCTGACGCAGAACCGTCTGCGGTGGCCAGCACGGCTTCGTCGCCGACAACAGCATCCTGCAACTGCGGGAATGTTCCGGAAGCAACAATTTTCTTTGCTGCCTCAGTGCCGAAGCGGCCCTTGGACAGATAAAGCACGACGAGTTCATCGAGATCAGCATCGTCATACTGAGCCGCCGGGAACGCTTCCGGTTCACCCTGACTGAGCAGGAATGCGGCGATATCTGCAGCCGGATCAATCATGGTCTGACCGTCGGCATCCGGATAGGCATCAAGATACAGATTTGGCATGCGAGTCTTGCGGTGATAACGTTCCGGCTCTCGCAGCCAGGTGTAGAGCCAGTCGCTGAATGCCGGATCATCCTCATTGCGGCGCAGCTTGCGGTGAATATCGCTGATATTCGGCCCGAAATCTGCCTGCGAGGCGGGAACTGCACTGTGCTGATGGCAGGCGACGCATCCGCGTTCTGTAAAGAACTGCTGCCCACGCTCCAGATTCGGTTCATAGCCATCGGCAGGAGCCAGCAGTTCCATCTTCTCGGAATTGTTGAGCAGCAGTGTCGCGATTCCGGCCAGTTCTGCAGCTTCGAGGTCACCAGTGTGAGCTGCGTCCTCTGCGCTCAGATGGTCATGCAGTGCAAAGAACTGCGGCATCTTTGTGGATGGGCGATATCGCTGAGGAATCTCAGTCCAGTATTCAATGAATTCGGCAGTGGTCTTCTGGGCGACGTGTCGCAGACTTGGACCCACCTTACGCAGTTTTCCGGCAACAGCAGAAGGATCGGCTGCGATTGCGGCAGCTTCTTCTGCCGTCTGTGGCTCCACGCGGAGGTCTGGTCCGATGGGTTTACCGGCGTCAAAGCCATGGATCTCGTGGCAACCAAAGCAGCCGTATTTCTGGATCAGCTGCCAGCCACGTACTGCCTTCGGAGCAGATGCTCCGTATTCCGGGTGTACGCCAAGTTCCTGCATGCTGTGGTGGCACTTGATACAACCAGACTCGATGAATCGCTCGGGATGCATCGGGTACTCCCAGAAGTGATTGGGATGGAACCCATACTCATGGTGCCACTCGTCAGCAATCTGGGGGTCGTTCGGAGAGTGCTCCGCATTGCCGAAGCTGGTCCCGGACCCCTGACCATCGTGGCAGATGGTGCAGCCGAATTTGCCAACCGGATGTGGTGACGAAGCGGAACAGTAAAGGCTGGTGTTCGGGTGTGTTGAAAATGGCTGCGGGAATTCACCGGCAGCGACCCAGTCTTCGAGCTCTTCGGAATCGGGGTGTCCTGGCGGATAGGCAGGAACGCCGCCGGATGCCGTTTTGTCGATATTCTGATGACATGTGCGGCAGCGATCGAAGCGAGCGATCTTTGACATTCCCAGAGTAATTTTCAGTCCGGGCACCCAGTCCTGCACCACTTTGAGGTGGGAATTGAAGCCGTCGATAATGGGGAGTTCCATCAGCGATCGCTTCAGGCTGGAAACTGCAGAAGACGGGCGAATCTTCTCAAGCGAAGCGAGCACGCGATCAGCGTCAGAGGTGAGCTTCGTTTTCTCAGCTTCGAGCTCCTCGGAGCGAGCGGTGATTGCGGCCACCTGAGATTTGATGTCCAGGAGTTTCTCAGTCTCTGCGTCGATCTTCAGCTGCAATTCCGTGCAGATCTGCTTCCGCTCTTCGAACGCAGCAAGACGAGCACGCAGCACCTCCTCAGGGAGTTCATCGCGGACAGCGAGGTCGTAGTTTGCACTGGCTTCGTCGCGGTCTGAATTCTTGAATTTCAGTTCGCCTTCGAGTGCCTCTACGAGACGTGTCTGTGAGTCCAGAGAGTCGAAGAGTTCTGCTTCGTTTTTCCTGCTGGCGTCGAGCTCTTCGGAAGCCTTGTCAAGCTGCGTATTGAGGTCCGCAACCTGCCTGACGTATTCGGCGTTTTGCAGGTTCTTCAGTTCTCGTTCACGCAGATTGGCATCGATATCAAATGCCGTGCGTTGATAGGATCGCCACTCATCAGCCTGATCCTGCTTCAGCATCAGGAAGACCGAAAGCAGCAGTACCAGACTGCTGGCGGCAAACACTACGTGGAGCGTCTTCTGATTCCAACGAAAATCATCTGTTGCTGGCATAGGTCTGATTGAGCCCGAAGGCCGTCCTCAACTTGGAAAAAAATAACCCAGGAGCATGGCCGATCGAAGCACCGGCATG
>JALQUR010000316.1 GCA_023260695.1 Planctomycetaceae bacterium
ACCAACCCCGATCCCTGGAGCAAGCGGCGCCTGCACAACGGCAACCTCTACGAAAGCGGCAACGGCGCGCTGCATCGCAATCTGCTCATCTATCGCAGCCGTGGCACTGCGGCACCGTTTGGTTCCGATCTGCGGACAACGCCGCCACACGATATCACCGATCAGGCTGTGGAATCGTTTCTGCCAGCCGGTACAGGCTCCGAGGCGTTGCTGCAGCTGATGCAGGCATCGCAGCAGCTGTTTGCTGATTCGAAAGTCAACCGGCAGCGGCTTGCTGCCGGGCATCTTCCGGCCACCGGAATCTGGCTCTGGGGCGAAGGGCGGCGCCCGGCACTGCCTGCATTTGTCGAACGCTACGGAGCACGCGGTGCCGTGATTACCGCCGTTGATCTGCTGCGAGGAATTGGCCGACTCATCGGCTGGGAAGTGATTGAAGTTCCCGGAGCCACGGGTTATCTGGATACCGACTATGCAGCGAAGGGCAGGGCAGCGGTTGCGGCCATTTCCCGCCCGGACCTGGATTTTCTGACAGTGCATGTGGAAGCGACCGACGAAGCCTCACACGAAGGTGATGTGGCCGAGAAAATTCGTGCTGTGGAACAAATCGACCGCGAAATTGTCGGACCGCTGCTTCAACACCTGCAGCAGCAGGGCGACTATCGACTTCTTGTCTGTCCGGACCACCCGACGTTTCTGAGAACTCGCACACACAGTCACGGGGATTGCCCCTTTGCCCTGTGTGGCAGCGGGATCACTGCCGACCAGTTCCAGGCATACAATGAGGTGACCGCGGAGCAGTCAGATCTCTGCTTTCCGTCGGGCTGGGATCTGATGGGACATGTCCTTGGAGAAGCTCTCCGCAAGACCTGACAGCGGAAGTCTCAGACTGATCCGATTATAACGGCACGCAGTATACATCCGTCAGCATGCGACAATACGCGCACTTTACCTGATGCAAACAGCACTCGCTTTCCGCAAATCCCGGGCAAAAGTATTGATTTAACGTTCAATCACGCCTCCGAATCTGGACGAAAACCGCTTCAGCTGTCATTTTTTTCCTGTCTTCAGCCACATTTGTACCACAAATTCCTGCTATCATCGTAAAGTGGGTGAGATTCGTGGTTTCTGCCGATCAGCAACTCATTCCGGTTTTGCTGGTCTGCACAGGGCTGACGTTTTCCGCACAGGCGGAATCGCTGCTGACGCCAAAGACACTGAAATACCTTTCTGACACCTCCCTGTTCGGGTGATTCCTATGCCTGTTGTTGTTCGCAACACCGATCAATCCTGGGAGATGCCCGCTGGTTGTCGAATCTCGGCTGCTCTGCTCAGCGTGGTCGCCTTCCTCAGCACAGCATCTGCTCAGCAGGATGGAATTCCCCGCCAGGATGTTTCACCCGCCTGTCTGAAGGCTGTTCTGGCAGAACAGGAACTCACTCGATCGTTGCGGCAGATTCGGCAGCCGTTACCGCACATCACGGCAGATGAATCCATCCAGATCCGCAAGGATTACTCCAACCTGCTCTACTCCGGTTACTCCAGCGCGGCGGACACAAAAACAGTTCGCACATATCTGGAATACCAGATTCTGCAGATCACGGATCCGGAATTCGCAGCGATCCCTTCCAACGGGCATCAGCTGCTGAAGGAAATCCAGTCTGACGTTCAAAAAGCCGGCTCCCGCATTGGCAATGCATCAAACCAGCTCACAATGCGGCGACAGTTCTGCAAGGACATTCTTGACATCTGCAAGAAACTGCTCGACAACAGCTTTGATGCTCGCATCACTGCGGTTTCCATCATGAAGTACCTGCAGGAAACGCGACCGGCCACCGGTGGCGCCGCTGCACGACTGCATCAGGATGCACTTGTCGCCCTCATCAGTGTGCTGAATTCCGATGAACAGCCCGATTCGGTCAAGGTCTTCGCGGCCAGCTCACTTCGTTTCGTCCTGCGAAACTGCGACGTCATCGAAACCGAACAATTCCGCATCAGTGATGCCGTCTCCAGGGAACTCCAGCGAGCCTGCTCGCAAAGCGCCTTTCAGCAGACCCTGCTCGAAACGCTTATGGAAATCCAGCGCCCCAGACGAAACGTCGGAGGAACTGATCCGACAGCGATGAAAGCTTTCGTCACGGTGCTGTCCGATCGCACTCGGCCCGTTGAAGTCCGCTGCCTGGCCGCTCAGGGCGTTGGCAGAGGCGCGATTGATGCACAAATGAATCTCAGTCCGATCTCCTGGAAAATTGCTCAGCTCGCCGGTGACGTCGCGCAGGAATTCAATCGCACACCGGGTGATCCCAAATGGCCCGCCTGCGGTGCGGCGCTGATCTTTGCCTATCGACACTACACCGATGACGAAGCCGAAGGAACGCTGCTTGAACGCAAAGGGTTGTCCAACCGCGCCGGCGACAATCCTCCCGCGGCCATCGCAGACGCAGCGCCGATGGTACAGATGGTCGGTATGAAGCTGGTACGCAACAGCAGTACCTTCACCATCCAGGAACTGACACCGCTCGCCACCTGGATTCGAGACAGTCAGCCTGCCAATCTCAAATGGGATAACGGGCAGCCGGCAATTCCCGTCGACTGATCCTCGGCGCCCCTTCCTGTCACAGTTGCACCGGTACGGCTCACCCGCACGACTGCAACGTCACCGGATCCCTGTTCCGCTGCTTGCGGACAACGCTCCGCCGCTCCAGCAACACCGAGCAGGTCGCATCGCAGCTCCGATCCTCTGTCGATCGTTGCGATCTCTTCCGGTCACACTGTTCCATGCCCGGCGGTTGCCGAACCAGCCGTTCCCCGACCAGTGATTCCGACTCCTGCATGTTGATTCCCGTCGGACCGTGCTGACGGGACAAGAACTGCCGCATTCGGTTATGCTCCGCGGAGTGTTCTATGGACGTTTCCTTTTGAGGCCCTCATTCGATCCGCACGGCATGTCTGCAATTTCGCCCGACACGACTGCTCAACTTGCTGCGCAGCTTGTCAGCCACATCAGAGCAATTGGCCCCGTGGCCGTAGCCTTTTCAGGTGGCGTGGACAGTGCTGTTGTGGCCATGGCTGCATATCTGGCAGCTGGCGATGATGCTGTTGCGGTCACCGCCGTCAGCCCCAGCCTGGCCCGGGCGGACCTTGAATTTGCCATCGCCGAAGCCGCCCGCATCGGCATCCGCCACAGGCAGATTCAGACGGCCGAGCTGCAGAGCAACTCGTATCGCAGAAATCATGGCGATCGCTGCTTTCACTGCAGGGACACGATGTACTCCACCATGGAAGCTCTGCAGCAGCACACTGCCGGTCAGCAGATCCTGAATGGAGCCAATCTTGATGATCTCGGCGATCATCGTCCCGGTATGCAGGCCGCGCAACAGCATCACGTGCGCAGCCCGCTGATCGAACTCAACATCCGCAAACAGCAGGTTCGGGAGCTTGCTGAGTTCTGGAAGCTCCAGTCTGCCGCTCGACCGGCATCACCCTGTCTGGCCAGCCGCATTGCCTATGGCGTGGAAGTCACCCCGGAACGGTTGCGGAGCATTGAACTGGCTGAGGCATATCTGCGGCCGCTGCTGGCCGACCAGAGTTTCCGCGTGCGTCTGGAAGCCGACGGACTGGCTCGGATCGAAGTCACACCACAGATGATTCCACTGCTGGCCGACGAGCGTACTCGCGCAGGCGTTGTCGCGGAATTTCGGAGCCTCGGGTTCCGCGCCGTGACCCTCGATCTGGATGGTTTCCGCTCCGGAAATCTGAACCAGCTGCTGGTCCCACTCGGAACCGCAGCCCGGCAGAGTGAGCATTCTCCCGATGAGCATTGAATTGGAACAGCCTGATGACGCCATTCCCCGGTCGGGAATGCTCCTGGGAATTGACTACGGCACTCGTCGTGTTGGGGTGGCTGTAAGCGATCGCGAGCAGCGATTTGCGAGTCCGTTGCACAATCACCAGCGTCAGGGGATTCAGGGCGACACCCGCTTCTTCAGGAAAGTGCAGCAGGAATATCGCCCCAGCGGCCTGGTAGTGGGGCTGCCATTGCACATGAGCGGTGAGGAGAGTCAGAAGTCGGGTGAAGCGCGTGAGTTCGCGAAATGGCTCAGTGAAATCCTGCAGCTGCCTCACACCTTTCAGGACGAGCGGCTCACGTCATGGCAGGCGGAAAAAATCCTGCTTGCTGCAGAACTCAGCAGCCGCCAGAGAA
>JALQUR010000361.1 GCA_023260695.1 Planctomycetaceae bacterium
GGTTGATTTCACCGGCGTCATCAATGCTCAGCAGACTCTTGGTAATGTGGTCAATGACTACATCAGTTCGCTGGAGGCTGAATGGATGTCTGCAGTTGAGCTGGCCGAAACTCTGCAGGTGGAGGACCTGATGACCATGGATGGTCACGCAACAGCGACTGCTGAAACACAGACTGTAGCAGAGTGAACAGTGACATCGGGCAGGTTTGTTGAATGCAATGCGGCTGAGTTCTGAGCCCGTCGGGACATCAGCCGGACAGACATTGCAGAAGGATTCGGTTGCTCATGAATCACGACCGCCAGCAAAGTGTCGATGAAGCGGCTGATCAGCTGGCAGACGAATCTCCGGGGAGAGCTGGGATCAGTGACGGCTGGCCCGGCAGACTCTGGCTTTGGAATCTGCTCCGGATTCCAATTCGGTGGTTCTGCAGCACCTGGATTCGAGTTACGGTTTCGGGGACAGAACATATTGATCGGACGCGAGGTGCGCTGCTGCTGGTGAATCATCAGAGCTACCTCGATCCGATCCTTGTTGGTGTGTGGCTGGAGTTTCCGGTCAGTTTTCTGGCCAGGGACAGCCTGTTTCGAGTGCCGTTGCTGGGGGCACTGCTCCGTAACTCAGGGGTCATCCCGATCAGTCGCAGTTCGGCTCGCAGTGGAAGTATCCGAGCCGCAGTGGAACGCCTTGAAAAGGGCACTGCAGTCGGGATCTTTCCGGAGGGGACGCGATCTTCCGAAACAGAACCGCAACGATTTCGTCCGGGTTTTCTGGCGATCGCGAGAAGAACTGAGCAGCCGGTTTACCCGGTTGCGATCTGTGGATCAGACAGGGCGATGCCTCGTGGCGCATTCTGGATTCGGCCTGTCAGAATCCACGTCAGGTTTGGTGCACAGCTATCGCAGGAACTGCGGGCTCGGATCAGTGCCAGCACCGATGATCAGGCTGTCAGCGAGGAGATTCGCGTTCTGGTGGCAAGTCTGCAGAACGAAGGCAGAGGGTTGCCGAGCTGAGGCGGCCTAGTGATAGATCGAACTTCGCAGTTCCGCCAGCGAGTAGAAGGAATCTCGCCAGCGAACGCCTCCCTGCCGCAGCGTGATTACGGCAGAACGCCAGTATGCAAACGCCATCAGCCATGGTCCAGCAAGGAAAAAGGGGACCATCCGAACCCCCTGTGGCAGCGACGCCACCAGCCAGAGGAACAACAGGTGCCAGAGAATTGCTGTGGCGGCAAATCCGGCTGCCGCTTCCCAGGTCAGAATCCCTGCGATCGCAACTGCAGGGATTGCGAACGGCAGGACAAAGATCAGAGTGAACAACACGGTCACCAGACTGATCTGCAGTAAGGAGTAGTTCAGAGAAGCAAAGCCGTTCTTCTCAAGCCCGCAGATAACGCCCCAGAGTGATGGCTGCCAGCGGACCGACAGCCAGTCTTCGGCAAGCAGAAAATCGCTGCGGCCCCCTGATCGTTTGGCAAGCTTTCCAAGCTTCACGTCATCAAGCACATCCATCCGGATGGGCAGATGGCCTCCGCATTGCCGATAAAAATCAGCACGAATCATGTTGAACGCACCAACACCTGCATAGGACAGCGGGAAACGGGTGCGGATGAGGTGCAGTTGCATCCCAATGGCAAAGCACATTCCGAAGAACGTGGTGAGCACATTTTCGATCAGGCTGCCGGGGATCATTCTGGGGAGCAGACACAGATGCTGCAGTTGTTCGCGGTTCGCATACTCCACGGCTGCCGCAATTGTCTCAGGCTGATACAGGATGTCACCATCAGTGAAGAGCAGAAATTCGCCGGCTGCGTTTTCGGCTGCGGTGTGCATTGCGTGATTCTTTCCCAGCCAACCGGCTGGGAGGTCTGAAATGTGAATCACACGAACCCGGGAATCGGCGACTGCGGCACGATCCATCACTGCACCAGTGTCATCAGTGGATCGATCGTTGACCAGAATCAGTTCAAAGTCCACCAGCTGCGTGCTCAGCACGGTGCGTATCGCTTCCGCAATCATAGCCCCTTCGTTACGTGCTGGCATGATCACTGAAACATGCGGCCGGCCATCAGGCTGATGCGGCGGTGCCGCTGCTGGCTTCTGCATGCGGCGATTGCGTAACGCCAGGACCGGCGGCAGCGAAGTGACGAGCACTGCCAGAAAGATGAGCCAACCGGAGACTGGGAGAAAAGAAATCACAAGCGATCTCTGCTGGAATACTTCAACGGTCCGAAGGCCACGCATGCGGAGTATTCCCGCAATTGCGGCCTGAAATTAACGTCGATCCTGACTCAGACGCTGATCGGTCCGTTTTCCCGAGCCTTGCGGTAGCTGGCCTTCCATTCGGCTGAACCATCATCCGGCACCAGGCGTGTATCTGCTCCCGCCTCAAAGTAAGGATAAAGGCCGTTGTTGGCTGCCTTCAGCATAAAGTTGATTGTTCCATTACTGGCAGTGAGCATGCGCCGTCCGTCCGGCCAGGTTGTTTCAATCAGCCGCTGTGGTTCGGGACGAGTCGCTGGCTTCTCAACGCGGTTTTTCTCAATCACATCCCGATTTACTTCGTACCCGAGTCCAGGGGCATCGGGTACGTCTGCATGCCCGTCAGCAAGCAGGATTGGACGAGTCAGCGTGTTTTCCTCGAACAGCTGATGGCAATTGACAGCGGGCCAGAGAGCCTGTTCAAGAATACCTCCGAAATGCAGCGAAAATGCCGCAGTCAGTCCTGTTCCGACCAGCTGCAGCCAGAATGGCAATTCGGTTTCCTTGCAGAAGCGACCGGCAGAGACCAGGCGTGTGGCACCACCGCCGACAACAAACCCATCACAGCAGTGAGTGGCAACTACCGTTGACGGAGATGGATTGCCGTAATGCATTGCGACGTTCACACGGGTTGCGGCTGTGATCTGGCGGTTGCCGTCGACATCCCGCTGGGGGATCGGTGTTTCAAAGATATCCACCTGCGGATGTCGTTCCAGCTGCTGCAGGATCGGCAGGCCGCGTTCGGCGTCCAGCAGTGTGTCGTTGAAGTCCATGTCAATCCGGAAGTTCTCCGGCACCACCGCACAGGCTTCATTTACCTGGTGAAAGACATCGAACCAGGGACGACCCTTTGTTTTGTAGGACATGTAACCCAGTCGCAGTGCCTCACGACATTCCGCAGCCATGTCTGCGGCGGATGTGTCGATATTCCACCATGAAAGTGGCGTCCGCGAATGTACCTGATTGCCCAGCAACGCGTGCACGGGAACATCTGCAGCGCGCCCGACAGCATCGAACAGTGCCATCTGCAGACCGGCTCCAAGGCTGTCATCCCACATGACTTCCAGAGCGCTGCGTCCTACGACCCGCTGAACCGCTTCTTCGGAAGGGACCCCCCAGGTGTAAAAGAGGAGCGTTTCTCCGGAGCCGGTGACGCCACACTTCAGACTGACATCAATGATTTCAGCGTAGCGCCAGTGAGGAATCTCGCGATCCATATTGCGTCGCGGTACTTCACGGAACTCCAGCCTGACAGTAGTGCGTCGGACCCCGGTGACCTCGAAGTTGGATTCAGCGGAAACAGAACCTGATGCTCGCAGTGCAGCTCTGCTGGATCGCGAAAATGCAGTTGCAAGTGCCATTCCCCCAGCGGCGGAAAGAAATCCACGACGCCCTGTGATCATATCTGATGCTCCTGAAGAGTTTCCCGGAATCAGGTGTTCGGAGCTGGCGCTGCGGCGCAGATTACTGTCGCACAGCCAGGTTCAATACCTGATCAGCAGTTCTGTACTTCAGGAGCTTAGTGGAATTCAGAAGCGACAGGCAAACCGAAGCTGACTGCGGATCTGCATGATCCGGGAACCGGCACTCGGCATTGAAGCGTCAGCTGTGGTGTTCAAGGGATGGCAGGAATCGCCCGCCGCTGAGGAACATGCCCTCGTCGACAGGAATACACCATTCAATCTGGACGCGATAGAAGTATTCGCGTGTCTCGCTGGCAATGCGAACAGTGACTTCGTCAAGTGGGATCGAGCCACGATGGAGCAGGCCGATTCCCGTAGAACTGATCTCTCGGGTGATGGCTTTTACGGTACTGCCACGTGGTGTTCGAATCTCTGCAGGAGCAGCAAAGTTCAGGCGTTCTGCCTGGCGAGTGTTCACTGCACCGCCGGGGCCGCCACCATGCTGATCGAGAGAGGACATAACACGCTTCAAGTCTTCAGTTGTTGGACGGCTCCATGGGTCCGATGACATACCGTGCTCCGTCGATCGTGCTTGCTGACAGGATTGCAGAATGTTAACGGCAAAATACTGATGCCGTGCGGAGAGCTTAGGTTTTGCCAGCTGATGTGCGCTCAGAACGGCCTGCGAAGAGCTGGACAATCCACGGATTCAGGTTGGAATTGAGGATTCTGTCGTTTGTGTTTACTGACCGTATTTGTGTTGCCTTCGGACAACACAGCGTCAGCACTCACCGAGGCAGAGGCTTCCGGTTGACGAATGATCGCATCAGCAGCCCCGTTCGCTCAAAGACGCCGTTGCAGGCGGTCCGCACTTCCGGGCAGGTAGAGCAGCATCAGAATCACTCCCGAGACTGCAATCAGGCCCCATGTCTTCCGCGAGATCGCCTCACTGAAAGCGCCGGGATCTGTTTCCGGATGCCGGGGCGAGACATTCATGCTGACGGGCATTGAATCCGGCAGCAATTGCCCGGTGTCGGCTGCCTGAGCTGACCTGCCTGGGGAATAGACCACGGAGCGGATCATGTCTACTTCTGTGGCCTGTGGTCGATATTGAGGAGCTGCAGGCGGAACTACAGGATCGCTTCCGGGCAGGACACGAACCCGATTTGCCGAAAGGCTGGCTCTGCGTCCAGAGGAAGCAGCTGGTTTTTCCGCCACGCTGTTCTCCGTCGCGACAGACGACAGCCATTCGCTCATTCCGGGCAGCGACGCCGGTGGCGTACTGACGAGCACTTCCTCGTCAACCCACGACGTTGACTCAGTCAGCGGGAGTTCCGCGGGAATCGCGATGGAATCCGACTCAGCTGACAACGCATCCTGTGCGACAATATTCTCCGGGACTTGTGGAATTGCCGGGGGCATTTTCGGAGCCGGGGATTCAGGCAAGTCTGCCATCTGTGGGATCGAATTTCCGGGAGCGGCTGAAGGCACCGGTGGTACAGGTGTCGATGGAGCCAGGGCTACGGATGTATCGACCTGCAGGCCCGGAACGGTGTCAGAACCGCCGAGGAGATCTTCCAGAGTAGTGAGATCGGGGATCTCTTCATCAGATTGAGCCGCCGCGGCCGTCTGCTGGATGGTTTTCATACCACCTGCTCTGTCAACTTGTTCCCAGCCTGACCAGGCGACGGCGTTATCCGCCCCGGACCGCCCGCGAGTGTCACCGTCTGCCCGCGAAGAAGCAGTCTTCTGGTTCTCGAACAGTCCGAGCATACTGTCGAAGGCATCTGAATGGCTGTGGTCTGCGACTGCGTTGAAGCCTTTGCCATCTGCACTGGCCGTCTGCTCTGTCGATCGACTGTGGCCTGAAGATACTCTGCCCGCCTGCGACGCCAGCAGCATCGCGTCGAGCTGTGCAAGATGCTGCTGGTGCTCATTTTCATGATGTGCTGCGCTCATTGCTCCGGGTGTGATTTCAGCCGTGAACTGCTCAGTGACTGCTGCTGCAGATGATTCAGCGGCGGCGGAGCGGACTGCATTGTCTGCATCGCTGATGAGAAACGGGTCTGCGGAGAGATTTCCTTCCCCGAACGGGTTCTCAGAGGCGGCCGGATGTGCGGACGGCATTGAACCAGAATCAGTGTCCTTCTGATCCGCATCCGATTGGGAGCGTTTCAGCGAGCGAAAGAGGGCAATTCCTTTACCTGGATCGCCAGCTTCCTGCTGTGGAGCAGTCGGCCGTGAAGTACGGCCAAACAGTGGCCCGGGGCCAAATAGCTGCCTGACAGATCCCGTCGAACAGCCGGTCGAGATCAGCAGCATGAGGCCTGCGGCGACAAGCGTAAGCTGTCCACGGAATTTGGCTGGAGTGTTGAGTTGCACGATTGCTTCTCCCGTGAGTCTCCTTGCCAGCTTCGGAACTCGATTCCGCTCGGGCTGACACAGCGGCAGCGGATGGATGAAGCTGGAGGAGCAGGCAACGGGCATGAAATGCCACCCGTTGACACGCATCACCCTGACAATCGTTGTTATCGGCTCAGCCGTAGCATTCGGAAAAGTCTTACATTCGCATCTTCCCGTTGTAACCGGTCAACAAGTTCGGGTTCTGCTGGTCTCGAAGACAGGGATAGTCTGGTAAACAGCGGTGACTTTTCGGGCTGCAGCAACTCTGCGGGACTGAGACTGATGGCAGGATGGTCCTGCGGAGCGCTATCGGACTGTATTGCAAGCCAGATGCCAGTCATTTTCGGGAGCTGCCGCAGTAAAATCAGAGCTGCAGGTGGCTGAATGCCTCAGCGGCAGGCATGACATAGCCGACGTAGAACGGACCAAATTCGGCATACTTTGCCGAAGCACGGTCGAAGCGCATTTCGTACACGATTTCCTTGATGTGTTCCGGTGCTCGGCTCCACAATGTGACGCCCCACTCCCAGTCATCAAAACCGGTTGATGCGGTGATCAGCTGAGAGACCTTTCCGGCGAACTTGATTCCCGAAGTAGCGTGTTCGGCCATCAGTTCACTGCGGACACTGAACGGTTCGAGGAACCAGTTTGCCTGCGGAATGCGGATCTTGTTCATCGGATAGAAGGTGACAACCGGAAACGGAGGAATCTCCGGATAGAGCCGCTGCTGGTTCATCGCCGGCAATCGCTGTTTGTAAGCATTGATCTTGGCTTCGAACGCCGGGTCGTCCGCAGAAGTACCTTCGCGTTTGAGTCGTTCCGCGTACTGTTCCACACTGGGAACATATTCACTGATTTCTGTGATTGAAACGAATGACCATGCAGGCTGGAGTACAGGGCCAAGTCGACTTGCACGGACACGCTGGCGGATGGAATTGATCCGAAGCGGATCCGGGTCCATCATGATCACGCCCAGATCAGCTTTCTGTCCGGAGATGGCAAGAGTCTGCAGCCGGCTGGGAGCGTCAGCAGCACTCGGATTCAGGATCTCCACGACTTCCGCGCGGCCTCGAGCAATATCGCGACCCTTCATGGCGGCAAGTGCCCCCTGATTGATGCGATAGTAAAGATGCAGGCAATGCCAGCCTTCACTCATTTTCACGGTCGGGTCCGGCAGTTGTACTTGTGGTCGCTGTGGTCTTTCCACGATTCCGGGCTTTCGTCAGGAAGGAGTAGATGGATGCGGTGCAGCTGCAGTTTACGAGTGCATTCAGGTTCGGGCAGATTCAGTCATCAGGGTTTCGCCGTGAGTCCGGAACAGCTCCAGCAGCAGCTGCTGTAGTTTTTCACCGCCGCGTTCAGCGACGGCAATAATCTGACCAATATCCGCTGGCTCAAGAGCATCTGGCAGGCACATGTCCGTCACAACCGAAAAAGCTGTTACGCGCATGCCTGCGTGAACCGCAGCAATACATTCAGGCACTGTCGACATCCCTACGATGTCTGCACCCATCTGCCGCAGCATCCGATATTCCGCTCGAGTTTCAAGGTTTGGCCCCGGCACTGCAACAAGCACAGACTTATGCGCCGGAATTCCGAGTTTCAGAGCTGTTTCCGCGGCCAGCTGCACAAGCTGGCGGTCATAGGGCTGACTCATGTCCGGGAAGCGAGGACCCAGTCGGTCATCGTTCGGTCCGCGGAGCGGGTTATCGGGCATCAGACTGATGTGATCGTCGATGATGGCAATGTCGGCAAGCTCAAACTGCGGGTTCATTCCTCCCACGGCACTGGTGAGCACCAGTGTTCCTGCCCCGAGTGCACGCATGACTCGAACCGGAAACGTCACCTGCTGGAGCGAGTAGCCCTCGTAGTAATGCACACGCCCCTCCATCACCATCACGGGAACGTCGGCAAGGGTTCCGCAGAGCAGTTTGCCGGAGTGGGAAGGGGCTGTTGACTCCGGAAAGTGCGGAACTTCCTCATAGGGGATTTCTGCTTCCACATTGATTTGTCTGGCGAGACTCCCCAGCCCGGTGCCCAGAATCAGCCCGACTCGCGGACTGCGCTCCCAGCGAGATCGAATGAATTCTGCTGCATCCTGGATCTGATCCCACAAGTTCTGCATTGCTGCACCTCCCGGTGGTAGACGAACTGAACGTCAAAAAAAAATGGCACTTCATTACTGAAGTGCCTTCTGCAGGTCACCTGCAAGGGTAATCCTGCCGAGACTCAGACCCTGGCAGCAATTCCCTGCAATTCACTGACGTGACGTTGTTCAGAATTCATCATCGTCCCATCCATAGACACGAGCCGCATTATTAACGAGCTGCTGAGCTAGCTCTAGCTTTGCGGCCTGTTCCTGCTGACGCAGGTTCTGGATCTGCTTACGCACGATACTGGGAGCCTTCGTCGCCTTCAGCCATCGATCCAA